>CAZLUX010000081.1:0-3629 GCA_964562815.1 uncultured Enterobacteriaceae bacterium
TTTCCTGAGAGAATTACGTTTGTCCGATGTCAAAAGAGGCCACGCCATTCGAGCTGCTGGGAGGGGAAACCGCGCTGTTTCGCCTCGTCGAGCGCTTCTATGCGCTGATGGACTCCGAGCCCGAGTTCCACGCGGTGCGCAAGCTCCATCCCGAGGACCTCTCCGGCTCGCGCGACAAGCTGTTCATGTTCCTCTCCGGTTACCTCGGCGGGCCGCCGCTCTACCAGGAGAAGGTCGGCAACCCGATGCTGCGGGCGCGCCACCTGCCGTATCCGATCGGCAAGGCCGAGCGCGACGCCTGGCTCGCGTGCATGGGCCGCGCGCTGGAGGAAAGCGGAGTCGAGCCGCCCGAGCTGCGCTACTGGCTGATGCAGCAGTTCCTCGCCACCGCGGACTGGATGCGCAACAAGCCGGGCGACATGCCCGGGCAGCGCTGAGCGGCATCGTCCCGATTCGTTGACCAAGGTGAACGTTTTGCCACGTCCGCCCGTCCCGGCGGCCGGCGGCGCTTGACCGCGCCCCGATTGAAGCCCCTACTTTCGCCACGGCACACTGAGCGGGAGGAGACGATGCGAGCTCAGAAAATGCACGGCGCGGGCCGGCGACGGCTGCTCGGCGCGCTGCTGGTGGCCGGCGCCCTCGCCGCCTGCGGCCCGAACGCCTCGAACGAGGCGCCCCCGATTCCTTCCGGCGCCTGGTTCACCTCCTGGCGCGACAACGGCGCCGGCGGGCACTACCTGCTGCAGATCGAGCGCGGGCGGGCGCTGGCCGAGGGGCGCAAGATGGCCGGCGTGATCCGCACCCGATCCGACTGCGAGCCCAACGGGCAGACCCTGAACCACTGCCGCTACACCATCGAGCTGAGCGATGACGCCAGGATCGACGTCATCGATCACCACGAGGTGGCGCGCTACCGCAGCCTGCAGCCGGGCGAGTCGATCATCCTGCTCCGCTTCAATTCCGGCTGGGTGGTCGCGCAGGCCTCGGGCGGCTAGTTCCGCGCCGCCTGCGGAACCCGAATCCCGCATTTCCTGCGAAAATCGCGGCTGTCCGGTGCGGGAGCAGGGATGGTCGAGATTCTGCTGGTTTTGACGCTGGTGGCCGCCGCGGTCGCGGTAGCGCTGCTGCTGATGCTGCTCGCGCGCGAGCGTGCCTCGGCGAGGGAGGCGCGCGAGGAGCTCTCGCGCGGTCTCGCCTCGTTCGGGCAGGGGATGTCGACCCAGATCGCCTCGGTCGCGGGGCTGCAGAATCAGCAGTTCGAGACGCTGCGCGGGGCGGTCGAGCAGCGCCTGGAGAAGATCCGCATCGAGAACGCCGACAAGCTCGAGCAGATGCGCCGCACGGTGGACGAGAAGCTCCACGCGACGCTCGAGCAGCGGCTGTCGGAGTCGTTCAAGCAGGTTTCCGAGCGCCTCGAGCAGGTGCACAAGGGGCTGGGCGAGATGCAGTCGCTCGCCGCCGGGGTGGGCGACCTGAAGAAGGTGCTCTCCAACGTCAAGAACCGCGGCGTGCTGGGCGAGGTGCAGCTCGCCTCGCTGCTCGAGCAGATGCTCACTCCCGAGCAGTACGAGACCAACGTCGCCACCAAGCCCGGCTCGCGCGACCGCGTCGAGTTCGCGATCCGCCTCCCCGGGCGCGACAGCGAGGGCCCGGTGTGGCTGCCGCTCGACGCCAAGTTCCCGACCGAGGACTACCAGCGCCTGCAGGAGGCGCAGGACGCCGCGGACCCGGTCGCGGTCGAGGTCGCGGCGAAGGCGCTCGAAGCGCGCATCCGGCTGGAGGCCAAGACGATCGCCGAGAAGTACCTCGCGCCGCCGGCGACCACCGACTTCGGCCTGCTCTACCTGCCGTTCGAGGGCCTGTACGCGGAGGTGCTGCGCCGGCCCGGGCTGTTCGAGGCGCTGCAGCGCGACTACCGCGTCACGCTGTGCGGCCCGACCACGCTCTCGGCGCTGCTCAACAGCCTGCAGATGGGCTTCCGGACGCTCGCGATCGAGAAGCGCTCGTCCGAAGTCTGGCAGGTGCTCGGCGCGGTGAAGACCGAGTTCGGCAGGTTCGGGGAGGTGCTGGCGCGAACCAAGGCCCAGCTGCAGACGGTGGCGAACTCGATCGACGCCGCCGAAACGCGCACGCGCCAGATCGAGCGCAAGCTCAGGGACGTCGAGGCACTGCCCGGCGGCGAGGTCCCGCCGCTGATCGACCGCGACGTCTAGCGCAGCGGATCCGACCCGCCGCGCGTACAATCGGCCCCGGAGCGGAGCGATGTTGAACTGGACCAAGGACGGCGACGGCGGCTCGGGCAACCCGCTGGGCGACCCCGCCACGGCAGGCAAGCTGCTCGACGAGCTGCGCGACGCCGAGCCGCTCATTGCGCTGAACGACCTCAGGGGTTGGCTCGACAGCCTCGCAAAGACTCCTGCTCCCGAGCAGAACGAGCAGGCGCGTGCGGAGGTGCTTGCGCGGGTGCAGGACGCCGGCGAGCCGCACGCCGCGAAGCTGCTGGCGCAGTTTCTCTCCCGCTCTTCCGCCGGGCAGCGCGGGCGCGAGGCGAGCTGGATCGCGCTGGTCGATTACCTGAAGGCGCTGACGCAGGCGCAGGTCGCCTTGGGCAAGCCGCCCGCGGCACGGGTCCTCAACGCGGTGCGCATGCTGGCGAAAGCCTACCTGATGCGCTACTACGCCGTCCCGCGAGGCGTGTGGAAGCTGGCGTACGCGATTCACCGACGGGCCGAGAAGGACGGCAGCGCGAGGACGCCGGTGCGCGTCCACGCGAATCTCACCAGCAGCGCCACGCAGGAGCTGCTGCGGCTGCTGATGCTGAGCGCGAGCGCGCCCGAGTTGATGGCCCCGGATCAGATCGAAGTCGCCGACCGCGTGATCGCGCAGCTCGGCGAGGACTTCACGCTGCGTCCGCCCCGCGTGCTCGACAACGTTTTCTGCTTCGATCCCGCAGGGGACGGTCCGCCGATGCGCACCGAGGAACGGCCGCCGGGGCTCGCGGCCGACGTGCGCTGCTTCGGCGCCGGCGCCGGACACGACGCCCTGGAGCGCATTTACCGCCAGCTCGCAGCGGGAAGAGCGGCCGATGCCCTGGCCTTCGGCAAGGACATCGCGCCCTACACCCAGGTCTCGGCGATCCAGCACCTGCTCGCCTTCTGGGGCGAGACCTGTCCCTATCGGCCGCAGCCGCGCGCGCCGGAGAAGGGCCCGTTGAGCGTGGTGCACGGTTTCGCCGCGGTCTGGCAGCAGCTTTCCAGCTCGAGCGCGAGCGGGCTCGAGCTGTCGCTGGTCGAGGACGGCGAGGCAGCGGGGCAGGACCCGGAGACCTGGGCCCTGTGCGACGCCGGCGGCAACGAGTTCGGCGCCGATGCGCCCAAGGGCGGCGCCGAGTGGGCGCGCTGCGGCGACCTCGTCTGCATCTCGGCGCAGGACGGCGTGTGGTGGGCGGGCGTGATCAGGTCGGTGCGCGCCGAGCCGGGACGCGGTCCGCACGTGGTCGTCTACGTCCTGAGCCGCACCGCGCGCGCGGTCCAGCTCCAGGCCCGCATCGAGAAGGGGGAGGAGGCGGTCTATACGGGCGAGGCGGCGCGCCAGTTCGACTTCAACCGGGTGCGCGCGATCATGGTCTC
>CAZLUX010000081.1:3729-12368 GCA_964562815.1 uncultured Enterobacteriaceae bacterium
GTCATCGCAGGCGGGCGCAGGTTCTCGCGCGCCGCGAGCGCGGGCAGCGTCTCGAGCGTGCCGGCGACCACGCGCTGGCGCGGCAGGGTGGCGTGCTCCACGATCGCGGCCGGCGTGCTCGCGGGCAGGCCGTGGGCGATCAAGCGCTCGCATAGCTGCGGCAGGCCGCGCACGCCCATGTAGATCACCACCGTCTGCTTCGGCCGCGCGAGGACGTCCCAGTTGAGGTCCAGGCTGCCGTCCTTCAGGTGTCCGGTCACGAACACGCAGGACTGCGCATAGTCGCGGTGGGTCAGCGGGATGCCGGCATAGGTCGCGCTTCCGCTCGCGGCGGTGATGCCGGGCACGACCTCGAACTCGATTCCGTTCGCGGCCAGGGTCTCGATTTCTTCGCCGCCGCGACCGAAGATGTAGGGGTCGCCCCCCTTGAGGCGAAGCACGCGCTTGCCCTGCCGGGCGAGCTCCACCATCAAGGCGTTGATCTCTTCCTGGCGCAGGGCATGCCAGTCCCTTTGCTTGCCGACGTAGATGCGCTCGGCGTCGCGCCGCGCGAGGTTCACGATCGCCGGCGCGACGAGATGGTCGTACAGCACGACGTCGGCGCGCTGCATGACGTGCAGCGCGCGCAGCGTGAGAAGGTCGGGATTGCCCGGCCCGCCGCCGACGAGGTAGACCATCCCCTTCGGGGCTTCGGCGGTCTCGCCCTCGCCGAGCATCCTTTGCAGCGCGTCGGCGGCCTGCGCCTCGCGCCCGGAGAGGACCATCTCGCCGACCGGCCCGTCCATCACGTCCTCCCAGAAGCGGCGCCGCGACTCGGGATCCGGGTAGCGGCGCTTCGAGGCGGCTCGAAACCGCGCCGCGAGCGCGGCCAGACGGCCGAAGGCGAACGGCACCAGCGCTTCGATCATCGTGCGCAGCTTGCGCGCGAGCACGGGCGAGGCGCCCGCGGTCGAGATCGCGATCTGCATGGGCGGCCGGTCGAGCACCGACGGCATGATGAAGGTCGACAGCTGGGCGTTGTCGGCGACGTTGACCGGCACGTGCAGCGCCTTGGCGGCGTTCGAGACCGACTCGTTCACCGACGGGTCGTCGGTGGCGGCGATCACGATCTCCGCGCCGACCAGGTCGCCCGGCTGGAAGCGCTTGGCCTCGTGGCGCAGCGCGCCGACCAGCGTCAGCTCGGACAGGCGCGGGCACAGCTCGGGCGCGACCACCGTCAGCCGCACGCCGGAGCGCAGCAGCGCTTCGGCCTTCAACGCCGCCAGCGGCCCGCCGCCGACGACCACGCCCGGCTTGCCGCGCAGGTCGAGGAAGGCGGCGAAGTAGGCGCGGTCGGCGCTGGGGGCGATGCCGGTCGAGTTCGTCATTCTGGAAGTCTATGCTAATCCTGAACCGTGCCCTGGCGCATGAACTTCGCGGTTTCCGCCGCGCCGGCGGGGCGGGCGATCAGGTAGCCCTGCGCCTCGTCGCAGCCGTTGGCGCGCAGGAACTCGAGCTGTTCTTCGCTCTCGACGCCCTCGGCGATGACTTTGAGGCCGAGGTTGCGGCCGATGCCTATCACCGAGAGCGCGATCGCGGCGTCGTTGGCGTCGGCCGGCACGCCGCGCACGAAGCTCTGGTCGAGCTTCACCGCGGTGATCGGGAAGCGCTTGAGGTAGCTCAGGCTCGAGTAGCCGGTGCCGAAGTCGTCCAGCGCGATGCCCATGCCCGCCGCCCGCAACGCGCCGAGCGCCGCGACGACGTCGGCGTCGTTCGACATCAGCGCGGATTCGGTGATCTCGAGCTCGAGCTGCCCGGGCGCGACCGCGTGCTCGCGCGCGGCACGCTCGATGCGCGCAGGCAGGTCCTTCTCGCGGAACTGGCGCGGCGAGAGGTTGATCGCCATCGGCAGCGGAGTCGTCCCCTCGGCCTGCCAGGCCTCGAGCTGGCGGCAGGCTTCGTCGAGCACCCAGTCGCCCACCGGAACGATCAACCCGGTTTCCTCGAGCAAGGGGATGAACTCGCCGGGCGGGACCAGCCCGACCCCGGGCCGCTGCCAGCGCAGCAGCGCTTCGAGTCCGCTGACCCGGCCCGACGCGAGCTCGAGCTTGGGCTGGTAGTGCAGCAGGAACTCGCCGCGCTCGAGCGCGCGGCGCAGCAGCCCCTCGAGCTCGAGCTTCTCGGCCGCGAGCCGGTTCATCTGCGCGGTGTAGTAGCGGTAGGCGTTGCGCCCGTCCTCCTTGGCGCGGTACATCGCGGCGTCGGCGTTGCGCAGCAGCTCTCCGGCCTCCCCGCCGTCGGCGGGGAACAGGGTGATGCCGATGCTCGGGGTGACGAACAGCTCGCGCCCGCCGACGTCGAACGGCCGGCCGAACGCCGCCAGGATCTTGGCCGCGACGGCGCCGGCGTGCTCGGGCTGCTCGAGGGCGGGCAGGAGCAGCGCGTATTCGTCGCCGCCGAGGCGCCCCACCACGTCGCGCACGCGCACGCACTGCAGCAGCCTGTTCGCGACCTGCTGCAGCAGCTCGTCGCCCACGGCGTGACCGAGGGTGTCGTTCACCCCCTTGAAGCGGTCCAGGTCGATGAACAGCACGCCGACGATCCAGTGGCTCCTGCGCGCCTGCGCGAGGGTGCGCTCGAGCGCCTGCGTGAAGTGGGCGCGGTTGGGCAGGTCGGTCAGGTGATCGTAGTGCGCGAGCTGAAGCAGGCGCTCTTCGCCCGTCTTCTTGTCGGTCACGTCCTCGGCCACCACGGCGATCCGCGTGACGTTGCCGCCGGCGTCGCGGATCGGAAAGCTGCGCACCCGCAGCCAGCGCAACTCGCCGTCGGCGCGCAGGAAACGGTACTCGTGATCGAGGCCGCCGGCCGGGGCCGCGCGCACCTCGGCTTGCACGCGCTCGCGGTCTTCCTCGTGCACGATGTCCCAGATCTCCTGCAGGCTGGTGAGCGGCGGCCTGCCGCTGATCGTCTGCCAGCCCGGGCTGGCGTAGAGGATGCGCTCCGAGTTCGCCTCGCGCACCCAGAACGCCTCGGGAATGTTGCCCGCAAGCTGGCGCAGCAGCTCCTCGCTCTGAGCGAGCGCGAGCTCGGCCTCCTTGCGGTCGGTGACGTCGATCTGCAGCCCCAGCATGCGCACCGCGCGCCCGCGGTAGTCGAACTCGACCGACCTGCCGCTCGTGTTCACCCAGCGCCAGGAGCCGTCCGCGTGGCGCACTCGGAACTCGACGTCGAAGTCCTTGCGGCCCAGGCCGCGCACCGCGTCGAAGGCGTCGTGCACCAGGTCGCGGTCCTCGGGATGCCGGCGCTCCGCCCAGAGGTCTCGCTTCTGGGGCCCGGCGTCGGGCTCGTAGCCCAGCATCGTGAAATAGGTCGGGCTGGCCTGCCATTCGCCGCTGCGCAGGTCCCAGTCCCAGATCCCGACCCGGGTCGCCTCGAGGGTGAGGCGCAGGCGCGCCTCGCTTTCGCGCAGCGCGCTTTGCGCCTGCCGCGCCTGCGTGATGTCGTAGCCGGTCCAGACCACCCCGTGGTCGACGTCCGCGGGATCGAGCGGCGTGATCTCGTAGGAGACCCAGAACAGGCTGCCGTCGCGGCGTCGATACTCGCGCTCGCCGGTATAGCGGCCGGTCTCGGCGACGCGGCTCTGCACCTCCGCGGCGGCGGCGTCGAAGGCCTCGCCCGAAACGTGCAGCTCGCGGGTCGGCACGCCGGCGATCTCGTCGCGGCCGTAGCCGAACATCGCGGCGTAGCCCCGGTTGCTGCGCACGACCCGGTTTTCCTTGATGAAGGCGATGCCGACCGCCGCGCTGTCGAGCAGGATGCCCTGCTCGGCCATCATGCGCGTGCGGTCGGACTCGGCGCGCAGCGCGTGGATGCCGTAGGCGAGGTCGTCGGCGAGCTCTCGCAGCAGGCCGGCGTTCTCCTCGCCGAAGGCGTCGCGCTCGCGCGAGTACAGGTTGAGCGCGCCGAGCGCCCGTCCGCCCGCGAGCAGCGGGAAGCAGGCGCAGGATCGGAACTCGTAGGCGTTCGCCGCCTCCCGCCAGGGCGCGAAGCCCGGGTCGGTGGCGGTGTCGGGGACGATGATGGGCTCGCGCTCGCGGATCGCGCGTCCGGCCGGCCCGAGGCCGGTGTCATCGTCGCCCCAGCTCACCGTGATCCCGCTCAGGTAGCCGCCGTCCGGACCGGCGTGGGCGACTTCGCGCACCCGCCTGTCCGGGCCTTCTTCCGCGTAGCCGACCCACGCCAGGCTGTAGCCGCCGAGGTCGACCGCGATCCTGCACATCGTCTCGAGCAGCTCCTGCTCGCTGCGCGCCCGGATCATCGCCTTGTTGCACTGGCTCATCATGCCGAGGGTGCGGTTCGCCTTGCGCAGCTCGCCCACCGCCCGGATCCGGATGTCGAGCATGCGGTTGAACCCGGCCGCCAGGCGGGCGATCTCGGCCGGTCCTTCCAGCGGCAGGCGCACTTTGAAGTCGCCGCGCCGGATGGCGTCCACCGCGTCGGTCACGCGGCCGATCGATCGGCGCATGCGCACCGAGAAGAACAGGCCGCCGGCAAGCGTCGCGGCGGCCACCAGCAGGCCGAGCGCGGCGCGCCGCCATCCGGTCGCGTTCGCCTGCGCGTCCACTGTAGCGAGCGGCCTGCCGACCGCGACCTGCCAGCCGCTGCGCTCGATCGTGGCGTAACCGTATTCGGCTTCGATGCCGTCGGGCCCTCGTGCGTCGATGGCGCCGTCGCTGGCGGCCTGCTTTCGGATCGCCTCGATCGCCGGGCTCGTGCCGGCGATCGGCTTTGCGACCCACTCCCCGGAATTCGCCGAGCGCGTGATCCCGGCGCCCGAGCGATCGAACACTTCGACCGTGTCGCCGCGCTCGAGGCCCAGCCCGGTGCTCGGCAGACGCAGCTTTTCCAGTTGCAGGGCCGCAACCAGCATGCCCCGCAGCGCGCCGTCGTCGCCGTGGATCGGCTGTGCCAGGATCACCACCCACTTCCCGGTCAGTGGGCCGACGAAGGGCCGGCTGACGACCGGCCGGCCGGTGCGCAGGACCTCGTCGAAGAACAGGCCGCGGTTGGCGACCGGGTACAGGCCCTTGCCGTGGGAGGGCTCGATGCTGCAAACCAGCCGGCCCGCGCGATCCACGACGCCGACGTTGGACCAGTCGGAATGGAGTTGCGCGAACTGCTCGAGGAAAGGGTCGCAGCGCGAGGCGTCGACCGCCCGGATCAGCGGGCGGCGCGCCATCGACGCGAGCAGATCCTGCACGTGCGCGAGGTCCGAGTTCGCGTCGGCGGCCATCGCCCGCGCGATCAGCCGCAGCTGCTCGCGAGCGCTCTCTCGCGCTTGCGCCACATCGGATCTGTACTGATAGGCCACCGCGCCGAGGAACGGCACGATGATCAGCAGCAGCAGCAGATTGAGCTGCACCCCCAGCGGCCAGGCGCGCCGCATTCTTCTCCCCCGGTCGAACTCCGACCGGAAGATTACACCGCCGCCGGCCTCCGCCCGCGGGCGGACGTGACTAATTGCGCGCCGGCGCGGACTTTGCCGCGATCCGGTTGTAGAGCCAGGCGAAGATCGCGCCGCCGACGAAGCCGTCGAGCAGCGCCCACAGCAGCCCGATCACGCTGCCCGTCGGCGAGATGCTGTAGCCGCGGTACAGCCTCCCGATCAGCGTCACCTCGCCGGTCGGACCGTCGAACATGATGATCCACCAGGTGAGGAAGAACAGCCCGAAGCCCCAGATCAGCGAGCAGGTGATCGCGAATGCCCTGACGTCGAGTTTCATCTCCGCTTCCTCCTCTGCTCAGGAACGCTGAGGGTACACCTCCCCGCCCGCCGGCGGATGGCTATTGCGCGAGCAGTCCGAACAGCCAATATACGGCGATCGCCATCTGCACCGCGAACGCGATGAACCGCAACCACGAGGCGAGCACGTTGGTCGAGACCGCGTGGATCGAGGACTGGAGCAGCCGGGCGGCGAGCAGGAGCGGGGCGAGCGCGTCCGTGACCCCGGTCCGATGCGTCAGCAGCGCCACCACCAGCAGCCCGCCGACGATCGGGAAGCCCTCGACGCAATTGGCGTGAGCCCGCGCCAGGCGCTGCATGTACGGCGGAAGATTCGAGTTGTCCGGCTTGAACTCGTTCGCGGCGACCTTGCCGGCGAACAGGTAGCCCGTTCGCAGCACCTCCATCAGGATCAGCAGGAACAGCGTCCAGGCGATCAGCGCGGTCAGTACGAAGGCGGAGGCGTTTGGCATGCAGGGGTCCTTTTGTCAGGCGGAAGACAGCTTTGGTTCGTTCGCAAGTCGAGTTCATCGACCGCACGAACCGTAGTGACGTCAGAACCCGGGCCGTTACAGGTGATTCGCGGGCCCGCGACAGCGGGCGCGGCTACAGGTCGGGCAGGTAGCGGGCGACCATCTCCTCCTGCGTTTCCGCGGGGCCGGCCGTCCCGGTCTGGTCGTTCAGCATCCGTCCCATCGTCGGCAGCACCGAGCGCTCCATCCTGCTCTCGGCCGCCCAAAGCCTCGATCGCATCAGCGCCTTGGCGCAATGCAGATAGGCTTCCTCGACCGCCACCTCGAATGCGAGCTTGGGCGCGCGCGCTGCGCCGGCGAAGTGCGCGAGCCGGTCCGCCTCGTCCGCCAGCCGCGCGCGCCCGTTCACCCGCAGCGTCTCGTCGACGCCGGGAATCATGAACAGCAGCCCGATCCGCCCCGTGGCGAGAACGTTCGTCATCGAATCGAGCCGGTTGTTGCCCGGCGCGTCCGGAAGCAGAAGGGCTCGCTCGTCCGCCGCCTTGACGAACCCCGGCTCGCCGCCGCGCGGCGAGCAGTCCATCCTGCCCTCCGCGCCGGCGGTCGCCACCACCACGAACGGCGACAACGAGACGAAGCGCCTGCAATGCACGTCCAGCCGGTCGAGCTGCTTCGTCAGCGAGCGGCCCCTCGGCTCGGCGTACAGCCCGCGCAGCGCTTCCAAGCTATCGATCATCCCGTTCTCCCTTTGCGCCCTTGCCGGGGCTTGCCGTACAGCGCGCGCAGCTCGTCCTTGGCGGCGTCCAACCGCCGCCGCTGCGCCCCCGACAGGTTAGCGCCCGCGCGGTTGATATAGAAGACCAGCATCGACATCGCCGAGCGGAAAGGCGGAGCCTTGCGCCGATTGCTCCGCTCCGCCGAGCGCTTGAGCGAGCGCGCGATCCTGCGCGGATCCTTCAGCGCGAACACTCCGGCCTCGAGATCGAGGGCGTTGCTCTCCTCGGTCACCTTCTGCGTCCAGCGCTTTCCCTTGCGCGTCGCCATCCGCCCGCGATCGCGCTATTCGATCGCGTGCTCCTGGTTCCACGGCATCCGCTTCAACCCGCGCGCGAGGTAGCTCTGGCCGAAGAAGGTAATCAGCACCGTTTCGGCGAGCAGGAGCAGGAAGACGACGGCGCGTACCCCCGGAACGATGCCGAACAGCGTGAGGACGAAGAAGATGAGACGCAGCTGGGTCTCGAAGTCCCTGACGTTCTTGCTTTCTTCGAGGAAGAAGAGAGCGTGGACGAGGCTGAGGGAAATGGCGAGATAGAAGGCCGCGGTCCAGCCGGTCAGCGCCAACAGAATGATGAAAATGGTGGCGAGCCAGAACCACCAGCCGAGGTTGCTCGGGTCGATCTTGAATTGCATCGCTGCCTCCTCCTGAACCGTTGAAGCGGTTGGGGATCCCGCTTGCAGGCCGCAGTCTTCTCACCCGTGAAGCCGGCGAAAGGCCAGAGCGGGGCGTCGATGTTCTTCTATGAGCCGGACTGTACTCCCAGGTCGTTTCGACGTGGTGACGAAATCAAGGCTGACCGGAGTGTAAGCTAATTTCGCGCGGGTTTCACGGCCGCCATTTTGAGCCCGGCCGTGCGGCGACCTGAACCCCCCTCAACCGTTAGGTCGAGGTGTCCACTTTAACGAATGAGGTTCCGCGTCCATGTGGGGCGTGGGGTTAGACGGACTCAACTGCCCTTGTGATATCACGCGCAAACTCTAAGAACGTCCACAATGAATGTCGCGAGCATGTGACAGATCGCAGCGGAATCGATTGTCGAGTCTCCAGGCAGTGTGTGTCCCAACACCTTCTCGATCTCGCCGCCGTCTAACCAAACTCCTCGACAAGAAGCACAAACATGTACGGTTACGTCTCTATAACTGAAAGCGAACATCTTTGCGGAATCAGTCGGACAACTGACTTCTGTATCCCAGAATGGGCGTTCTTTTGGTGACTCCGCGCGCGCCCCATCCACCACCGCGTTTGCATGCACAAATGCGCCCGAACAAATATTGCATCGCCAAATAGGTTGCCCACCATCGGCGTATTCAATTAAGTCGTGTTTGTCTATTGGACAATGCACGTTGTCCACGTCCGTCTAACGCTCGGCTCAGCCGCCCGCAAAAGCGGCATACCGAACCCAAGAAAGAACACCAAAGCCGCGCCGCTTTTGCGGGTCGACCTGGAGCCGAATGTTAGAGCTTTTCATACTGCCCCTTGATCAAATGCTGCCACAGCTCAAGCGCTTCTTCTGGGCTCGACGCACTCAATTCCTTAACTTCCAGTTCATCCGTCATATCTACGTCCGAGTACTTCGTATACCGCCCTCGTCCACTCGCAAAGAAGGAGAGCGAATACAAAGGGCCAT
>CAZLUX010000082.1:0-4265 GCA_964562815.1 uncultured Enterobacteriaceae bacterium
CGCTGCCGCTCGCCGCTCGGCTTCATGATGAACGAGTGGCGCGACGGCCTGGCGGGCGCGTCCGGCATGGGGCTGCGCTACGCAGCCTGGTGCGTCGGCTGCTGCGGGATGCTGATGCTGGTGCTGTTCGTCGCCGGCGCGATGAGCTTCGCCTGGGCGTTGGCGATCTCTGCCTACGTGCTCGTGGAGCGTCTGCTCCCGCTGGGTCGGGCGTTCGACCGCGCGACGGGCGTGGTGCTCATCGCCTGGGGTGCCTGGCTGATCGCAGTTGCGTGAGTCGTGATGAAGCGACAGCGCGCAAGCTTTCGTCGAACGAGGTTAATGATGGTTTAAGGATGCAACGCTAGGGTCGGCGGCCAGTCGATCTCTTCGTCGTTCCCTCGAAAGGAGAGTCCCATGGCCCAGCCGCTGATCCCCGCCTGTGCAGTCGAATTGTTCGCCCACGCGCTTGCGATCGAGCGCGAGGCGCTGTCGCGCTACTGCCAACTCGCCGACTGGATGCACGACCTTGGTGTCGAGCGCGTCGAGCGGGTGTTCCGCGAGCTGGAGAAGATCGAGCGCGAGCACATTCACGCCCTCGAGCGCAGCGCCGCCGGCTTCGCGCTGCCGGAAATCTCGCCCTGGCAGTACGCCTGGTTCTTCACCTCGTCGCCGGCTTCTCTCGAAATCTGCTTTCCGCTCATGCCGCAGACCCCGCGCGACGCGCTCGCGCTCGCCTGCGCCGCGGAGCGGCGCGCGGAGGAGTTCTTTCTGGTGGCGGCCGACCGCATGCCGGACGCGGGCGCGGCCAAGCTGGCGATGGAGCTCGCGCTGGAGGAGCACCGTCGCCTCGCCGACATCGAGCGCGCGCTGCAGGAGGAGCCGGACCCGCGCTTGGACTGGGAAATGCTGTACGGCGCCGGAGTGAGCCAGCGGCCGCTGCACGCGGAAACGCAGCCCGATTGACGCCGGTCAAGACGCGCTGCAGGCTTCGGGGTATGAGTTGAGCCTGTAGCGGCTGAAGCGGGGGGGCAGTGGGGGAGCTGGCCGAAATCGGCGGTGGGGTTGCGGCGTTGTACGCCCACGCCCTCGCGCTCGAGCGCGAGGCGGCGGCACGCTACGAGGAGTTCGCCGCCCGCCTGGGCGACGAGGGCAACGACGCGGTGGCGGGGCTGTTCGCCCAGCTGGCGCGCTTCGAAAGCGAGCACGCGGCGGCGCTCGAGCGCGAGTGCCAGGGCATGGCGCTGCCCGCGATCGCGCCGCAACAGTATGCCTGGCTCGATGCCGCCGCGCCCGAGACCGCGGCCCACGACCTCGTGTTCCAGCTGATGACGCTGCACGACGCGCTCGAGATCGCGCTCGCGGCGGAGCTGCGCGCGCAGGCTTTCTTCGAGCAGGTGCTGGAGCGGGCGGGCGACCCGCGCCTGCGCGAGCTCGCGGCCGGCATGGTGCGGGAGGAGCAGGCGCACGCGGGGTCGGTGCGCGAGGCGCTCGCACGCACCCCCGATCCGCGCGTGGACTGGGAACAGGTCTTCTCCGCCCGCTAGCGATGGACGCCAACGATCGCCGGAGGCTGCACGAAGCAGTCCTGAAAGGGATCCTGAGCGCCGAGCAGGCGGGAGAGCTGCTCCACTTCATCGAGCAGTCGCCGCACGAGGAGCACGAGCGCCCGCGCTTCACGATGGTGCACGTGCTCTACTACCTCGGCGGCATGATCGCGATCGGGGCGATGTCGCTCTTCATGACGCTCGGCTGGAACTCGCTTGGCGGCTGGGGCGGGTTTCTCACCGCGATCTGTTACCTCGTGCTCTTCCTCGCGCTCACCCACTGGTTCCTCGAGCGCAAGCGGCTCTCGATCCCGGCCGGCATCATGGCCACGCTCGCGGTGGTGATGGTGCCGCTGGCGATCTTCTTCGCCCAGATGGCGCTCGGCTACTGGGACGCCGCCAAGGCCTACCGCGACTTCCACGTCTACATCGACGGCCGCTGGCTGATGATGGAATTCGGCACGCTCGCCGCGGGCGCGATCCTGCTGTGGCGCTACCGCTTCCCGTTCATGCTGATGCCGATCGCGGTCACGCTCTGGTACATGAGCATGGACCTCGTGCCGATCCTGTTCGGCGCCCCGGTCTACGATTTGGAGATCCGCAAGTTCATCTCGCTCTGGTTCGGGCTCGCCACCCTGCTGCTCGCGTTCTGGGTCGACGTTCGCTCGCGCTTTTCGCGCGACTACGCGTTCTGGCTCTACCTGTTCGGGGTGCTCGCCTTCTGGGGCGGCCTGTCGCTGATCGACTCCGGCAGCGAGCTCGGCAAGCTCGCCTACTGCGGCATCAACGTGCTGATGGTGCTCATCGGGGCGGTGCTGGGGCGGCGGGTATTCGCGGTGTTCGGCGGGCTGGGCATCGCCGGCTACCTCGGCCACCTGTCCTGGCGCGTGTTCCGCGACAGCCTGGTGTTCCCCTTCGCGCTCACGCTGATCGGGCTGGGAATCATCTGGCTCGGCGTGCTCTGGCAGCGGCGCGAGGCGGAGTGGTCGGCAAAGCTGCGCGGAATCCTTCCCGCGGCGCTGCGCGAGCTTATCGAGGCGCGCGCCACGCGCTGAGCGTCGGGCGGCGACGAGTCCCGGATGGTGACCGAGCTGATCGCGCGCCACTGGCTGACGCTGCAAGGCGCGCTGGCCGTGCTTGGCCTGGCGATCTACGTGGTGGGCTCGCGCACGCTGCGCCAGCGCCGGCGCCCGTCGGCTGCCATCGCGTGGGTGGTCGCGCTGGCGCTGCTGCCCTACGTCGCGCTGCCGCTGTACATAATGTTCGGCACGCGCAAGATCGCGGACCCGCGCCAGCCTGCCGGACCTCAGCTGCGTCCGGCGCTCGTTTCCGGCGACCCGGATGCGCCCGAGGTGCACCTGCGCAAGCTCGCCGCCGCGATGTCGCTGCCGGGCGCAGCCTCGTACCGGCAGCTGAACATCCACCAGGACGGTACGCAGGCACTGCAGGCGCTGTTCGAGCTGATCGAAGGCGCGGTGCGCACGCTCGATATCTGCACTTTCGTGTTCGGCAAGGACGCGATCGGGAGCGAGATTGCCGAGCGCCTCGAGCGCCGCGCGCGCGACGGTGTGCGGGTGCGCCTGCTGGTGGACGGCATTGGCGCCTACCTTTCGGGCCTGCCGGACTTCCGGCGCCTGAGAGGGGCCGGGGTGCGCACGGCGCTGTTCGTGCCGCCCCTGCGCTCGACGCTACGGGGGCGCACCAACCTGCGCAATCACCGCAAGATGGCGCTCGCGGACGGAGACTGGCTGTGGTGCGGGGGCAGGAACCTGGCGCGGGAATATTTCGATGACCGCGCGGCGCCGGTACGCAAGACGAGCCCCTGGATCGATCTGAGCTTCGATCTGCGCGGGCCGCTGGCCGCGCAGGCGCAGCAGCGCTTCGAGCAGGACTGGGACTTCGCCACCGAGCGCCCCGCGCCCGAGGCGACGCCCGCGGCGGAGCCCGAGGCGCATGCGCCGCGGGGGCAGCTCATCGCGAGCGGCCCCGACCAGGCCGACGACACGGTCTACACCTTTCTCGTTTCGGGCTTCTTCGCCGCGCGACGCCGAATCCTGGCGGTCACCCCGTATTTCGTGCCCAACTCGACCCTGCTGTTGTCGCTCGCGCTCGCGGCGCGGCGCGGGGTGGCAGTCGACCTGGTGATGCCAGCGAAGTCGAACCACTTGCTGGCCGACATGGCGCGCCATCGCGCATTGCGTGAGCTCGCCGCGGCCGGGGTACGAATCTGGTTTCTGCCGCGCATGATCCATGCCAAGGCGGTGGTGATCGACGACGAGCTGGCGCTCGCCGGATCGGCCAACCTGGACGAGCGCAGCCTGTTCCTCAACTACGAGCTGATGATCGCGTTCTACGATCCGGCCGCCATCGAGCGCTTCGCGCAATGGATCGCGCGCCAGCGCGACGCATGCAGCGCATACCGGCCGCACCCGCCGGGACTGGTGCGCGACGTGGCCGAGGGGCTGCTGCTCTGGCTCGGCTTCCAGCTTTAGTCGGAATCGAATCGTCGCGCCCTTACCTTCGATCAAGTGTCCGTGAACTTGCCTCCCCGGCGCAGGTCTACGATTCAATCGGAAGGGAGGGCATCCGGTGGCCTCGGAGAGGATTCTCGGTTTCGTCCTCGCAGGCGGCGAAGGCTCGCGCCTGCGGCCGCTGACGCTTGAGCGCGCCAAGCCCGCGCTGGGTTTTGCGGGCGGCTATCGGCTGATCGATTTCGTCCTCAGCAACCTGGTCAATTCT
>CAZLUX010000082.1:4365-12277 GCA_964562815.1 uncultured Enterobacteriaceae bacterium
GTGGCGGTGCCGATCGAGAGCGCCCGGGCCTTCGGGGTGATCGTAACTGGCAGCGAAGGCCGGGTGCTGCAATTCCAGGAAAAGCCGCGGCGGCCGCGGCCGCTGCCCGATCACCCGGACCGCGCCTACGCGTCGATGGGAAACTACCTGTTCGATCCCGGCGTGCTGGTGCGGGCGCTGGGCGAGATGCAGCGGCGCGGCGGCAAGGACTTCGGCCACGACGTCCTGCCGTACCTGCCGGGGCGCTACCGCGTGTTCGCCTACGACCTCGCCGAGAATGTGCTGCCCGGCGTCCGTCCCTACGAGGAGCCCGCCTACTGGCGCGACGTCGGCACCTTGCGCGCGCTGCTTGCCGCACGCGAGGACGTCGAGGGCGCGCGCCCGCGCTTCAAGCTGCGCAACCCGAGCTGGCCGATCCGCGGCCGGCCGGATCTGGAACACGACGCCGCCTAGGCTGCGACGCGACGCGCGGCCGAGCGTAAACTCGGCCGTATGGGCGACTATCCTGAAATCACGCTGCGGCTGCTGATCGCGCTGGCGTTCGGCGGCATGGTGGGGCTCGAGCGCAGCTTCCACGGCCGGCCGGCCGGGTTTCGCACCCACGTGCTGGTCTGCCTCGGCTCGGCGCTGCTGATGCTGGTCACCGTCTACGAGGGGCAGTGGTTCGTGCCGCACGGCGCGGGCCGCGTCACGGTCGACCCGACCCGGATGGCGCAGGGCATCATGACCGGAATCGGCTTTCTCGGCGCCGGCGTGATCATGAAGGAAGGGCTGTCGGTGCGCGGGCTGACGACCGCCGCCTCGATCTGGGTCACCGCCGCGATCGGGGTGCTGGTCGGCGTGGGCTTCTACTACCCCGCCGCGCTGGCGGCCGGACTGACGCTCGGCACCCTGTCGATGTTCCGCTGGCTCGAGAGCCGGATGCCGACCGAGTCGTACGCCCAGTTCACGCTGCGCTTCACGCACGACTCGGCCATGCCCGAGGCCGAGCTGCGCCGGATGGTCGTCGGCCACGGCTTCACCATCGCCAATCTGAGCTACCGCCTGGTCGACGAGAGCCGGCACTTCGAATACCGCATGATGATCCGGACCCTCGCGCCGGACAATATGCGCAAGCTGTCCGAGGCCCTGCTGCACGCGCCGAACGTGCTCGAGTTCCGCATTTCCCCCACCGGTGACTGAACACGTGCGGGAGCGCACGTGGCGCGCGGCGGCGCTGCTCTGGCTCGCCGGCGGCGGCCTGCGCCTGACGATCCTGGCGGTGCCGCCGGTCATCACGCTCATCCGCGGCGACTTCGGGCTCAACGCGACGCAGGTCGGCCTGCTCGGCAGCATTCCGCCCGCGCTGTTCGCGGTCGCCGCGCTGCTCGGCTCGCTGCTCGTCGCGCGCCTGGGCGTGAAGGGCGCGCTGGTCGGCGGCCTCGCGATCGTCGCCGCCGGCTCCGCGCTGCGCGGACTGAGCGGCAGCTACGCGATGCTCCTCGCGACCACCATCGTCATGTCGACCGGCGTGGCGATCATGCAGCCGATCATGCCGAGCGCGGTGCGGCTCTGGCTGCCGCGGCACGTCGGCCTCGGCACCGCGATCTACACCAACGGTTTGCTGGTGAGCGAGGTGCTGCCGGTCATGCTGACGCTCCCCATCCTGCTGCCGTGGCTGGGAGGGGGCTGGCGCACGGCGCTGGTCGCGTGGTCGCTGCCGGTGGCGGCGATCGCCGCTTTGGTCGCGCTCTACGCGCCGCGCCCGCCGGCGCGCAGGGCCGCCGCTTCGCTGCCGCGCGCGGGATGGCTGCCCGACTGGCGCCATCCCCTGGTTTGGCAGCTCGGCGCGCTCTTCTGCTGCGTCAACGCGATCTACTTCAGCAGCAATTCGTTCCTCCCGATCTATCTCAAGAGCGCCGGCCGGCCCGACCTCATCAGCGCCGCGCTCACCGGGCTCAACTTCGGCCAGATTCCCGCCTCGCTCCTGCTGCTCGCCGTGGCGGGGAGGATCGAGCGGCGCGCCTGGCCGTACGTCGCCTCGGGGATCGTGTCGCTCGTCGCAGTGGGCGGCCTGGTCTTCGATGTCGGCGCGGCGACGCCGTGGTGGGCGGCGCTGCTCGGCTTCTCGGATGCGTCCGCGCTCATCATCGGGCTGACCCTGCCGGCATTGTTGTGCGAGCCCGAGGACGTCGCGCCCACCGCCGCGGGGACCTTCGCGCTGAGCTACGGCGCCGCAGTGCTCCTCGCGATCCTGAGCGGCGCCGCCTGGGACCTCACCGGCCGGCCCGCGCTCGCCTTCGTTCCGGTGGCCGCGTGCGCGGCGGGGCTCGCGGCGAGCGCCTGGTGGATGCGGGTCCGGGGCGAGCTGCGGTAACCTTGCCGGACGATGCACGACTTGATCATCCGCGGCGCCACGCTCTACGACGGCACGGGCGCGGCCGGGCGCTGCGCCGACGTCGCGGTGGCGGGCGGGCGCATCGCCGCGGTGGGCCGGGTGAAGGAGGGCGCGCGGCGCAGCCTCGATGCCGGCGGCCTCGCCCTGATGCCCGGCATCGTCGACGTGCACACGCACTACGACGCCCAGGCGACCTGGGACCCGACGCTTTCGCCTTCGCCCTCGCTCGGCGTGACCACCGCGGTGCTCGGCAACTGCGGCTTCGGCATCGCGCCGTGCCCGGCGCCGATGCGCGAGACGATGGTGCGCAACCTCTCGGTGGTCGAGGGCATGGACCTCGAGGCGCTGCTCGCGGGCACGCGCTGGGAGTTCGAGACCTTCGCCGAGTACCTGGCGCAGCTGCGCCGGGCGAAGCCCTACGCCAACGTCGCGGTGCTGGCGCAGCACTCGACCATTCGCACCGCCGTGATGGGCGAGGAGGCCTCGACCCGCTCGGCGGCGAGCGCAGACGAGATCGCGCTGATGCGCGCGCTGGTGCGCGAGGCGCTCGATGCCGGCGCGATCGGCTTCGCCTCGTCGTTCTCGCCCAACCACAGCGGCTGGGGCGGGCGGCCGATGCCCTCGACCATCGCGACCGATAACGAGCTGACGGCGCTCGCCGGCGCGCTCGGCGACGCCGGGCGCGGCGTGCTCGTGATGGCCACCGGCTCGCGCGCGACGCCTGAGTACATGGAGGCGATCGCGGCCGAGACGGGGCGGCCGGCGTTCATGGTCACGGTGCTGACGATGCACAACCGCGCCGACCCTGGGCGCGCGATGAGCTACTACCGCAAGTGCGCCGCGGCGATCGCGCGCGGGCGCGAGCTCTACATCCACACCACCTGCCAGCCGCTGTCGTTCGACTTCACCCTTCGCGACCCTTATCTCCTTTATTCGCACGACGCCTTCGACCGCGTCAGGCAGGCCAAGCCGGAGGAGCTGCCCGGGATCTACGCCGACCCGGAATTCCGCGCACGCTTTCGCGACAACCTCGCGCACCCGGGCAAGGGCATCCTCTTCTACGGCGACTGGGACAAGGTCGAGGCCTTGGGCGCACCGCTGACGGACCTCGCTCGCGACGCGGGCAAGGACCCGCTCGATTACTTCTTCGACCTGCCGGTGGACACGCCGCTGGTGGCCAAGCTGTTCCAGAACGACGACGCCGGAGTCGCGCCGCTCATCAAGCACCCGGCCGGCGTCATCGCCCTGTCGGACGCGGGCGCGCACCTCATTTTCCTGTGCGACGCCGGCTTCGGCCTGCACCTGCTCGCGCACTGGGTGCGCGAGACCGAGACGCTGACGCTGGAGGAGGGCGTGCGGCGCCTGACCAGCGACCCAGCGCAGAAGTACCGCATCCCCGGGCGCGGCCGCATCGCGCCGGGATACGGCGCGGACCTGCTGCTGTTCGACCCGCAGACGGTCGGCGTCTCGCCGCTCGAGCGCGTCGCCGACCTGCCGGGCGGCGGCACGCGCATGGTCCGCCGCCCCAAGGGCGTCGCCGGGGTGTGGGTCAACGGCGAGCAGGTGTTCGACGGCCGCCGCACCCTGCCGCTCGAGGCCGGGCCGGGCAAGGTCCTCGACCGCTTCGATCCGTAATCGGGGTCAGAGTCGAATTTCTTCGAGCCGCGCGTCGACGTCGATCGGGATCGAGGAGAGCACCTCGACGTCGCTGTTTTCGGGGAGGACCGCGAGCAGTTCCGCGATCTCCGGGCGGAAGAGGCGCAGCAGCGCCGACATCCAGCGGTTGACGAGCGGATCGCCGGCGCTGCGGACCTCGAAGCGGCCGATCGCGCGCAGCGCGGCGGGGGCGCTCGGAAGCGGGCTTCCCGCCACCCACTCGTTCACGGTGAACAGCGCGTGCGGAACGCCCTTCGCGGTGAGCGCGATCGCGAGCAGGTGCGCGGGCGGCTGCGCGCTGTCGCGGCGCTGGAAGAGATGGAAATGACCGTGCTCGGGGCCGCCCGCGCGCGTGCCGGGCGCGTGGCAATGGTAGAAGTACTGGAACCCGGTCTCGCGGTCGATCGCGTCGCCCGCGGGGTAGTGTCGCCACTGCACCGGCCGACGGCCGCGCAGGAGCCCCGCGAGCAGATGGGCCCGGCGCGCGGCGAGCGACTCGTAGCAGGTGAGCAGCTCGCGCGCGGCCGTCGCCTCTACTTCATGCCGCCGCACATGCCGGAGCCCGATTTCCCGTTCTGCTTCGCGCCGCACTTCGCGGTCTTCCTGGCGCCGCACTTGCCGGCGCACTTGCTTGCATGAGTGCCGGACATCGCGCCGGCGGCGGCACGCGCCGGCACGGCGAAGGGCAGCGCGGCGGTGGCCGCGGTCAGCGCGGCGATGGACAGGCGGGCGAAAGATTTGTTCATGAAGGCTCCTCGAAGTTTTCGGATCGCTGACGCGCATCGGCGCGCGCCGGCTTCATTAGTGACCGCTCATACTGGCGATCGTTCTCGTGCCGGTGCGAACCTCATTCCTCGAGCAAGAGGCGATTGACCCGCTTGACGAAGGCGGTCGGGTCGTCGAGCTGGCCGCCCTCGGCGAGCAGCGCCTGGTCGAAGAGCAGGTTGGCCCAGTCGGAAAGCCGCGCCTCGTCGCCCGCCATGCGCGCGAACAGCGGATGCTCCGGGTTGAGCTCGAGGATCGGCGGCGAGGCCGGCGCCTTCTGGCCGGCGGCCTTGAGCAGGCGCTGCAAGTGGCCGCTCAGGTCGTGCTCGTCGGCGACGAGGCAGGAGGGCGAGTCGGTCAGGCGCAGCGTCACGCGCACTTCCTTCACGCGCTCGCCGAGCGCGGCCTTGACCTTCTGCACGAGCTCCTTGTGCGCCTCGACGGACTTCTCCTCGGCCTTCTTCTCCTCCTCGTCGGCGAGCGCGCCGAGGTCGAGCCCGCCGCGCGCGACCGAGGCGAGCGGCTTGCCCTCGAACTCGGTGAGGAAGCCGAGCATCCACTCGTCGACGCGGTCGGCGAGCAGCAGCACCTCGATGCCCTTCTTCCTGAAGACCTCCAGGTGCGGGCTCGAGCGCGCGGCCTCGAGGCTGTCGGCGGTGACGTAGTAGATCTTCTCCTGCCCGGGCTTCATGCGGCCGACGTAGTCGGCGAGCGAGACGGTCTGCTCCTCCGAGTCGGCGGCGGTGGTGGCAAAGCGCAAGAGCTTCGCCAGCGCGTCGCGGTTAGCGTGATCCTCGCCCAGGCCTTCCTTCAACACCTGGCCGAACTCGGCCCAGAACTTCGCGTACTTGTCCTTTTGGTTTTCGGCGAGATCCTGCAACAGCGCGAGCACGCGCTTGGTCGAGCCTTCGCGGATCGATTTGACGTCGCGCGACTCCTGCAGGATCTCGCGCGAGACGTTGAGCGGCAGGTCGGCCGAGTCGATCACGCCGCGCACGAAGCGCAGGTACACCGGCAGCAGCTCGCCGGCCTCGTCCATGATGAACACGCGCTGCACGTACAAGCGCACGCCGTGGCGCTGCTGGCGGTCCCAGAGGTCGAACGGCGCACGCTCGGGGATGTACAGGAGCTGGGTGTACTCGGTGCGACCCTCGACCCGGTTGTGGGTCCAGGCCAGCGGCTCGCCGAAGTCGTGCGAGACGTGCTTGTAGAAGGCCTTGTACTGCTCCTCCGCGATCTCGTTCCGGGGCCGCGCCCAGAGCGCGCTCGCCTGGTTGACCGTCTCCCATTCGCCGCCGTCCTTCCTCATCTTGATCGGCAGCGAGATGTGGTCGGAGTAGCGGGTGACGATCGAGCGCAGCTTCCAGTCGGTGAGCAGCTCGTCCTCGCCCTCGCGCAGGTGCAGCGTCACGTCGGTGCCGGGCGCTTCGCGCTCGGCCGGCTCGACGCTGAACTCGCCCGCGCCGTCGCTCTCCCAGCGCACCGCCTCCGCCGCCGCCAGCCCCGCGCGGCGGGTGAGCACCGTCACCCGGTCGGCAACGATGAACGAGGAGTAGAAGCCGACGCCGAACTGGCCGATCAGCTGCGCGTCCTTCTGCTGGTCGCCGGTCAGGCTGGCGAGGAACTCGCGCGTGCCCGAGCGCGCGATCGTGCCCAGGTGCTCGACCGCCTCGTCGCGCGACATGCCGATGCCGTCGTCGGACACCGTGATCGTGCGCGCGTCCTTGTCGAAGGAAATCCGGATCGAAGGCTCCGCCCGGCCCTCGAGCAGCTCGGGCCGGGCGATCGCCTCGAAGCGCAGCTTGTCGCAGGCATCCGAGGCGTTGCTCACCAGCTCGCGCAGGAAGATTTCCTTATTGCTGTACAGCGAATGGATCATCAGGCGCAGCAGCTGCTTCACTTCCGCCTGGAATCCGAGGGTCTCCTTGGGTGCTCCCATGACTTGCTCCTGCAGAATTTCGCGCCGCGTATGATAATTGGTTCATGCGCTCAGGAATTCAAGTCACGCGGATCGCCGGCGCCCTCGGCGCCGAGGTGAGGGGGGTCGACCTGGCGCGGCCGCTGCCGCCCGGGGTCGCCGACGAGCTGCGCCGCGCCTGGCTCGAGCACCTCGTGCTGTTCTTCCGCGACCAGGACCTCACCCCCGATCAGTACATGGCGTTCGCGAGGAGCTGGGGCACGCCGGTCGAGTACCCCTTCGTGCGCGGCATCGAGGGCTTCCCCGAGATCATCGAGGTGAAGAAGCTCGAGCACGAGACGGTCAACTTCGGCGGCATCTGGCACACCGATACCGCCTACCTCGAAGTGCCGCCGATGGCCTCGATGCTGCTCGCGCGCGAGCTGCCGCCCTACGGCGGCGACACCGAGTTCGCCAACCTGTACCTCGCCTACGACAGCCTCTCCGACGGCCTGAAGAAAACGCTCGAGGGCCTGCGCGCGGTCAACTCCTCGGCGCGCGCCGACGTCACCCGCACGCGCGAGGACCGCATCAAGTCAGACGGCCGCCCGACGGAGAAGAAGGAGCTCAACGCCGAGCACCCGGTGGTGCGCACCCATCCCGAGACGGGAAAGAAAGCGCTCTACGTCAACGTCGCGCACACCGCCCGCTTCGTCGGCTGGAGCGAGGAGGAGTCGCGGCCGCTGCTGGAATATCTCTTCCGCCACCAGGTCCGGCCCGAGTTCACCTGCCGCTTCGCCTGGCAGCCTGGCTCGATCGCGCTGTGGGACAACCGCTGCGCGCTGCACAACCCGGTCAACGACTACCACGGCCACCGGCGCCTGATGCACCGCATCACGCTCGCCGGCGACAAGCCGCGCTAGCTCACTTCCACAGCTCGACTTTCTCCCCGCGCGCGCGCATGCGCTCGGCCTTGGCCTGCAGGAAGCGCTGAAAGGAGGGCTGCGTCTTGTAGGCCCCGGAGGACACGTAGGCGAACGAGCCGGCGAGGTGGAACGGGCGCAGGTAGGCCTCGATGCGGAACACCTCGCGGCCCTGCGGGTCGAAGAAGACGATGCTGGGGGTGTAGGTGATCTTCAGCAGCCTTGCGAATTCCGACGCGGGGACGGTCTTGCCATCCGGAGTGACGATCTTTTCGTTCTGCAATAGCGAGATTC
>CAZLUX010000083.1:0-12254 GCA_964562815.1 uncultured Enterobacteriaceae bacterium
CGCTTGTCGACGACGCGCTTGGCCTTGCCGATCGAGCGCTCGATCGAGCTGATCGGCACGACCTTGACGTCGGTGGTGACGCCGATGAAGGACTTGATGTTGTGCTTGAGCTTGTCCGCCGAGCCCGCGTCGGCGGCGCCCGGCGCGAGCTCGACCAGCACCGTGAGGTGGTCCATCGGGCCGTCCTTCGAGAGCTCGAGTACGTAGTGCGGGCTGAGCTCCGGCTGCTTGAGGATCATCTCCTCGATCTGCGACGGGAACACGTTGACCCCGCGGATGATCAGCATGTCGTCCGAGCGACCGGTGATCTTCTCCATGCGGCGCATGGTGCGCGAGGTGCCAGGCAGCAGGCGCGTCAGGTCCCGCGTGCGGTAGCGGATGACCGGCAGGCCTTCCTTGGTGAGCGTGGTGAACACCAGCTCGCCCTGCTCGCCGTCCGGCAGTGCCTTGCCGCTCTCGGGGTCGATCACCTCGGGATAGAAGTGGTCCTCCCAGATCGTCAGCCCGTCCTTGGCCTCGACGCACTCCTGCGCCACTCCGGGCCCCATCACTTCCGACAGGCCGTAGATGTCGATCGCGTCGAGCGCGAGTCGCTCCTCGATCGACTTCCGCATCTCGTTGGTCCAGGGCTCGGCGCCGAAGATGCCCAGGCGCAGCGAGCACTGCTTCGGATCCATGCCCTGGCGCTCCATCTCGTCGGCGATCGCGAGCATGTACGAGGGCGTGACCATGATGATCTCGGGCTTGAAGTCCGCGATCAGCTGCACCTGCCGCTCGGTCATGCCGCCGCCGAGCGGAATCACCGCGAGGCCGAGGCGCTCGGCCCCGTAGTGCGCGCCCAGGCCCCCGGTGAACAGGCCGTAGCCGTAGGCCACGTGCACCTTCTCGCCCGGCTTCGCGCCCGCGGCGCGGATCGAGCGCGCCATGACGTTGGTCCAGGTGTCGATGTCCTTGGCGGTGTAGCCGACCACGGTCGGCTTGCCGGTGGTGCCGGAGGAGGCGTGGATGCGCACGATCTTGTCCATCGGCACCGCGAACATGCCGAAAGGATAGGTCTCGCGCAGGTCGGCCTTGGTGGTGAAGGGGAACTTCGCCAGGTCGGCGAGCGTGCGGCAGTCCTGCGGCGTGACGCCCGCCTCGTCGAACTTCTTCTTGTAGTGCGGCACGTTGTCGTAGGCGTGCTGCAGCGACCATTGCAGGCGCTGCAGCTGCAGCCTGCGCAGGTCCGCGAGCGGCGCCTTTTCGACCGGTTCGAGCGGAAATCCGTTCATGCTTTCTCCTCCCCTCACCTGCCCTTGAACGCGGGCTTGCGCTTTTCCAGGAACGCCGTCACCCCCTCGCGGAAGTCCTCCGTCAGGCCGGCCTTGCGCTGCAGGTCGCGTTCGAGGCCGAGCTGGGCGTCGAGCGTGTTCGTCTCCGCGGCGTCGAGCGCGCGCTTGATCAGGCCGTAGTCGACGGTGGGTCCCGTGGCGAGGCGGCGCGCGAGCGCCGCGGCCTCGGCCGCCAGCTTGTCGTCGTCGACCGCCTTCCAGATCATCCCCCAGCGCTCGGCGTCCTCGGCCGCGAGCGCGTCGCCCAGCAGCGCAAGCCCCATGGCGCGCGCGCGGCCGACCAGGCGCGGCAGCACCCAGGTGCCGCCCGAGTCGGGCACCAGCCCGATCCTGGCGAAAGCCTGAATGAACGAGGCCGAGCGCGCGGCGAGCACCAGGTCGCAGGCGAGGGCCACGTTCGCGCCCGCGCCCGCGGCGACGCCGTTCACCGCGCACACGATCGGCTTGGGCAGCGCGCGCAGGCGGCGCACCAGCGGGTTGTAGAGCGATTCGATCGACACCGACAGGTCGATCGCCGCGTCGGCGCCGACGTCGCGCTCGGAGAGATCCTGGCCGGCGCAGAAGCCGCGCCCGGCGCCGGTGAGCAGCACCGCGCGCACCGCCTCGTCGTCCTCGGCGCGCCCGAGCGCCTCGCGCAGCAGCCCGTGCATCTCGGCGTTGAACGCGTTCAGCCGCTCGGGGCGGTTGAGAGTGATGGTCTGGACCCCCGCTTCAACAGAAACGAGTATCGGCGGCGGCATGGCGGCTCGTTCGAAAGAGTGGCCGAAAGCTTACACCAAAGGGCAGTAGAATCGTCCGCATGCTCAAGGTCTACGCCATCGACGGCATCGTTCCTGTCGTCCATCCTGACGCCTTCGTCCATCCGAGCGCGCAACTGATCGGCGACGTGATCGTCGGCCCGGGCGTGTACGTCGGTCCCTGCGCCTGCCTGCGCGGCGATTTCGGCCGCATCGTGATCGAGCAGGGCGCGAACGTGCAGGACTGCTGCATCCTGCACGCCTTTCCCGACCGCGACCTGGTGGTCGAGGTCGACGGCCACATCGGCCACGCCGCCGTGCTGCACGGCTGCGTGGTGAGGAAGAACGCGATGGTCGGCATCAACTCCGTGGTCAACGACAACGCTGTGGTCGGCGAGTCCTCGATCGTCGGCGCGATGGCGTTCGTCAAAGCGGGCTTCGAGGTGCCGCCGAGGAGCCTCGTGCTCGGCGTGCCGGGCAAGGTCGTGCGCGAGCTCTCCGCCGACGAGCTGGCGTGGAAGCGCGAGGCGACGCGCCAGTACCAGGAGCTCGCGCGGCGCAGCCTCGCCACCATGACGGAAACCGCCGCGCTCACCCAAATCGAGGCGAACCGCAAGCGCTTTCGCGACGCGAGCGTGATGCCGTTGTCCGAAATGAAGAAGGGGAATTCGCAATGAGCGATACCGCGCTCGTGATCATCGACATCCAGAACGACTATTTTCCGGGCGGGGCGATGGAGCTCGAAGGGGCCGACGCCGCCGGCGCGAAGGCCGGCGCCGCGCTCGCCGCGTTCCGGGCGAAGAAGCTGCCCGTGTTCCACGTGCGCCACCTCTCGGTGCGCCCGGGGGCGACGTTCTTCATTCCCGGCACGCAAGGCGCCGAGGTCCATGCGAGCGTCGCGCCGGCGGCGGGCGAGGCGGTGATCGAGAAGAACTTTCCCAACAGCTTCCGCGCCACCGACCTCAAGCAGCGGCTCGACCGGGCCGGCGTGAAGAACCTCGTGGTGGCCGGCATGATGACCCAGATGTGCGTCGATTCGAGCGTGCGCGCGGCCGCCGACCTCGGCTACAGGGTGACGCTGCTCTCGGATGCCTGCGCCACGCGCGCGCAGAGCTTCGGCGGCGAGAGCGTGCCGGCGGCGCAGGTGCAGCGCGCCTTCCTCGCCGCGCTGAACGGGCTGTTCGCGAAAGTGCAGCCGACCGACGAATACCTCAAGGGAGCATGACGAAGATGGCATACGAGCTCATCACCACGGAGGCGCGCGGTCGCGTGGGGCTGATCACGCTCAACCGGCCGAAGCAGATGAACGCGCTCAACCCGCAGCTGATGCAGGAGCTGGGCAAGGCGCTCTACGCCTTCGATGCCGACGCCGCGATCGGCGCGATCGTCATCACCGGCAGCGACAAGGCCTTCGCCGCGGGCGCCGACATCGGCGCGATGAAGGACTGGAACTTCATCGACGTCTACGGCGCCGACTACATCACGCGCGACTGGGAGCACATCCGCAGGATCCGCAAGCCGGTGATCGCGGCCGTGGCCGGCTACGCCCTCGGCGGCGGCAACGAGCTGGCGATGATGTGCGACATCGTGATCGCGGCCGAGAGCGCGAAGTTCGGCCAGCCCGAGATCAACCTCGGCATCCTCCCGGGCGCGGGCGGCACCCAGCGCCTGCCGCGCGCCGTGGGCAAGGCGAAGGCGATGGACATGTGCCTCACCGCGCGCATGATGGACGCCGCCGAGGCCGAGCGCGCGGGCCTGGTGTCGCGCGTGGTGCCGCCCGAGAAGCTCATGGACGAGGCGATGGCGGTGGCGGCGAAGATCGCCGCCTACTCGTTGCCGGTGGTGATGATGGTCAAGGAGTCGATCAACGCCGCCTACGAGATGCCGCTCTCGCAAGGCGTGCACTTCGAGCGCCGGCTGTTCCACGCCGCCTTCGCGCTCGCCGACCAGAAGGAAGGCATGGCCGCCTTCGTCGAGAAGCGCAAACCCGCTTTCAAGAACAAGTAGAAAATGGGGTCAGACCACATTTTTTTTTAAAAATGTGGTCTGACCCCATTTTCTCAGACCCCATTTCTTCTCCCCGCCGGGTGGCGGCGGTCATGCTCGCCGGCCACATCCTGTCGATGGCGGGCTTCTCGACTTTCGCCGCGCTGCTGCCGCAGCTGCGCGCGCTGTGGCACCTGAGCAACTCCGAGGCGGGGATCGTGAGCGGCACGTTCTTCGTCGGCTACGCCTCGACGGTGTCGTACTGGACCGCGCTCACCGACCGTGTCGACGGGCGCAAGGTCTACCTCGCCGGCGCGCTGCTCGCCGCGGCGGGCAGCGCGGGGTTCGGCCTCGCCGCGCACGGCTTCGCGAGCGCGGTGCTGTTCCAGGTCCTGCTCGGCACCGGCATCGCCGCGATGTACATGCCCGGCCTGCGGCTGCTCTCGGACCGGGTCTCGGGCGCGTCGCAGAGCCGCTACATCGCCTTCTACACCTCGTTCTTCGGCATCGGCACCGCGCTCTCGCTCGCCGCCGCGGGCGCGGTGAGCGCGCTCGCCGGCTGGCAATGGGCGTTCATCGCCGCCGCCGCCGGGCCGCTCGCCGCGGGTGCGCTGGTGTTCGCCGGGATCGGGGCGCGCGCGCCGGACGCGGCGGACGCGGCGGCGCCGTTCTCGCTCGCCACCCTCTTCCCGCTCGGCGCCTGGCGGCGGCTGCTGGCCAACCGCCCGGTGGCGGGCTTCGCGCTCGGCTACGCGATGCACTGTCTCGAGCTGTTCGGCTCGCGCAGCTGGGTGGTCGCCTTCCTCGCCTTCTCCGCCGGGCTGCACGCGGGCGGAGCGAGCTTTCCGTGGAACCTGGCGGTGATCGCGGCCTTCGTCAACGTCTGCGCCGTGCCCGCGTCGATCGTCGGCAACGAAGTCGCCCTGAGAATCGGACGGCGGCGCTGGATCTCGATCGCGATGCTCGGCTCGGGCGCGAGCGGCTTGCTGCTCGCCGCCGCCGCGGGCTGGCACTGGATCGCGGTGCTCGCGATCCTGGTCGTATATTCGATGCTGGTGATGGCCGAATCGGCCACCCTCACCGCCGGGATGGTGGCGGCGGCGCCCGCGGAGCTGCGCGGCACGGCGATGGGGCTCTACTCGCTGATGGGCTTCGCCGGCGGAATGATCGGGCCGATGATCTTCGGCGCCGCGCTCGACGCCTCGGGCGGCGCTTCGCGCGACGCGGCCTGGGTGATCGCCTACGCCGCGATCGGCGCCGGCGCGCTCGCCTCGTCGTTCGTCGCCTGGCGGCACGGGCGGGGTTAGACTAGCGGGGCATGTAAGGAAAACGACAGGAGAGAGGCGAAGATGGACCGCATCTGGCTGAAGAGCTATCCGGAGGGCGTCGCACCCGAGGTCCGCTACGACGAGTACCGCTCGGTCGGCGACCTGTTCGACAAGTGCGTGGCGCGGTTCCGCGACCGGCCCGCCTACAGCAGCCTGGGCAAGTCGATCACTTACGGCGAGCTCGACAAGCTCTCGCGCGACTTCGGCGCCTGGCTGCAGGCGAAGGGCCTCGCCAAGGGCGCGCGCGTGGCGATCATGATGCCCAACGTGCTGCAGTATCCGGTGGCGCTGTTCGGCACCCTGCGCGCGGGCTGCACGGTGGTGAACGTCAACCCGCTCTACACCGCGCGCGAGCTCGAGCACCAGCTCAAGGACTCGGGCGCCGAGGCGATCGTGATCCTGGAGAACTTCGCCCACACGCTCGAGAGCGTGATAGGGAAAGTGCCGGTCAAGCACGTGGTGCTGGCCGCGACGGGAGACCTGCTGGGCGCGAAGGGCGCGATCGTTAATTTCGTCGTGAGGCACGTGAAAAAGCTCGTGCCCGCGTTCAAGCTGCCCCGCGCGCAGCGCTTCAACGCGGCGCTCGCCGAGGGCGCGGGCCAGCCGTTCCGGCCGTTCGAGACCGGGCACGACGACATCGCCTTCCTGCAGTACACCGGCGGCACCACCGGCGTCTCGAAGGGCGCGATGCTGCTCCACCGCAACATCCTCGCCAACATCGAGCAGGTCGCGCGCTGGCTCGAGCTCAGCCTGAAGGGCGAGCCGCCGTCGATCATCACCGCGCTGCCGCTGTATCACATCTACGCGCTGACGGTGAACTGCCTGGTGATCCTGAGGCTCGGCGGGCTGAGCATCCTGATCATCAACGCGCGCGACTTCCCCGCTTTCGTCAAGGAGCTCGGCAAGCACCGCTACAACATGATCACCGGGGTCAACACGCTGTTCAACGCGTTGATGCACACCCCCGGGTTCGACAAGCTCGACTTCTCGGCGCTCAAGCTCTCGAGCGGCGGCGGGATGGCGGTGCAAAAGGCGGTTGCCGACCGCTGGAAGGAGGTCACCGGGACGGTGCTCCTCGAAGGCTACGGCCTGACCGAGACCAGCCCGGTGGCGACCATGAACCCGTTCGACCTCAAGGACTACAGCGGCTCGATCGGCGTGCCGATCCCCTCGACCGACATCGTGATCCGCGACGACCAGGACAACGACCTGCCGATCGGCGGCACGGGCGAGATCTGCATCAAGGGGCCGCAGGTCATGGCGGGCTACTGGAACCAGCCCGAGGAGACCGCCAAGGTCATGACGAAGGACGGCTACCTGAAGACCGGCGACATCGGCTTCATGGACGAGAAGGGCTTCATCCGCATCGTCGACCGCAAGAAAGACATGATCCTGGTCTCGGGCTTCAACGTGTATCCGAACGAGGTCGAGCAGGTGGTGGCGATGCACCCCGGCGTGCTCGAGTGCGCCGCGATCGGCGTCAAGGACGAGCACTCGACCGAGGCGGTCAAGCTGTTCGTGGTCAAGAAGGATCCCGGCCTCACCGAGCAGGACCTCCTCGCCTACTGCAAGAAAGAGCTCACCGGCTACAAGCGGCCCAAGTACGTCGAGTTCCGCACCGAGCTGCCCAAGACCAACGTCGGCAAGATCCTGCGGCGGGAGCTGAGGGACGAAAAATAACCCGCGGCAACCTGCTCAAGGGGATCGGCTGTCTCGCTCTCGCGGTGCTGGTCTGGGGAGCGATGTTCCCCGTGGCCAAGCGCACGCTGCCGATCCTCGACGCGTACTTTCTCGGCAGCATCCGCTACGCGATAGGGACCACGATCTTCGTCGCGCTGCTGTGGGCGGCGGAGGGGCGCGCCGCGCTGTCCTACGGCGGGCGCATCGTGCCGGCGGCGCTGTTCGGCGTGTTCGGATTCACCGGCTTCAACGTGCTGGTGTGGTTGGGGCTCACCTACACGCGTCCCGAGCACGCCGCGATCATCATGGCGCTGCAGACGCCGATGACCGCGATCGCGGTGTGGCTGACGAGCGGCGTGCGCCCGGCGCGGTTCACGATGGCGTGCATCGCCTGCGCGATCGCGGGCGTGTTCCTGGTGGTGACCCGCGGCGACCCCGCGGCGGCCCTTGCCGCCCAGAGCTCCAGCGCGCTCGCCGGCGACCTGCTGGTCTTCCTCGGCGCGGTGAGCTGGGTGATCTACAGCATGGCGGGCCGCTACTTCGCCGGCTGGTCGCCGCTCAGGATGACGGTGCTCACCTGCATCCCCGGCGCGATCGGCCTGATGACGGTCAACGCGGTCATGGTTTGGGCCGGCTTCTCGCACTGGCCGGGCGTCGACGCGGTGCTCTCGGCGAAGTGGCAGATCGTCTACTTCTCGCTCTTCACGGTGGTGATCGGCGTGCTGTGCTTCAACGCCGGGGTCAGGTTCCTCGGCGCGCTCAACACCATGCTGATGCTGAACCTGGTGCCCGTGATGGTGTTCGCGATCGAAGCCGCGCTCGGGCGCGCTTTCACGGCGGTGGAGATCGGCGGCGCCGCGGTGGTGATCGGCGCGCTCGCGGCCAACAACCTCTACCTGCGCCGGCGCCTCAGCGTAGCGGCGCCAGCGTGAGCCGGCGCGTGCCGCGTTCGACCTCGATGCGCGCGCGGTTGCTCCGCATCGGGATGTACTCGCCGGCCGCCCAGGCGCGGGCGAAGGCGCGGTAGCCGGGCGAGAGCGGGTTGCCCGACTGCCCGCCCGAATGGATGAAGAGCGACCCCTCCGGCCTGGACAGATCGTAGATCGCGCGCAGGCTCGCGGCGTGGCGGTTGGCGTAGGGACGCGCGGCGTCGTTGAAGCGGCTGCGCCCGACGTTGACGGTGAACGCCCCGCCCGGGCTCGGCACGCTGATGTCGAAGTAGGGCGCGAGCCACGCGACCTGCCCGAACGGACGGTGCAGGTGCAGCGCGGGATGCGCCTCGCCCCATTTCCAGCTCCGCATGTCCTTGCCGTAGCGCTTGCGCAGGTCGGCGAGCGCCGCCTCGAGCGAGGCCGAAAGAATTTCGTCGCAGGTCTCGCGCCTGGGCGTGTTCACGTCGTCGCACCAGCGCGACTGCCCGTCCTTGTCGGCGAGCACGTTGCCGATGAACACCGGCCGCTGCTTCCAGTAGTCCTCGAACGCGTCGCCCAGCTCGTCGGCGTAGATCGCGCGCGCGAGCTCGCGCCACCACGCGGTCATGATCAGCGGCTCGGGTCGGTCGGCTGCCATGCTGCCGTCCCAGCCCGAAAGGAGCTCGAGCGCCTGGCGGGCCTGGGCGCTCGCCGGCCTGGTCTTGAGCATGCGCGGCAGCTGCTCGCGCGCCGGCAGCGAGACCACGTCGGCCTGCATGCGCGCGAAGCTCGGCACCGTGTGCCGCGGCACGGCGTCGAGCAGCTGCTTGATGCGCTCGGCGCGATACGGCGGCTGCCATTCGCTGGTGATGAAGGGCCGGTAGCCGGGCGGGACGATCTTCTGGTTGGCGGTGACGATCTCGCCGCCGGGCGGGTTGTACGACTGCGGCAGCTCGTCGAAGGGAATCCAGCCGGCCCAGTCGTACTTCGCCTCCCAGCCGGGCGCGGGCGCGAGGCCCTTGAGATCGTTGTCGGCCTTTCGCACCGGCACGCGGCCGGCGGCGACGAAGCCGATGTTGCCGTCGACGTCGGCGTAGACCATGTTCTGCTGCGGCGCCTGCAGGTCGCGCAGCGCGTCGCGGAATTCCTTCCAGTTCTGCGCGCGTCCGAGGTTCATCGCGGCGCGGATCGAGGTGTCGTCGGGCGAGAGCGCGGTCCAGTCGAAGGCGAGCACGTAGCCCTGCGGTGCGAGGCCCTTGGCCTGGCGCAGGACATCGGAGATGACCGGCCCGTGGCGCGTGCTGCGCACCGTCAGCTTGACGTCGGGCCCGCCGCGCACCCGGATCGTCTCCTCGCGCAGCGTGAACGGCCGCGGGCCCCCGGGCGTCAGGTAGGCGTCGCGGCCCTGCAGCTTCTCGATGTAGAGGTCCTGCACGTCCGGCCCGGTGTTGGTCGCGCCCCAGGCGATGCGCGGGTTGCGCCCGAGCAGGACTCCCGGCACGCCGGGCAGGGTCGCGCCGATCGCATCCAGCCCCGGCGCGGAGAGCTGCGCGAAGTACCACACCGGCGGCGCCGAGAGGTCGAGGTGGGGGTCGTTCGCGAGCAGCGGCTTGCCGCTCGCGCTGCGCTTGCCGCTCACGACCCAGTTGTTCGACCCTGCGCCCGCGCCGAGCCAGTGCGGCAGCCGCGCGGCAACTTGCTGCATCGCCTTCGCCAGCCCCTGCGCCCCGCCGCCGAGCCCGGCGTAGAGTTCTTTCAGGTCGGCGATCTTCGGCGGCGCGTCGCCGGGATAGGGCGGCAACAGCTCCTCGATGCGCGCGTTGGAGAGCGTCTTCGCCAGGCGCATGCGCAGCAGCTCGTTCTTCCAGTTGGCGCCCAGGTCCCAGGCCATCATCTTGATCCACGCGATCGAGTCGGTCGCCGTCCACGGCTCGGGCCGGGTGCGCAGCAGCCAGAATTCCGGCGGCAGCACCGGGCGCGTGGCGAGAAAGGCGTTGACGCCGGCGGCGTAGGCGTCGAGCAGCCTGCGCGTGCCCGCGTCGAGGTGCGTCAGGCTCGCGTCAGCGGCGCGGCGCACGCCCAGCGTGCGCAGGAACCGGTCGGTGTCGAGCGCTTTCGCCCCGAGAATCTCAGCGAGCCGCCCGGAGGCGATGCGGCGGTCGATTTCCATCTGCCACAGCCGGTCCTGGGCGTGGGCGAAGCCGAGCCCGAAGTACGCATCCTCGATCGACTGCGCCCGGATGTGCGGGATGCCGTAGGCGTCGCGCAGCAGCTCGACCGGCGCGTCGAGCCCGGCGATCCGGATCGTGCCCTCGAGCACGGGCAGCGACTGCTTCAGGTAGAAGTACCCCGCGCCGGCGAGCAGCCCCGCCAGCGCCGCCGCTAATAGCACGATCCGCAGCAGCTTGCGCATGTTGCAGGATACCCCTGGGGGCGTGACTTCCGCCAATGCGGCAGCGCGACAATTCTGTTATAAGCAAATGGTTACGACGACTTGCGGAGGCCGTTCGGTGCTCTACAGTCTTTACGAAGCGCAGCACGCCGCGCTGCAGCCGCTGCGCCTCGCGGCAGAGCTTTCGCGCGGCTGGTTCGGCCATCCGTTCAGTCCGCTTGCGTATGCGCCCATGTCGCGCCGCCTCGCGGCCGGCAGCGACCTGTTCCTGCGCCTGACCCAGCGTTACGAGAAGCCCGCCTGGCGCGTCGACTACACCACGATCGGCGGCGAGCGCGTCCCGGTGACGATGGAGGTCGCGCTGGCCAGGCCTTTCTGCAACCTGATCCATTTCAAGCGCGAGCTCGCCGCGCCGCGCAACGATCCGAAGGTGCTGCTGGTGGCGCCGCTGTCGGGCCACCACGCGACGCTGCTGCGCGACACGGTGCGCACGATGCTGCCCGAGCACGAGGTCTGGGTCACCGACTGGATCGACGCGCGCATGGTGCCGCTGGCCGACGGGCCGTTCCACTTCGACGACTACGTCGACTACGTGTGCGAATGGATCCGGCTCCTGTCGCCGGACCTGCACGTGGTGTCGGTGTGCCAGCCGACCGTTCCGGTGCTCGCCGCGGTGTCGCTGATGGCCTCGCGCGACGAGCCGGTCTGGCCGAATACGATGATCATGATGGGCGGGCCGATCGACGCCCGCAAGAGCCCCACCGCGGTCAACAACCTCGCCACCAAGAAGCCGCATTCCTGGTTCGAGCAGAACGTGATCGAGCGCGTGCCGGCGAAGTACCCCGGTTTCATGCGCCGCGTCTACCCCGGCTTCCTGCAGCACCTCGGCTTCGTCGCGATGAACCCCGACCGCCATTTCAACGCCCACTGGGACTACTACAATCACCTGCTCGAGGGCGACGGCGACTCGGCCGACCACCACCGGCGCTTCTACGACGAGTACAACGCGGTGCTCGACATGCCGGCCGAGTACTACCTCGACACCGTCAAGCGCGTGTTCCAGGACTTCTCGCTGCCGAAAGGGCGCCTGTTCGTGCGCGAAGAGCTGGTGCGGCCGCAATCGATCCGCAAAACCGCGCTGTTCAGCATCGAAGGCGAGCTCGACGACATCTCCGGCACCGGCCAAAGCGAGGCGGCGCACGCCCTGTGCCTCAACATTCCCGCCGGACAGCGCGAGCACTACCTCGCCCCCCGCGTCGGCCATTACGGAATCTTCTCCGGCCGCCGCTGGCGCGAGATGATCTATCCGCAGATCCGGGAGTTCGTGCGCAGGCATGCTTGAGCGCCGCAGCGCCTTGCTGGTCGGCGCGACCGGTCTGATCGGCTCCATCCTTCTCGAGCGGCTGCTCGACGTCAGCGCCTACCGCAACGTGACGGTCTGGGCGCGCCGCCCGTTGGCGCTGCACGGACGGGGACTTCGGACGGCGACGTTCGACTTCGAGGACCTGCGGTTTCACAAGGTCGAGGCCGACGACGTCTTCTGCTGCATCGGCACCACCATGAAGCACGCGCGCACGCGCGAAGTCTTCCGCCGCGTCGACCACGACTACCCGGTGGAGCTCGGCCGGGCCGCCGCGCGCGGCGGCGCGAAGCGCCTGCTGGTCGTCTCCTCGCTCGGCGCCGACCCGAACTCGCGCGTGTTCTACAACCGGGTCAAGGGCGAGATGGAGGCCGCGGTCGCGGCCGCCGGCGTTCCGACCACGATCTTCTTCCGTCCCACGCTGCTGCGCGGCCAGCGCGACGAATTCCGCTTCGGCGAGCGCGTCGGCCTCGCCGTCGCCGACCTGCTCGGCCCGATCATGGGCAGGTACCGCCCCATCGAAGCCGAA
>CAZLUX010000084.1:0-2769 GCA_964562815.1 uncultured Enterobacteriaceae bacterium
GGATCGTGCGCAATTCGCCGGTGCCGATCGGCACCGTGCCGATCTACCAGGCGCTGGAGAAGGTCGACGGCAAGGCCGAGGAGCTGACCTGGGAGATCTTCCGCGACACGCTGATCGAGCAGGCCGAGCAGGGCGTGGACTACTTCACCATCCACGCCGGCGTGCGGCTGCCTTTCATCCCGATGACCGCGAAGCGCATGACCGGGATCGTCTCGCGCGGCGGCTCGATCATGGCGAAGTGGTGCCTGGCGCACCACAAGGAGAGCTTCCTCTACACGCACTTCGAGGACATCTGCGAGATCATGGCCGCCTACGACGTGTCGTTCTCGCTCGGCGACGGCCTGCGCCCGGGGTCGATCTACGACGCCAACGACGAGGCGCAGATCGCGGAGCTGAAGACGCTCGGCGAGCTGACGCAGATCGCCTGGAAGCACGACTGCCAGGTCATGATCGAGGGGCCCGGCCACGTGCCGATGCAGCTCATCAAGGAGAACATGGAGCTGCAGCTGAAGTACTGCGACGAGGCGCCGTTCTACACCCTGGGCCCTCTCACCACCGACATCGCCCCGGGCTACGACCACATCACGAGCGCGATCGGCGCGGCGATGATCGGCTGGTACGGCACCGCGATGCTGTGCTACGTCACGCCCAAGGAGCACCTCGGGCTGCCGAACAAGAAGGACGTCAAGGACGGCATCATCGCCTACAAGATCGCGGCGCACGCGGCGGACCTCGCGAAGGGGCATCCGGGCGCGCAGGTGCGCGACAACGCGCTCTCGAAGGCGCGCTTCGAGTTCCGCTGGGCCGACCAGTTCAACCTCGGCCTCGACCCGGACACCGCCAAGGACTTCCACGACGAGACCCTGCCGCAGGAGGGCGCGAAGCTCGCGCACTTCTGCTCGATGTGCGGGCCGCACTTCTGCTCGATGAAGATCACGCAGGACGTGCGCGATTACGTCGAGAAGGGCATGGAGCAGAAGTCGGTCGAGTTCGTCGAGAAGGGCGGCGAGCTGTACCAGAAGAGTTGATCGCCTCGATCGTCAAGGTCCTCGTCGCGGCGGCCGTCGCGCTGCCGCTGATCGTGTATTTCCTGCAGGACCGCCTGATCTTCCATCCTCAGCCCGTCAAGGATGCGCGCCGGGCGCAGATTGCGGCCAGGTTCCCGGCCGCGAAAGAGGTGTTTCTCGAAACCGATGACGGGGTTCGCCTGCACGCCTGGCAACTCGGTACCGGTCCCGACCTGGTGCTCTACTTCGGCGGCAACGCCGAGGAAGTCTCGGGCATGCTCGGCGAAGTCGAGGCCGCCGTTCCGAACGCCACCTGGCTGCTCACCGACTACCGCGGCTACGGCGCGAGCGCGGGCTCGCCCTCGGAGGCCAAGCTCGTCGCCGACGCCCTGCTCTGGTACGACCACGCCGTGCGCGAATTGAAGCCGGCACGGGTCTTCGCCTTCGGGCGCAGCCTCGGCAGCGGCGTGGCGGTGGCGCTCGCTGCTCAGCGAAAGCTCGCGGGCATCATCCTGGTCACGCCCTACGACAGCCTGCTGGCGGTGGCCCAGCGCCACTACCCCTGGCTGCCGGTGCGGTGGCTGCTCAAGCACCGCTTCGATTCGATCGCGCTCGCGCCCGGGCTCGAGGTGCCGATGCTGTGCCTCATCGCGGGCGACGACGAGCTGATCCCGCCCGTCCACGCCGAGCGCCTCTTCGAGGCCTGGAAGGGCCTCAAGCGAAAGCTTCTGCTCGCCGGCGCGCCGCACGGCGACCCCGACTCGGCGCCGGGGTTCTGGCCCGCGATCAGGCGCTTCGTTTCTGAAGGAAACGGCTGATCCAGGCGTCGCACGACAGTTTCCCCGGGCCGTGCAAGAGGGTGACCAGCAGCAGCAGCCCCCAGTAGTAGTGCGAGGCGAGCGCGGCCTCGTTCTCTCCCAGGACGTGCCAGTACGAGACGACCGCGACGATGTTGACGACGCTGAGCGACAGCGCCGAGAAACGGCCGGCCAGCCCGAGCAGCAGCAGCGGCGGGAAGAAAAGCTCGCCGAAGGTGCCGAGCGCGGCGGCGACTTCGGGGGGCAGCAGCGGGACGTGGTACTCCGCCTGGAACAGGAACACGGTCTTGTCCCAGCTCTCGGTCTTGGTCAGTCCCGACCTGAAGAAGGCGCTGGCGACGTCCCAGCGGATCCAGAGATCGAGCAGCGCCGTCGGCCATGCCAGCCAGCCGAGGATGCGGTTCCACCAGGTCATGCTGTCTCCTTCGCGTTGATCAGGACGCCTGCCTCGAGCCAGGCCGCGAGCCCGGCGCCGAGATCGAAGCCGGGCTCGGCGACGAGGGCCGCATCGAGCGCGGCCTCCGGCGCCGCACCGGCGCCGAGGCGCTCGAGAAAACGGTAGCCCCCCTCCGAAATCGCGCCGACCAGCACCCTGAAGCGCGGCCGGTAGACGAGGATCCGTTCCGGTCCCGCCTCCAGGTCGACCGAGAACTCGCCCTCGTAGTCGTCCTGGTGGATCTCCCAGATGCGCGCCAGCGGCCAGCGCGAGGCCATCAGCGCGCACGCCGGCGCCAGGCGCAGCCCGGATCCCTCGGCAGCGTCGGCGGCGTAGTAGGCACGGTGCACGAGCCATTCCATGCGCGCGACGTCGGCCAGGTAGGGAAGGTCCTGCGTGTGCGGGAAATGCGCGACGAACTGCGCCAGCGAGCCGCCGAACTCGTTCAAGTCGCCGCTCGCCGAGGGAAAGCGGCGCAGGTACTCGCGCGCCAGGCCCTCGAAGAACG
>CAZLUX010000084.1:2869-12068 GCA_964562815.1 uncultured Enterobacteriaceae bacterium
CCGCTCGCCGAGGGAAAGCGGCGCAGGTACTCGCGCGCCAGGCCCTCGAAGAACGATTCGCCGACGATCTTGGCCACGATCGGGTAGGCGCCGGCGAGGGCCTTGGTGCAGGCGCCGACCACGTTGCCGCGGTACACCGCGAGCCGCGCGAGCGCCGTCTCGGCGGGACCGCGGAAGATCGGCGCCGATTCCGCCGCCTTGTCGACGCTCGCGATCGCCGCGCCGAAAGCCTGCTGCAGCGCGGCGAGCTCAGACACAGCAGGCCTCCGCCTGCAGCGCGCGCGCATGCCGCGCCTCGTCGAGCAGGACCTCGAGCGGCGGGATGTCGGTGTCCCACTCGATCAGCGTCGGCACGGCGCCGAAGCGCTCGAGCGCCGCCTGGTACAGCGCCCACACCGGCTCGGCGACGCGGTCGCCGTGGGTGTCGATCACGCAGTGCGGCGCGACAAAATGTCCGGCGAGATGGATCTCCGCCACCGATTCGGGTGCGATCGCGCTCATCGCCGCCCGGGCGTCGCTGCCGTGGTTGAGCTGGTTCACGTAGAGGTTGTTGACGTCGAGCAGCACGCCGCAGCCGCTGCGCCGCGCGAGCTCGGCGATGAACTCGCCCTCGGGAATCGCGCTGGCGCGGAACTCGAGGTAGCTCGAAACGTTTTCGATGAGAATCCGCCTGCCCAGCGTTTCCTGCAGCCGCGACACGCGCCCGACCATCAGCGCGAGCGCCTCTTCGGTGTACGGCAGCGGCAGGAGGTCGTTGAAATGCCGGCCGCGCGCGCGGCCCCAGCACAGGTGCTCGGAAACCAGCACCGGATCGATCGCCTCCACGAGGCGCTTCAGCTTGGCGACGTGGCCGTCCGACTCGGGCGCCGCCGAGCCCAGGGCGAGCCCGACGCCGTGAGTGCTGATCGGATAGTCGGCGCGCAGGCGGCGCAGCACATGCAGATCGAAGCCGCCCTCGCCGAAGTAGTTTTCGCTGTGTACTTCGAGCCAGCCGACGTCGCGCTTGCGCGCGAGGAAGTCCTCGTAGTGCGCTGCGCGCAAGCCGACGCCGACCGATTCCATGCCCAGACCTCCCGCTTACATCTTGCCGGGCATCGTCGAGCCGCCCATGTCCTTGCAGGTGCCGGTCTTGACGTACTTGAAGTCGTGCGGATCGTTGTCCACCTTCGACTGGCCGGCGCAGGCGTGCGCGGTCTTGTTGCTGCCGCAGTCGTTGTGGCCGGCCTTGGCGACGCCGAAGCACTTCTCCATGCCCTTCGGATCGGCGGCGTGCGCGCTCAGAGCGGCGAACGTGCCGAGCGCGAACAGCCCTGCCATGGTGCTGCGAATGACGAGTTTTTGATCCATCTGTATCCCTCCTGGAACGGATTGAAATAGGCGGAGACCCCTGTCCCCGCACCTTGGTCGCGCAGTCGCGACGATCCTTACATACGTGCATTCCTGCCGGTCGGATGCGCAGCGGCTGAGGTAGCATTGCGGACCGGATCGAAGGAGGAAGAAGCTGGGCGCCCTACCGCAGAACATCGGCAAATACACCGTGCTGCGCGAGCTCGGCCGCGGCGCGACCGCGACCGTCTACCTCGGCCGCGATGCCTTTGCCGGGCGCGAGGTGGCGGTGAAGGTGTTCACGCTCGGCGGCGAGGACAGCACCCTGGCCGCGCCCAAGCGGCGCAACACTTTTCTGAACGAGGCGGCGCTGGTCGGCAAGCTGCAGCATCCGCACATCGTGTCCCTGCTCGACGCCGCGGTCGAGCGCGACTACAGCTACATCGTCATGGAGTACGTCGAGGGCGGCACGCTCGCGCAGTACACGGTGGCCGACTCCCTGCTGCCGCTCGAGAAGGTGGTCGAGGTGGTCTTCAAGGCGAGCCGGGCGCTCGAATACGCGCACCGCCAGGGCGTGATCCACCGCGACATCAAGCCGGCGAACATCCTGGTGACGCGCGCCTTCGACGTCAAGCTGTCCGATTTCGGCGTCGCGATCCTGGCCGACGCCACCCACACCAATTTGCGCAACGTCGGCTCGCCCGCGTACATGTCGCCCGAGCAGCTTTCGGACGAGCCGCTGACGCACCAGACCGACATCTATTCGCTCGGGGTGGTGATGTTCCAGCTGCTCACCGGGCGCCTGCCTTTCGTCGCCACCTCGCACGCGAGCCTGATGTACCAGATCGTCAATCACCGCCCGCCCGCGCTGCGTTCGCTGCGGCCGGACCTGCCGGAGGCGGCCGAGGCGATCGTCTCGCGCGCCCTGCAAAAGGACCTCGCGGTGCGCTATCAGAGCTGGATCGACTTCGGCAAGGACCTCGCGGGCCTGGTGCGGAACCTGGAGGCGCCGCGCGAGGAGCTCTCGGACACGCGCAAGTTCCACATGCTCAGGAACCTGGCGTTCTTCCGTGACTTCCGCGAAGTCGAGATCTGGGAAGCGCTGCGCACGGCGAGCTGGCAGCGCCTGCCCGCCGAGACGGTGATCATCCAGGAGGGCGAGCGCGCCGAGAGCTTCTACGTCCTGGTGGACGGCGAGGTCGAGGTGACGCGCGCGGGGCACCTTCTCAGCACGCTGCAGTCGGGAGACTGCTTCGGCGAGATGCTCTACTTCTCGGGCGAGACGTCGCTGCGCAACACCACGATCCGCGCGCGCACGCCGGTGCTGGTGCTGGAGATCAAGGCCGAGGCCCTGATGGCGGCGAGCGACGCCTGCCAGGTGCAGTTCAACAAGGCGTTCATGCGCATCCTGATCGACCGCCTGACCGCGGCCAACCAGCGGCTCTCGGAGCGCTGACCGGAATGGCGGACGCGTCGCTGGTTCACGCCCTGGTGCTCGGCATCGTCGAGGGGCTCACCGAATTCCTTCCCATCTCGAGCACCGGGCACCTCATCCTGACCGGGGACCTGATCGGCTTCGACGGTCCGAAGGCGAAGGTGTTCGAGATCGTGATCCAGACCGGCGCGATCCTCGCGATCGTCTGGGAGTACCGGCGGCGCTTCGCGCACGCCCTCGGCGGCTTCCGCGGAGACCCGGCGGCCCGGCGCTTCGTGCTCAACCTGGCGATCGCCTTCATGCCGGCGGCGGTGCTCGGCCTCGCCTTCGAGCACGCGATCAAGGCGCACCTTTTCAGGGCGGTGCCCGTGGCCATCGCTTTCGTCGTCGGCGCGCTGGTGATCCTGTGGGCCGAGCGGCGCAACCACCGCGTACGCGTCGAGCACGTCGACGACATGACCTGGAAGGACGCGCTCAAGGTCGGCTTCGCCCAGGCCTTCGCCCTGATCCCCGGCACCTCGCGCTCCGGGGCGACGATCATCGGCGGCATGCTGTTCGGGCTTTCGCGCCGGGCGGCCACCGAATTCTCGTTCTTTCTCGCCGTGCCGACGCTGCTGGCCGCGGGCGGCTACGATTTCATCAAGCACCGGGCGCTGTTCTCGAGCGCCGACCTGGGCATGCTCGCGGTCGGCTTCGCGGCCGCGTTCGTGGCGGCGATCGTCTGCGTGCGCTGGCTGATTCGCTACGTCGCCACGCACGACTTCAAGCCGTTCGCGTGGTACCGGATCGCGTTCGGACTCGTGGTCCTCGCCACCGCCTACGGCGGCGTGGTGAACTGGAGCGCCGGCTAGCCCTGGATCCAGGGCAGGCCGGCGACGCGCCAGCCGTTGACGCTGTTGCGCTGCTGCCGGGTGTCCTTGTCGCCCTCGAAGCCTTCGAGCACGTTGTAGCACTCGCGAAATCCGGCCTGGGTGGCGAGGATCGCCGCGTCGTGCGAGCGATGTCCCGAGCGGCAGAGAAACATGACCGGTTCGTCGCGCTCGACGAGCTCCGCCAGCTGCTCGAGGAAGAGGGGATTTCGCTTGCCTCCCGGATAGGTGTTCCACTCGACGGGGAGTCCGCCGGGAACCCGGCCGACCCAGTACAGCTCGGCCTGGGTCCGGACGTCGACCAGTCGCGCACCCGCCTGCATCAGCGCGTGGGCCTCGTTGGGAAGCACGGCGCCCGCATAGGGGAGCTTGAGCTGCGCGCCGCGCTCGCGCGCGGCGGCCTTGATCGATTCGATATCAGTCATGGGTGGAGCGCATTATATAAACCCTCGAGGAGCCCGGACTCGCCGCACCAAAGAGGTGCATACTGGCCTAAAATGCACCAGCGACGGGCATTCGGGTTCGGTAGAATGCGGCGAACTCGGCTCTGCCCAGGGGAGAGATCGAGGCAGCGGAAATAGGCACGGAAACTGCTCAATCAGACGCGTTTGGCCGGCTGCCGCGGCCCGCGCTCCACTCACAAACCATAGACCCGATCAGGAGATTCGAAGATGGCGATGACGCCCGATGACGTCTTGAAGATGCTCAAGGACAAGGAGGTGAAGTTCGTCGACCTCCGCTTCACGGATACGAAAGGCAAGGAGCAGCACGTCTCGGTGCCATCGAAGTATTTCGACAAGGACAAGTTCGAGAGCGGCCACGCCTTCGACGGCTCCTCGATCGCCGGCTGGAAGGGCATCCAGGCTTCCGACATGCTGCTGATGCCGGACCCCGACACGGCGCGGCTCGACCCGTTCACGGACGAGGTGGTCCTCAACCTGAACTGCGATGTGATCGAGCCGTCCGACGGCAAGCCCTACAGCCGCTGCCCGCGCGGCGTGGCCAAGCGCGCCGAAGCCTACCTCAAGTCGAGCGGGCTGGGCGACACGGCCTACTTCGGCCCGGAGCCGGAATTCTTCATTTTCGACGGTGTGACCTGGTCGGTCGACATGTCGGGCTCGTTCGTCAAGATCAAGTCGGAGGAAGCACCCTGGTCGACCGGCACCGATTACGAGTCGGGCAACATGGGTCACCGCGCCCCGGTAAAGGGAGGCTATTTCCCGGTCCCGCCGGTCGACTCGCTGCAGGATATCCGCAACGCGATGTGCCTGGCGCTCGAGCAGCAGGGCGTGGAAGTCGAGGTGCACCACCACGAAGTCGCCGCAGCGGGCCAGAACGAGATCGGAACCCGCTTCGCCCCGCTGGTGCAGCGCGCCGACTGGATGCAGATTCTGAAGTACACGGTCTGGAACGTTGCCCACGCCTACGGCAAGACGGCGACGTTCATGCCGAAGCCGGTGGTGGGTGACAACGGTTCCGGGATGCACGTTCACCAGTCGGTCTGGAAGGGGGGGCAGAACCAGTTCGCCGGCAACGGCTACGCCGGCCTGTCGGAGTTCGCGCTGTTCTACATCGGCGGCATCATCAAGCATGCGCGCGCGCTGAACGCGATCACCAACCCGGGCACCAACTCTTACAAACGGCTGGTGCCGGGCTTCGAGGCGCCGATCAACCTGGCCTACTCGGCGCGCAACCGCTCGGCCTCCTGCCGCATTCCGCACGTGGCGAGTCCCAAGGCCCGGCGCGTGGAGGTGCGGTTTCCCGACCCGACCGCGAACGCCTACCTCGCATTCGCGGCGATGCTGATGGCGGGGCTCGACGGGGTGCAGAACAAGATTCACCCGGGCGATCCGATCGACAAGAATCTGTACGACCTGCCCCCCGAGGAGCGCAAGAAGGTGCCGAACGTATGCGCCTCGCTGGAGGAGGCGCTCGACCACCTCGACAAGGATCGCGCCTTCCTCACCAAGGGCGGCGTGTTCGACGACGATCTGATCGATGCTTACATCGAGCTCAAGAAGGAGGAGGTCACGCGCTTCCGCATGACCACCCATCCGCTCGAGTTCGACATGTACTACAGCGCGTAAGCCGGCGCGAGACTCATGCGTTGTTCGAAGGACGAGGCGCAGGCCTCGTCCTTCGTGTATTTTGGCATTGCAAAAAGTCGCTTTCGTGGCATAGACTTAGCGCATTCAATTAACGCGGCTTCTCGACCATGCTCCGCAACGGCTTGTTGGCGCTACTCGTGCTCGGCTTCACCGCCGGCATCGCGCGCGCCGACATGTACCGTTGCGAGGTCCCGGGCAAGACGAGCCCGCTCTACACCAACGATCCGCGCGATACGCGGGGCAAGAAATGCACCGTCGTGAGCAAGGAGATCAACGTCGTCCCGGCACCGTCGAAGTCCGACACCAGACCGACGCCGCGAAGTTTTCCGAGGGAGTCGTCTTCGGACCGGGCCAACGCAAAGGAGCGGCAGCGCCAGATCCTGGAAAAGGAGCTTGCGCGCGAGGAAGGCCTGCTCAAGAAGGCGCAGCAGGATCTCGAGGCGCAGCAAGCGGTGCGCTACGGCAACGAGCGGAACTACGCGAGGGTGCTCGAGCGGCTGCAGCCGTACAAGGACAACGTCGACCTCCACGAGAAGAACGTCGAGGCGTTGAAGCGGGAGCTGAACAACCTGTACAAGTGAGCGCTGGCGGGGTGCCGTGGTGAGCACCGGATTCGCCGGCCTGGACCTGCTTGCCACGGCGGTCGTGGCGCTCGACGGCAACTTCGTGGTGGGTTACGCCAACCCCGCCGCCGAAAGCCTGCTCGACACCGGCGCCCGCTCGTTGATCGGGCAGCCTTTCCCGGGGCTGTTCGCCGAGACCGAGGAGATCGAGCGCAGCCTCAGCGAGGCGCTCAACACGCACTGGGATTATTCGGCCCAGGCGGTGTCCTACCTGCGCCCCGGGCGCGAGCCTCTGCCACTGTCGTGCGTCGTGACCCGGATCGACTCGGGCGGACTGACCCTGCTCGCCGAACTGCGCCCGATCGAGCAGCAGTTGCGCCTGGCAAGAGAGGAGCGGATGGTCTCCGAGCAGCAGGCCAATCGCGAGCTGATCCGCAATCTCGCGCACGAGATCAAGAACCCCCTCGGCGGCTTGCGCGGGTCCGCTCAGTTGCTCGAGCGCGAGCTCGACAAGCCCACTCTCAGGGAATATACGCAGGTCATCATCAAGGAGGCGGACCGCCTCCAGGCGCTGATGGACCGGCTGCTGACCCCGCACCGCGCACCACGCGTGACCCCGGTCAACATCCACGAGGTGCTCGAGCGGGTGCGCAGCCTGCTCCTGGCAGAGTTTGCCTCGGGCGTCGAGATCCGCCGCGACTACGACCCCAGCGTGCCCGATATCCTGGGGGACAGGGAGCAACTGATCCAGGTGGTGTTGAACATCGCACGCAATGCCGCGCAAGCACTCACTTCCGCGGAATACGATGGCGGAAAAGGAGGCGTCATTACCTTTCGGACTCGGGCGATACGCCAGGTCACGATCGTCCGGCAGCGCTACCGGCTGGCTCTAGAATTGCAGATCATCGACGACGGTCCCGGCGTGGCGGAACAGATCCGGGACCGAATTTTCAACCCCCTGGTGTCGGGGCGCGACGGCGGCAGCGGTCTCGGCCTCTCGCTGGCCCAGACTTATGTTCAGTACCACCACGGTGTGATCGAGTGCGACAGCCGCCCCGGCCGCACCGTGTTCACGATACTTCTGCCGTTGGCCTGATCCTTGCAAGAGAGACCCGATAAATGAAGCCCGTATGGATCGTCGACGACGATCGCTCCATCCGTTGGGTATTTGAAAAGGCGCTTGGCCGCGAGGGCATCGCGCACACCTCCTTCGCGTCGGCGCAGGAGGCGCTCGATGCCCTGCGCGACGGCGCGCCGAACGTGCTCGTGTCGGACATTCGCATGCCGGGTCCCTCGGGCCTCGAGCTCTTGCAGACCGTCAAGCGGGACCACCCGGAGGTTCCGGTCATCGTGATGACCGCGTATTCGGACCTCGAGTCGGCGGTGGCCGCCTTCCAGGGCGGCGCGTACGAGTACCTTCCCAAGCCGTTCGACGTCGATCAGGCAGTCGAGCTGATCCGGCGCGCGCTCGAGGAAAGCCAGCGCGAGGCCGCGGCGCACGAGCCGGATGCGACCCTGCCGGAGATCCTCGGCCAGGCCCCGGCGATGCAGGAAGTCTTCCGGGCGATCGGACGGCTCGCACATTCGAATGCGACGGTGCTGATCACCGGCGAATCCGGCAGCGGCAAAGAGCTCGTTGCCCGGGCGCTGCACCGGCATAGTGCACGCGCCGCGAAGCCTTTCGTGGCGATCAACACCGCGGCGATGCCCAAGGACCTGCTCGAGTCCGAGCTTTTCGGGCACGAGCGAGGCTCTTTTACCGGTGCGCAGCAGCAGCGCCGAGGCAGGTTCGAGCAGGCCGAGGGCGGAACGCTGTTCCTGGACGAAATCGGCGACATGCCGGCCGAGCTGCAGACCCGGCTGCTGCGCGTGCTCTCGGACGGCAGCTTCTACCGGGTCGGCGGCCATCAGCAGATCAAGACGAACGTGCGAATCATCGCCGCGACCCATCAGGACCTCGAGGCCCGCGTGCGCGACGGCAGCTTCCGCGAGGACCTCTATCATCGCCTGAACGTGATTCGGGTCCGCATGCCGGCGCTGCGGGAGCGGCGCGAGGACATTCCGCTCCTTGCGCGGCATTTTCTCGCGCGCAGCGCAAGGCAGCTCGGCGTCGAGCCGAAACGCCTGTCGGAAGCGGTCGTCGAGCATCTCGCAAGGCTCGACTTTCCGGGCAACGTGCGCCAGCTCGAGAACCTCTGCCACTGGCTGACCGTGATGGCGCCCGGGCAGACGGTCGATCTCGGCGACCTGCCGGCGGAATTCCGCGCGCAGGGCGTCCCGACGGCGGCGGCCGACTGGCTCGAGTCGCTGGGGGAGGAGGTCGAGCGGCGACTTGCGCGAGGCGAAACCGGCCTGCTCGACGCCCTCGGCCGTCAGTTCGAGCGCGCGTTGATCGTGAGAGCGCTCGCGCGCAGCGGCGGCCGCCGCATCGAGGCGGCCAACCTGCTCGGCATGGGGCGCAATACGATCACGCGCAAGATCCAGGAGCTCGGCATCGAGAATGCCGCCGAGGGCGAAAAGTAGCCTTCCGCCTACCTGCTGGAGGCGCGCCGGTTGATCGCCAGCTGCGCATCGACCAGCGCCACGACCTCGTCGATCGCCTCCGAGCGCATGCCTTTTTGCGCGGCGATCGTCTTCACCAGCATGTCGACGCGCTCGATGTCGGGCGCGCCGCCGTAAAGCGCACGCGCGGCCGAAGACGGGCTCGCGAGCCCCTGCGCGGCGGCGGCATACTTCTCGAACGGCACCATGTCCTTCGCGTCCGCGCCGAGCGACTTGCACAGCTCCACCACCCAGTCGTACACGGCGCGCGCGGCGTCGAGATCGCTATGCACCGTCTCGCGGATCGGGCGCATTCCGTCCTTCGTAATGCAGCGGTAGTTGCCGGCCATCAGCATC
>CAZLUX010000085.1:0-8105 GCA_964562815.1 uncultured Enterobacteriaceae bacterium
CCGCCGTCGAGATTCACGCTCGTGCCGCTGACGAAGCTCGCGGCCTCCGAGGCGAGGAACGCGATCACGTTGGCGACTTCCTCGGCGCGCCCCACCCGCCCGAGCGGGATGTCCTTGCCCATCGTGGCGTAGAGCTGCTCGAGGTCGACGCCCTGGCGCGCCGCCCTCGCCTCGTGCTGCCCCGCGCGCACCAGGCCGATGCAGACCGTGTTGACCAGGATGTTGTCCGGCGCGAGCTCTTTCGAGAGCGCCTTGGTGAAGGCGAGCCCCGCGGCGCGCGTCACCGTGGTCGGCATCGATTTCGCGCGCGGCTGCTTGGCGCCGATGTTGGTGAGGTTGACGATCCGTCCGCCGCCCTGGCGCTTCATGTGCGGGATCGCGAGCCGCGCGAGGCGGATCGCGGCGAAGAGCTTGAGATCGAAGTCCGCCTGCCAGACCGCGTCGCTCGCCGCGGCGAACTCGCCGGTGGCGGAGGTGCCGGCGTTGTTGATCAGAATGTCGAGCCGGCCGAAGGCCTTCACCGCCTCGGCCACCACCCGCTCGCAGTCGGCCGCCTGGCTCACGTCCGCCTTGATCGCCGCGACGCGCCCGCCCGCGGCGCGGATCTCGGCCGCGGTCCGGTCCAGCCGCTCCTGTCCGCGCGCGGCGATCGCCACCGCGGCGCCCTCGCGCGCGAGCGTGAGCGCGGTCGCCCTGCCGATCCCTTGCGTGCCGCCGGTGACGATCGCGACCTTTTCTTTCAGACCCAGATCCATACCGCCCTCCACGATCTTCCCAAAGGGCTCGCAGTTTGCCGCAGTTTCGCGTAGAGTGCGCCCCTTGCTGCATTGCAGCACCGCCTCCGGGCGGTCAACTGTTGGCTGTCCCGCCCCTCTCGCAGTCCCGTCGAAAGCATTCCTTTCGCTCTGGCATCGCGGCTTCAGGTTGGCGCCGATGATACGAAAGGAATATCGAATGAGCTTCTCGACGCTCGGGCTGCACCCGTCCCTGGTAGAAACCCTCGCCGCGCTCGGCTACACCGAGCCCACCGCCGTGCAGCGCGCCGCGATCCCCGCGGTGCTCGCCGGCGGCGACCTGCTGGTGTCCTCGCAGACCGGCAGCGGCAAGACCGCCGCCTTCATGCTGCCGGCGCTCGAGCGCCTGCTCGCCGCGCGCGCGCCCGGCGCGCCGCGCGGCGGCCTCGGCCCGCGCGTGCTGGTGCTCGCGCCGACGCGCGAGCTCGCGCTGCAGGTGCAAAAGGCCACCCACGGCTACGGCTCGCGCCAGCGCCTGCGCACCGCCTGCCTGGTCGGCGGCGTGCCCTACGGGCTGCAGCTGAAGCAGCTCTCGCGGCCGGTCGACATCGTCGTCGCCACGCCCGGGCGCCTCAAGGACCACCTCGAGCGCGGCCGCATCGACTTCGCGCAGCTCGAGCTGCTGGTGCTCGACGAAGCCGACCGCATGCTCGACATGGGCTTCCAGGAGGACATCGACGCGATCGTCGCGCGCACCCCGGCGGCGCGCCAGACGCTACTCTTCTCGGCCACGCTCGAGGGCGTGGTGGGGCGTCTCGCGCGGCGCGTGACGCGCGAGGCGAAGCGCATCGACATTGCGCGCGAAGCGGCGCGCGCGCCCAAGATCGAGCAGCGCGCGCTCTACGCCGACGACCTGGCGCACAAGAGCAGGCTGCTCGACGTGATCTTGCGCGACGTCGACCTCAAGCAGGCGCTGGTGTTCACCGCCACCAAGCGCTCGGCAGAGGAGCTCTCGGGCTCGCTCCTGCGCCAGGGCTTCGCCGCCGGCGCACTGCACGGCGACATGCGCCAGCGCGAGCGCAACACGACCCTGCAGCGCCTGCGCGACGGCCGCACGCGCGTGCTGGTGGCGACCGACGTCGCCGCGCGCGGGATCGACATCCCCGGCATCACCCACGTGATCAACTTCGACGCCCCGCGCCAGGCCGAGGACTACGTGCACCGCATCGGCCGCACGGGCCGCGCGGGGCGCACCGGCATCGCGCTGACGCTGCTGGGCCACCGTGAGCGGCATCTGGTGCGCGACATCGAGCGCTATACCGGAAGCCCGCTGCGCGTCGCCGTCATCCCCGGCCACGAGCCGGCGCCGCGCCACCGCCGCCGCTAGGCGATGTTGCCGGAGATGTACTGCTCGAGCTGCTGGATGATTTCCTTCTGCTCGGAGATGATGTCCTTCACCAGGTCGCCGATCGAGACCACCCCGACCATGCGCCCGCCGTCCACCACCGGCAGGTGCCGCAGGCGGTGCTGCGTCATCAGCGCCATGCACTCCTCGTTGGTCTGATCGGGGCGCACGGTCATGACCGGCGCGGTCATGACCTCGCGCACCAGCGTCTCGCGCGAGGAGCGCGCCATCAGCGCGACTTTGCGCGCGTAGTCGCGCTCGCTGATGACGCCGGCGATCTTCTCGCCTTCGAGCACCACCAGGGCGCCGACGTTGCGCTCGGCCATCCGCTTGACGGCTTCGAACACCGCGGCGTCCGGCGCGATCGTGGCCACGCTCTGGTCGGGCTTGGACTTCAGGATCTGGGCGACGGTCGTCATGGGCACCCTCCAGTCAGGAACTCGTGAAAAAGTGTGCACGCCGGGTCAGCTTACTGCAAGGGGGTTGCGCCGGGAACGATACAATTTGGTGCTATCGCCGCAAGCCGCTGATCCGGCCAGGGAGGCCCGCCATGCAAGAGGCGACGGATGGCTGAAGGGGAAAACGCATCGCCCGCGCGCGCGCTGCGGCCGGAATTCACCGGCAGCGGCGGCGAGTACTTCCGCGTCTGGGTCGTCAACCTGCTGTTCAGCCTGCTGACGCTCGGCATCTACTCGGCCTGGGCGAAGGTGAGGAAGAAGAAGTACCTCTACGGCAACACCCGCCTCGACGGCGACAGCTTCGATTACTTCGCCCGCCCGGAGGCGATCCTCAAGGGACGCATCGTCGCGGTCGCCGCGCTGCTCGCCTATGCGCTCGCCGGCGAGCTGCATCCGGAGTCGCGTTTCGCGTTCTGGGCCGTCGCCGCGGTCGCGGCGCCGTGGGTGATCGTGCGCTCGCTCATCTTCAACGCCCGCAACTCCGCCTGGCGCGGGCTGCGCTTTCACTTCAACGGCACCCCGGGCGGTGCCGCGCGCGTGTTCCTCGGCCTGCTCGCGGTGGCGGTGGTGACGCTGGGCCTCGCCTACCCCTGGTTCGTCGCGCGCCGCAAGCGCTTCGTGCTGGGGAACCATGCCCTCGGCTCGAGCCGCTTCGGCTGCGAGACGTCGACGGCGTCCTTTTACTGGCTCTACCTGCGCGCGGCGCTGATGCAGATCGGCCTGCTGATGCCGGTGGGCGCGCTCGCGTTCTACGCCGTTCAGTCGCTGCGCGCCTACCCGACCCTCGCGCCCGCCGTGTTCGCGCTGCCGGTCATCGCCGCCTACGCCGCCTACGCGGTGGTCTACGGCTACCTGCAGGCGCGCACCACCAACCTGCTGTGGAACGGCGCCTACGGCCCGGGGCTGCGCTTCGCCAGCGACCTCCGGGCGCGAAAGCTGATCGGAATCTACTTCGGCAACATCCTGGCGGCGGTCTTCTCCGCCGGGCTGCTGATCCCCTGGGCGGTCGTGCGCACGCTGAAGTACCGGCTGAGCTGCCTCCAGGTGATCGTCGAGCAGGAGACGGTGCACCAGGCCGACCCGGCTTTCGCGCGCGTCGGCGCGACCGGCCAGGAGCTGGGCGACTTCTTCAACCTGGACCTCGGAATATGAGCGTCTTCAGGGCACGCTATTTCGACGGCCAGCGCTCGGTCGCGCACGAGGTCAGCGTCGTCCTCGGCGGCGGCGCGCTGAAGATCGTCGGCCGGGACGTCGAGCTGCTGCTCGATCCGCGCCGCGTGCGCGTGGCGCCGCGCGTGGCCAACGCCCCGCGCTGGATCTACCTGCCCGGCGGCGGCGCCTGCGCGCTCGAGGACAACGACGCGCTCGATGCGCTCGCGGGCGCGGGCGGCGTCGCGCGCATCCTGCACCGGCTCGAGACGCGTCCGGCCTGGGCCGCGCTCGCGCTCGCGCTGGTGGTCGCGGCGCTGTGGGCCCTGATCGACCGCGGCGTGCCGGCCGTGGCCGAGCAGGTCGCGCTTCGCATCCCGCCGGCGACCGAGACCGACCTGGGGCGCCACACGCTCGCCAGCCTCGACCGTTACTGGATGAGGCCCTCCAAGCTGACCGCGCAACGGCGCGCGATGCTGAGCGCGGAATTCGCTGCCCTGGCGGCGGGCGCGCCCGACCTGCCGCCGCACCGCCTCGCGTTCCGCACCAGCCCCGCGATCGGGCCGAACGCCTTCGCCCTGCCCGGGGGCACCATCGTCATCACCGACCAGCTGGTGAACCTCGCGCAGAGCGATCAGGAGGTGATGGCGGTGCTCGCGCACGAGCTCGGCCACCTCGCGCACCGGCACGTCATGCGCCGCCTGCTGCAGGGCTCGGCGACCGCCCTCATCATCGCCGGCGTGACCGGCGACGTCGCCTCGACCACCTCGCTCGCCGCCTCGGCGCCGGTCGTGCTGCTGCAGGCGAAGTTCTCGCGCGACTTCGAGCGCGAGGCCGACCGCTACGGCATCGCGCTGCTGCGCAAGGACCACATTTCGCCGCGCAATTTCGCCCTCATCCTCGAGCGGCTGGAGAAGGTCGCCAAGGCGAGGCACCGCCGCGGCCTGCCCGGCTTCCTCGCCTCGCACCCGCCGACCAGGGAGCGCGAGGCGCTCGTGCGCGAGACCGCCGGAGGCTAGGCGACGAGCGCGGCGCAGGCGCGCGGCGTGACGATGCGAAACGGGGTGCGCCGCGCCAGCTCGAGCAGCGCGCGGTCCTTGGTCAGCAGCAGGTCGGCGCCGCAGTCGCGCGCGAGCTCGAGGAACTTCTGGTCGTCCGGGTCGCGGCAGGCCGGCAGCGCCCATGCGGGCGCCGCGGCGCGCTCGCCGCGGCACGCGATGCGCCGGCACTCGGCGAGGCACGCGGCCTGCGCTTGCGCGTCGAGCCTGAGGCGCCCGAGAGGGTAGGCGAGCACCCGCGCCAGCTCCGCCTCGCAGGCGGCGTCGATGAACACGCGCGCGCGGCCGCGCGCCACCGCGGCGCGCAGCGGCGCGACCTCCGCGTCGCCGAACACCAGCCAGTCGAGCCAGACGTTGGTATCGAGCACCAGGCGCATGCCAGCAAGGGTACCGCAGGCTCCGGTATGCTCCGCGTATTCGCAATCCGCATCGGGGAGGAGTCATGACGGCCGTCGTCAACCACGCCAAACGCCAGCTGCGAGAGGGCAAGCTCGCGATCGGAATCGGGTTGCGCCAGGCGCGCACCGTCGATACCGCTCAGCTGTTCAGGACCGCGGGGTTCGACTGGCTGTTCATCGACTGCGAGCACGGCTCGATGAACCTGGACACCGCGGCGCAGATCTCGGCCGCGGCGCTCGCGGTCGGCATCACGCCGCTGGTGCGGGTGCCGGGCCTCGAGCACCATCACGCCTCGCGCGCGCTCGACAACGGCGCCCAGGGCATCGTCTTCCCCCACATCGACACGCCCGAGCAGGCCAAGCAGGTCGCCGGCTTCTGCCGCTTTCCGCCCGCGGGGCGGCGCTCGATGGGCGGCGCGCTGCAGCAGACCGGATTCGCGCCGCAGCCGGTGGGTGAGACCGCGAGCCAGGTGAACGACGAGACGCTGGTGGTGGTGATGATCGAGTCGCCGCAGGGCGTGGCCAACGCCGAGGCGATCGCCGCGGTGCCGGGGGTGGACGCGCTCTTGATCGGCACCAACGACCTGACCTTCGAGATGGGCATCCCGGGAAAGTTCGACGACCCGCGCGTGGCCGACGCCTACACCAAGGTGATCGCGGCCTGCCGCAAGCACGGCAAGCACCCCGGCATGGGCGGCATGTACAGCCCCGAGCTGCTCGAGCGCCACATCGGCATGGGCGCGCGGCTGATCCTGGCGGGGTCGGACTTCGCGCTGCTGATGCAGGCCGGGAGCACGCGCGCCGCGCTGGTGCGCGGCTTCGAGGCGCACGCGCGATGAAGGGGGACAAGGCGGTGCCCGCGACCAAACACGTCAAGATGCCCGGCAAGCTGGTGATGGTCGGCTTCGGCTCGGTCGGCCAGGGCGTGCTGCCGCTGCTCCTGCGCCACCTCAAGATCCCGCGCTCGCAGGTGATCGTGATCACCGCCCACGAGCGCGGCGCGCGCGAAGCGGCGCGCTACGGCGTCACCTTCATGGTCAACGCGCTCACGCGCGGCAACATCCGCGCCGTGCTCGAGCCCATCCTCAAGCCGGGCGACTTCCTGCTCAACGTCTCGGTCGACGTCTCGAGCGTGAACCTGATCCAGCTCTGCCAGGCCAAGGGCGCGATGTACCTCGATACCTGCATCGAGCCCTGGGCCGGCGGCTACACCGACCGGCGCCTGTCGCCCTCGCAGCGCTCGAACTACGCGCTGCGCGAGTCCGCGCTCGCGCTCAACCGCAAGCACCGCCACGGTCCCACCGCGGTGCTCACCCACGGCGCCAACCCGGGGCTGGTGTCGCACTTCGTGAAGCGCGCGCTGCTCGACATCGCGCGCGCCACCAAGCTGCGCGCGGCGCGGCCCGCCAGTCGCGAGAAGTGGGCCGAGCTGGCCGAGAAGCTGGGCGTCAAGGTGATCCACATCGCGGAGCGCGACACGCAGAAGGCGGTGCCGGGCAAGCGCCACGGCGAGTTCGTCAACACCTGGTCGGTCGACGGCTTCGCCGGCGAGGGCTGCCAGCCCGCCGAGCTCGGCTGGGGCAGCCACGAGAAGGAATTCCCGCGCGACGGCGGCCGGCACGGCTTCGGCTCGGACTGCGCGATCTACCTGAACCGCCCCGGCGCCGCGACCCGGGTGCGCACCTGGACCCCGCTGGAGGGGCCGTTCCACGGCTTCCTCGTCACCCACAGCGAGTCGATCTCGATCGCCGACTACTTCACCATCAAGTCGGGCGAGAAGCTGCGCTACCGGCCGACCGTGCACTACGCCTACCATCCCTGCGACGACGCGGTGCTTTCGCTGCACGAGCTCGCGGGCAGGAACTGGAAGCTGCAGGAGCGCCAGCGCGTGCTCATGCGCGAGATCACCGACGGCGTCGACGAGCTCGGCGTGCTGCTGATGGGCCACGCCAAGGGCGCCTACTGGTTCGGCTCGCAGCTCTCGGTGCAGGAGGCGCGCAAGCTCGCGCCGCACAACAACGCCACCTCGCTTCAGGTGTGCTGCGCGATCCTGGGCGGAATCGTGTGGGCGGTCGAGAACCCGCGCCGCGGCATCGTCGAGCCCGACGACATGGACCACGAGCGCGTGCTCGAGATCGCCGGGCCCTACCTCGGCAAGGTCACCGGCGCCTACAGTCAGTGGACGCCGCTGGTGGACCGCGGGCTGCTGTTCCCCGAGGACGTCGACCACGAGGACCCCTGGCAGTTCAAGAATTTCCGCGTCGACTGAGCCGCGCGCGCGACGTCGCGCGGAAACAATCGGGTAACAGGAGGTGCGCCGGCGGACATCGCACCGATACACGCGTTTCCTAGCATGCCGGCATGGAAACGAACCTCGAATCGAAACGCACGGGCGCGGTCGCGCTCACCGCGGCCGCCGTCGCGCTGCTCGCCGTCACCATGGGCACGCGCTCGGTCTTCGGCCTCTTTCTGTCGCCGCTCAACTCGGCCACCGGCCTCGGCATCGCCACGATCAGCTTCGCGGTCGCGCTGAGCCAGCTCACCTGGGGCGCGGCGCAGCCGTTCTGCGGCATGCTCACCGAGCGCTACGGCCCGGCGCGCGTGATCGCCGCCGGCGGCCTGCTCGCGGCGCTGACCGGCGCGCTGCTGCCCCTCGCCCACAGCTCCGCGATGCTGATCGCGGTGCTCGGCGCGGGCGGCATCGCGGCCACCGTCGGCAGCCCGTCGCTGCTGGTCGGCACGGTCGCCCAGCGCGTCGCGCCCGAGCGCCGCGGCCTGGTCGCCGGCATCGTCGGCGCCGGCGGGCCGCTCGGCCAGCTGGTGCTCGCGCCGGCCACCCAGGCGCTGATCTCGGTCGCCGGCTGGATGAGCGCCGCGTTCGCGCTCGCCGCGCTCTCGCTCGC
>CAZLUX010000085.1:8205-9762 GCA_964562815.1 uncultured Enterobacteriaceae bacterium
GTCAACGCCACCTTCTTCGTCTGCGGCCTGCACGTGTTCTTCCTCGTCACGCACCTTCCCGGGGTGATCGAGCTGTGCGGCCTGCCCTCGAGCGTCTCGGGCGCGGCGCTCGCGCTGCTGGGGCTGTTCAACATCGTCGGCAGCATCGCCTCCGGCTTCGTCATCCAGCGCGTCTCGATGAAGCGCACGCTCTCGGCCCTCTTCGCCGCGCGCGGCGTCGGCATCGCGCTCTTCCTCGCCGCGCCCAAGACCGAGCTCACGGTGCTCGCGTTCTCGGTCTGGATGGGGCTCACCTACATGGCGGTGCTGCCGCCGGTCACCGGCCTGATCGGCAGGCTGTGCGGCGCCGCGCGCCTGCCGACGCTGCTCGGCATCACCTTCGTGGTGCACCAGGTCGGTGCCTTTCTCGGCTCCTGGCTCGGCGGCGTGGTGCTCGAGGCCACCGGCAGCTACGACGGCATGTGGATGATCGACCTGACCCTCGCGGCGCTCGCGACCGCGGTCAGCCTGACCGTGCGCGAGCGGCCCGCGCCGCCGCGCCGGCCGCTCGCCCCGGGCAGGCTCGCTGTTCAAGGCTGAGCGGCCTGTGTATCCTCTGCCCTCCGTTTGTCTGTTTACCTGGAGGAGGGAACGATGCTGCGGAAGATCCTGCGCGCCCTGGGCGCGCTGCTGCTGGCGAGCGCGCTGGCGAGTCCGGCCGCGCTGGCGGCCAAGGGGCAGACCAAGCTGCACTGGTACGGCCAGGCGGCGTGGAAGATCACCACGCCCTCGGGCGGGGTGATCCTGGTCGATCCCTGGCTCACCGTGCCGACCAACCCGGACAAGAACTCGATCGCCGAGCTCGACCGGGTCGACTACATCCTGATCACCCACGGCCACCGCGACCATGTCGGCGACGCGGTCGAGATCGGCAAGAAGACCGGCGCCAAGCTGCTCGCGCCCTACGGCCTGTCGCTCAACATCGTCTCGGTGCTCGGCTATCCCAAGGACCAGGTCATCTACCCGGGGAACGTCGGCGGCACGATCGACCTGCCCAAGGCCGGCGCCAAGGTGCTGATCGTCAACGCGGTCCACGGCTCGGAGCTGACCGCGCCGCAGCTCAAGCCCGGGCCCGGCGAGCCGGCTTCGCTTTCGAGCGGCAACCCGGTGGGCTACGTCATCATGATCAAGGGCGGACCGACGATCTACCACACCGGCGACACCGACGTCACCGAGGACATGAAGCTGATCCCGGCGTTCCACCACATCGACGTGATGCTGGCGTGCATCGGCGGCTACTTCACGATGGATCCGGTGCGCGCCGCGCTCGCGGTGCAGTGGGTCAAGCCGGCGCACGTGATCCCGATGCACTTCGGCACCTTCCCGCTGCTCGCCGGCACCCCGGCCGAGTTCAAGGCGGCGCTCGCCAAGCGCCACCTCGCGAACAAGCTGATCGTGATGAAGCCGGGGGAAGACCGCTCGTTCTGACGCGCGAACGGTGAACAGGCCGGCCCGCGAGACCTGGGATTACGTCGTCGTCGGGGCGGGCGCGGCGGGGTGCGTGCTCGCCGACCGGCT
>CAZLUX010000085.1:9862-11762 GCA_964562815.1 uncultured Enterobacteriaceae bacterium
GCGCGAGGTGATCCTCGCCGCCGGCGCGGTCAATTCGCCGCAGCTGCTGCAGCTCTCGGGCGTGGGCGACCCGGAGCACCTTCAGCCCCTCGGCCTGCAGGTCGAGCACGCGCTGCCCGCGGTCGGCCGGGGGCTCGCCGACCACTACGCGCTGCGCATCGCGGCGCGGGTACGCGGTGCGCACTCGCTCAACCAGAGCGCGCACGGGGCGCGCCTCGCGCTCGAGGCGCTCAAATACGCCTTCGGCCGGCGCGGCCTGCTCGCCCAGGCCGTGGCGCACGCCTACGGCTTCGTCCCCTCTGCCGAAGACGCCCCGAGAGCCGACCTGCAGCTGCTGTTCGCGCCGGCGAGCTACGACGGCGCGAAGATGGGCCAGACCCGCCTCGAGCGCGAGCCCGGGATGACCTGCGGCGTCGCGCAGCTCCGCCCCTGGAGCCGCGGCTACGTGCGCATCGCGCTGCCGGACGCCACTTCCTCGCCCGAGATCCAGCCCAACTTCCTCGCCGACGAGCGCGACCTGGCGACCCTGATCGCCGGCGTGCGCATCGTGCGCCTCGCCTTCGCCACCGAGCCGCTCGCGCGCTACGTCGAGCACGAGACCTTTCCCGGCTCGCAGATCCTCACCCCGCAGCAGCTCGTCGAGTTCGCGCGCGGTGCGGGCTCGACCCTCTACCACCCGGTCGGCAGCTGCCCGATGGGCATCTGGGAGCACCAGCCGCTCGACGTGCGGCTGCGCGTCAAGGGCCTCGAGGCGCTGCGCGTCATCGACGCCTCGGCGATGCCCTCGATCGTCTCCGGCAACCCCTACGCCGCCACCGTCATGATCGCCGAGAAAGGCGCCGACCTCGTCCTGGCAGACGCCAAGTAAAAATCGGGGTCAGACCACGTTTTTCGCAGAAAAACGTGGTCTGACCCCTAGGCCGCGTTGCGGCAGCGCAGGTCGAGCTGCTCGGCGAGGCGCTCGATCATCGCCTCGCTCATCACCGGCTGGCGACGCAGCGCGCGGAAGAAGTGTCCGATGCGGCGCGCCGCGAGCACCGGGATGCCGGACACCGCGGTGCGCTTGACGCTCCAGCCGGGCAGCACCAGCAGCGGCTGCACCGGGACCATCTCGCCCACGGTGGCGGACAGCCAGGTGCGCACCCAGTCGGCGCGCGTCACCGCCCGCTCGAGCGGGCGCGTCTCGCGCCAGCCGGGAAAGCGCAGGCTGCTGCCGTCGTAGGCGACCTCCCACTCGGCGCCGTTGGCGCGGCGCGCCGCGCGGCCCTCGGTCTCGACCGCGAACACGCCGCCCGGGCCGACCACCACGTGATCGACGCTGAAGCCGTGCTCGGCCACGCGCATGTCGTGGAAAACGCGGTAGCCCAGCGGCGCGAGCCGCTCGAGCTCCTGCCCGGCGGCGACCTCGGCTTCGTACTCGAGCGCGAGCGAGCGCGCGCGCCCGAGCGTGCGCCACAGCCGCCACGCGAGCCAGGCCTGCAGCAGCGCCGCCGCCCCCGCCAGCGCGATGAGCGCGTCGGGCGCAGGCAGCCGCGCCTCGCCCGCCCATCGCGGCGCGAGCAGCGCCGCGGCGAGCGGCAGCGCGAACAGCGCGAGCGCGGCGTACTCGGCGGCGTCGAGCGTCGCCTCGGCCATCCTCGCGCGCAGCGATTCACCGGGGCTGCGCAGCAGCGCGTGCGCGAGCGGGTTGCGCGCCACCGCGCGCGCCGCGCGCCGGCGCCAGACGCCGAGCACCGCGAGCGTGACGGCGAACGCGAAGCCGATCGAAGCCGCCGGGATCCACTGCCAGAAATGCATGCCTCAATTTACACCGCGCGCGAAGAGCGCACTTGGGCGGGTGACGCCGCCCGGCGACAGTCGAAGCCCGCCCTGCGCCGCCCCGCTAGTCGAGCGTCGGCGC
>CAZLUX010000086.1:0-11586 GCA_964562815.1 uncultured Enterobacteriaceae bacterium
TGCAGGAGGCGCGCTGGCTGATCAAGAACGTGCAGCAGCGCTTCGAGACCATCCTGCGCGTGTCGCAGGCCATCGTCGACCGGCAACGGCACTTTTTCGAGCACGGAGAGGTCGCCATGCGGCCCCTCGTCCTGCGCGAGATCGCGGAGACCCTGGGGCTGCACGAGAGCACCATCTCCCGAGTGACGACGCAAAAATACATGGCGACGCCCCGTGGAACCTATGAACTAAAGTACTTCTTCGGCAGCCATGTCGAGACCGAATCGGGGGTCGCCGCCTCCTCCACCGCGATTCGGGCGCTGATCAAGCAGCTGGTCGCGGCCGAGGACGCGCGCTCGCCGCTTTCCGACGCCCGAATCTCGCAAATTCTGGGGCAACAGGGTATCGTAGTGGCGAGGCGCACCATTGCGAAGTACCGCGAATCCCTCCAGATCCCTCCCGTCAACCAGAGAAAGAGCCTCTAGGAGAAGCAAGAATGAATCTCAGCGTGAGCGGCCACCACCTCGAAGTGACGCCCGCGATCCGCGGCTATGTGCAAACCAAACTGGAACGCATCAAACGCCATTTCGACCACGTGATAGACGCCCATGTCATTCTTTCGGTCGGCAAACTCAGGCAAAAGGCGGAGGTCACGCTTCACGTGCGCGGCAAGGACCTGCACTGCGAATGCGAGGAAGACGACCTCTATGCGGCGATCGACCTGCTCACGGACAAGCTCGACCGCCAGGTCATGAAGCATAAAGGCAAGGTCTACGACACGCCCCACGACGCCCTGAAAAGGCAGGAATTGGGCTCCTGAGGGGAACCGTCCGGAGCCCCCCCTGGCCCGCGGCATTAGGCTATAATTCGCGCGCACCGCAGTCCCTGCCTCCTCAGGCATGAGCCTAGTCGCAAAACTCCTTCCTCCCGCCAATGTCGTGCTCGACCTATCGGTGTCGAGCAAGAAGCGCCTGTTCGAGCAGGTCGGCCTGCTGTTCGAGAACAATCACGGCATCGCAAGGAACCTGGTGTTCGACAGCCTGTTTGCGCGCGAGCGGCTGGGCTCGACGGCGCTCGGCCAGGGGGTGGCGATCCCGCACGGGCGCATCAAGGGTCTGAAGGACGCGCTGGGCGCGTTCCTGCGGCTCGAGCAGCCGGTGGCCTTCGACGCCCCGGACGGCAAGCCGGTGACCCTGCTGTTCGTTCTGCTGGTGCCCGAGCAGGCGACCGAAAAGCATCTGCAGATATTGTCCGAGCTGGCCCAGATGTTCAGTGACAGGAGCCTGCGCGAATCGATGGCGGCCGCGCCGGACGCCAGCGCACTGCACCAGCTGATCGCCGCCTGGCAACCGGATGCTTCAGGTCAACGTCGCGCAGCTGCATGACGACAACCGCGAGGCGCTCTCGCTGGCCTGGCTTGCGGGGCGCGACGCGAGCGTGGCAGTGCAGCGCGATGCGGCCGCCTCGGCCGCGCTGATCGGTCACCTCAACCTCACCCACCCGAACAGCATCCAGGTCCTCGGCGCGTACGAGGCGGCGATGCTCGCCGGAGGCGACCCCGCCGCACGCGCCGAGTTCGCCGCGCGGCTGTTCGTCGCCTCGCCGACCGCGGTGATCCTGGCCGACGGCGTCGGGCCGACTCAAGAGCTGCTCGAGGGCGCGGAGCATACGCACACGCCGCTCTTCACCACGCGAGTGCCGGCCGCGCGCGTAATAGAGAAGCTCTCGCGCTACCTGGCGAAGGCGCTCGCCGACACCACGGAGCGCCACGGCGTCCTGATGGACGTGCTCGGCCTCGGGGTGCTGATTACCGGCGATTCCGGGGTCGGCAAGAGCGAGCTCGGGCTCGAGCTCATCAGCAGGGGGCACGGCCTGGTCGCCGACGACGTGGTCGAAATCTCACGCATCGCGATCAATACGCTCGAAGGGCGCTGCCCGCCCCTGCTGCGCGATTTTCTGGAGGTGCGCGGCCTCGGCCTGCTCGACGTGCGCACCATCTTCGGCGAGACGGCTGTGCGGCCCAAGATGAAGCTCAAGCTGATCGCCCACCTTGAAAAACCCGCGCAGGGCCGGCCGGAGGCTTCGGAGCGCCTGCCGCTCGCTGAGCTCTCGGAAGACATACTCGGCGTCACCGTGCGCAAAGTGGTGATTCCCGTCGCGCCCGGCCGCAACCTCGCGGTGCTGCTCGAGGCCGCGGTGCGCAATTACATCCTGCAGCTCCGGGGCATCGATTCGATGACGCAGTTCATGGCGCGCCAGAAGAGGGAAATCGAGCGCGGCAACTGAGCGCAGAGCCGCCATGCAGCTCATCCTGGTCAGCGGACTTTCGGGCTCGGGCAAGAGCATCGCCCTCAACGTTCTCGAGGACGGCGACTACTACTGCGTCGACAACCTGCCGGCCACGCTGCTGGTCGACGTCGCCGACTTCCTGCAGGAAGCCGGTCACGAGCGTATCGCCATCAGCGTGGATGCACGCAGCGCAGCGCTTCCGGCGCTGCCCGAGAACGTCTCGCGCCTGAAGAGGCGGGGCGTCGATTGCCGCGTGCTGTTTCTCGAGGCGAGCCCGCAAGCGTTGCTGCGCCGGTTCTCCGAAACCCGCCGCCGGCATCCGCTCACGGTGGCGGGCCTGTCGCTCGCGGAGGCAATCGAGCGCGAACGCGCCCTGCTCGCGGGCGTGGCGGATCTCGGACACCGAATCGACACCAGCGAGCTGCTGCCGCGCGCCCTGCAGAGCTGGATAAGGGAGGTCGTCGGCCTGGGCGGCGGTGCCTTGACCCTGCTATTCGAGTCGTTCGCGTTCCGCGACGGCATCCCGCTCGACGCCGACTGGGTGATCGATGCCCGCATGCTGCCGAACCCCCATTACGAACCGGCCCTGCGCCCGTTGACCGGGCGGGACGCCGCGGTGGCAGGCTATCTCGACGCGCAGCCCGCGGTGCGAAACCTGATCGACGACGTGCAGGCTTTCCTCGCGCGCTGGCTTCCCGAAATCGAGCGCGAGCAGCGCAACTACGTCACCGTGGCGATCGGCTGCACCGGCGGGCGCCACCGTTCGGTGTACCTCGCCGAGCGACTCGCGGCCGCGTTCCGCGGAGGCCGTCGCGTGCTGGTGCGGCATCGCGGGCTCGCGCGCACCGAGCCGGAGGCCGGGTCCTGAGCGCGGGCGGCTCGACGGAAATCGCGGTCTTCCCGCTGCACGCGGTCCTGTTTCCGGGCGGGCTGCTTCCGCTGCGGGTGTTCGAGCAGCGCTACGTCGAGATGACGAAGGCGTGCCTGCGCGAGGACCGGCCGTTCGGAGTGTGCCTCATCCGCAGCGGCGCCGAAGTGGGTCCGGCGGCGGTGCCCGAGGAGGTCGGCTGCCTGGCGCGTATCGCGAGCTGGGATATGCAGCAGCTCGGAATTCTTCATGTCGTGGTACGCGGCGAGGATCGCTTTCGGATCCTGCGGCGCGAGGTGCTCAACGACGGCCTGACCCGCGCCGAGGTGGAGCTCATGCCCGCGGATGACGACTGCGCCGTGCCGGACGAGTTTCTCGCCTGCGCCCGGCTGCTGCGCCTGGTGATCGAAGAGCACGGCGCGCAGCAGATCGAGGCGCCGTTCCGCTTCGATTCGAGCTCGTGGGTCGGCTCGCGTCTGGTCGAAATCCTTCCGGTCCCGCTCGCCGCCAAGCAGAAGCTGATGGAGCTCGGCGACGCGCGCGAGCGGCTCGAGATCCTGCACAAATACCTCGTGCAGCACGGCCTCGCGACTCGCGCCTAGGCCAGTCGGGCGAGCAGGGTCTTCACCGGTGCCGGCAGCGCCGCATCGCGCGCATCGGCGATGTCGAGCCACAGGCGGCCGGGCGATTCCACCGCTGCAGCAGGCGCCGCGGCCAATGTGACCACGACCGGCCTGGCGCGCAGGCGGAAATGCGTGAACTGGTGCTCGAGCACGTCGAGCCGGCGCGCGGGGCGCGGCTCGCATCCGAACTCGCGGCGGCAGAAGGCGGCCAGTCCTCGCGCGCCGGTCTCGGGAAAGGCCCAAAGCCCGCCCCACAAACCCGGCGCCGGACGCCGCTCGAGCAGCACTCGGCCGGCGTGCATCAGCACCAGCCAGGTGACGGCCCGCTGCGGGGACGGCCTGCGCGGGCGCGGCGCCGGCAATTCGGCGACCCGGCCGTCGCGCAGCGCGACGCAGTGCCGCGCGAGCGGACAGGCATCGCAGCGCGGTCTGCCGCGCACGCACACCATCGCGCCCAGATCCATCAACGCCTGCGTGTAGCGCCCGATCCCGCGTCGCGGCAGCTGCTTTGCGGCGAGCTGCCACAGTCGCGTCTCGACCCTGCGCTCGCCCGGATAGCCGTCCACCCCGAAGAAGCGCGCGAATACCCGCTTCACGTTGCCGTCGAGGATCGCCTCGCGCCGGCCGAACGCGAAGGCGGCGATCGCCGCCGCGCTCGAGCGCCCGAGCCCCGGCAGCTGCGCCAGGCCCTCCGCGGTGTCGGGAAACCGCCCGCCGCGCTCGCGGGCGACGCTGCGGGCCGCGCGACGCAGGTTCCTCGCGCGCGCGTAGTAGCCGAGCCCGCTCCACAGGCGCAGCACTTCCTCCTCCTGCGCGTCGGCCAGCGCGCCCACATCCGGGAAGCGGGCGAGGAAGCGCTCGTAGTACGGAATCACCGTCTCGACCTGGGTCTGCTGCAGCATCACTTCCGACAGCCAGATGCGGTAGGGATCGCGCGTGGCCTGCCACGGCAAGCCATGGCGGCCGTGCTTGCGCTGCCAGGCGAGGAGGGTCTTTGCGAAGTCCGGCACGGCGCGATTGTACTGGCCGGCGACGTGCCGCCCGGATCGTTTGACGCCGTCAGGAGAAGTCGGCAACATCATTTGCCGCCTTCCGCCGGACCACTTATGGGCACTGCAGTCGAAGAAATACGGGAATTCCACGCCGAGCTTCGCGGGATCCGGCGCGACCTTCACGCTCATCCCGAGCTGGGCTTCGAAGAAAACCGTACCTCCGAAATCGTCGCCGAAAAGCTCACCGCGTGGGGAATCGAAGCGCATCGAGGTCTCGCCCAGACCGGGGTGGTCGGCGTGGTGCACGGTCTCAACGGCGCCGGCGGGCGCGCCGTCGGGCTGCGCGCGGACATGGACTGCCTGCCGATCCAGGAAACGGGAACCGTTCCCTACCGCTCGCGCCACGACGGCAAGATGCACGCCTGCGGCCACGACGGGCATACCGCCATGCTGCTGGGCGCGGCACGCTATCTCGCCGCGACGCGGCGCTTCGACGGCACCGCCTACCTGATCTTCCAGCCGGCCGAAGAGGGCGGCGGCGGCGGCCGCAGGATGGTCGAGGAAGGGCTCTTCGAGCGCTTCCCCGCCGAGCAGGTCTACGCCTTGCACAACTGGCCGGCCCTGGCGCCGGGCAAGATCGCGGTCCGCGCGGGGCCGATGATGGCCGCCACCGACGAGATCCGGATCACCGTGCGCGGCAGAGGCGGACACGCGGCGATGCCGCACCTCGGCACCGACCCGGTGCTGCTCAGCGCGCATATCATCACCGCGCTTCAGTCGGTGGCGAGCCGCAATATCGATCCGGTCGACGCGCTGGTCGTCAGCGTGTGCTCGATGCAGACCAGCCAGATCGGCGCGTTCAACATCATGCCCGACTCGGTCACGCTGATCGGCACGGTGCGCAGCTTCCGGCCGGAGACGCGGGACCTCGCCGAGACGCGCATCAAACAGATCGTCGCGGGCATCGCCGGGTCGCTCGGCGGCAGCGCGGAGGTGGACTACCAGCGCGGCTATCCGGCAACCGTCAACAGCGCGCGCGAGGCGGAATTCGCCGCACGCGTGGGTGAAGCGATCTTCGGCAAGGAAAACGTCCTGCGCGACGCCGCCCCCACCATGGGCGGCGAGGACTTCTCGTACATGCTGCAGGCGCGGCCCGGAGCCTACATATGGCTCGGCCAAGGCGGCGGGCCGAGCGGGTGCTTCCTGCACAATCCGGGCTACGACTTCAACGACGACGTCATTCCCCTCGGAGCGGGCTACCTCGCCTCGCTGGTCGAGGAGTCGCTGCCGCCCGAGCAAGCGCCCCAAGCCGGGAGCGGCAGGTGAAGAAGAAAATCCCCGTCGCCGAATTGCGTTTCGGCATGTACGTATCCGAGCTGGACCGGCCCTGGGCCGAGACGCCGTTTCCCTTGCAGGGGGTCCTGCTCGCCACCGAGGACGAGCGGGAGACCGTGCGCAAGCTGTGCAAGCACGTGTTCATCGACGTCGAGCGCAGCCGGGAGCCGGTCGCGATCCAGCACGAGCCGTCCACAGGCCAGACCATGCGGCTGCGCGGCACCACGAGCTACTCGGAAAAGGTCACCGTCGAGGTCGAGCTCAAGCAGGCGCGCAACATCTATCGCGAGAGCGCGCCGCTGATCGACGATTTCAACCGCTCGGCGAAGAGCGGAAGAGTGCTCGACGCGCACCGCGTCAAGGAAGCCGCCTCGCACGTGGTCGAGAGCGTGGTGCGAAACCCCGACGCAATGTTGCTGGTCACCAAGCTGCGCGAGAAGAGCGCGTACACCATTTCTCGCGCCCTGGACGTGTCGATCTACATGGCCACGTTCGGACGCTTCCTGCAACTCTCACCCGATGAGCTCGAGCTGCTGAGCATGCTCGGCCTGCTGCAGGATGTCGGAATGGTGCGCCTGCCGAACGAGCTGCTCGAGAAGAAGGAACGTCTGTCGCCGCAGGAGTTCGAGCTTGCCAAGAAGCACGTGAGCTACTCGGTCGAGATCCTGAGCGCCACGCCCGGCATCCCCCAAAAGCTCCTGGACCTGGTAACGCTGCATCACGAGCGCTACGACGGCAGCGGCTACCCCAAGGGTATGAAGGGCGCGGAGATCGGGCTTTACGGCTCGATCGCCGGGATCGTCGACACGTTCGGCGCGCTCACGCTGCAGCGCCCTTACGCGGACGACATCTCCCCTTCGAGCGCGCTCGGCATTCTCTACAAGCAGCGCGGAACGAATTTTCATCCCGCGCTCGTCGAGCAGTTCATTCAATGCGTCGGCGTCTTCCCGGTCGGAAGTGTGGTCGAGCTCAACACGGGCGAAGTCGGCATCGTCATCGCCCAGAACCCCCTGCGCCGCCTCAAGCCTCGCGTCATGGTGGTACTGGACGCGAAAGGTTACGCGATGCGGCCGCACTTGATTCTCGACTTGAACAAGGATCCGATGGCGACCGCGAACGAGCCCTACCAGATCCGGCGCGCGCTCGAGCACAGCAAGCTCGAGCTCGACCCCCGCGAGCTGACCCTCTGAGGATTGGCTATCGGCGCAGAAGTCCGCGCAGCTTGTCTTCGAGGCCGCCGCCCGCCTCGCCCTCGGAGGGCTTGACTCCGAGCCGCTCCTCGAGCTTTTCCTTCAGCCGCTCCTTCGCCGTTGCCGTGGCGAGCGCGCGGTAGTCGATCTCGTACTTGAGCGCATCGAACGGCCCGACGATCCTGACCGGCACGCTGAGGCCGCGCAGCTGGGCGAGCTCCCTGCCGCCCTGCCCTTGCGCGGTGCCGACCACCGCCGCCTTGGCGCGGTAATCGATGCGTCCGTCGCCGATGTCGATGTCGCCGGCGCCGGTGATACGAAACAGCGGCGCTTTCACGTTCAGGTCCTGGTTGTGCGCCACGCCGTTGCGGATCACGAAGCTGGCCGACATCTCGCTGAAATCGGTCTGCTGCGCGCGATCCGCGCTCAGCGTCTGGGTGGATTTCGCCTTGATCAGCGATTGCGCCTTGCGCAACGATTCGGCGAGGTTGATGCCCTTGATCGCCCCGTCACGCAGCGAAACCCGCGCTTGGCCCGCGAGCGACTTCTTCATCGCATTCACGCTCGCTCCGGTTGCGCTCACGTCGAGCGTTACGTCGCCGCGCCCCTGGATCGCGTCCTTCTGCGTCAGGTCGGCGATCAGCGGCCCGATCGTGATGCCGGTCAGCTTCTCCTTCATCGCCACCCGGCGCGCGTCCGCGTCGAGCGTGAGCGCGCCGGCGAGCGTGCCCTCATACAGCTTCGCCGATTGCGGCGCGAGCTCCGCCCGGCCGCCCGAGATCCGCACGTCGGTCGAGACGTCCGAGAGCTTCAGGTGCTGCACCTGCAGCTGGCCGATGCGCAGCCGGCCGCGCGCGCGCAGCCCCTTCAGCGCGGACAGGTCGATGGGCGTGTCTTCGGCCTGCGCGGACTTGCTCGGGCCGCCGCCCGTGCTCGCGGAACCGCCCTTTGCGGCCTCCTTCGACGAAAGGTAGCGATCGACGTTCAGGCGGTCGATATCGACGTCGAAATTGTAGGAAACGGCCGCGCCGCCTTCGAGCCCGAGCTTCGCCCGGATGTTCGAATCGTCCAGCTTGGCGACGAGATCCGCCTGCACGCTCGGCTTGCCGAGCTCCGCCTGCAAAGACCCGCTGAGCGGAATCGTCAGCTTTCCGCCCGGCACGGGCGGTCCGGCAAGCGTGATCTTGCTCGATAGCCCGTCAAGCTTGACGACATTGCGCGCCGCCTCGTAACGATAGCCGGTGGACAATTCGAGCTTTCCGTCGATGGCGGGCTTTTCGGTCTTGAGCACCGCCGAGAACTCCAGCTTGCCGGGCACGCCGCTCGCGATGCGACCGGTACGGAGCTGCATGTCGCGGATCGCCATCTCCTGGCCAGTAGCGAGGTCCTGGTACGTCAGGTTCGCGTCCTCGACGCGCACCCCGGAGACGTCGAACTGCACTTTCGGTCCGCCGCCGCTCGCCGGGGCGGGCTTGCGCTCGGGCGGCGCCGCGCCGGCGGTGGCGCCCAGCAGATCGTCGAAATTGAACTTTCCGTCACGACCCTTGACGAGGCTCACCTTGAGCCCCGAAAGCCGCACCTGGTCGACGATCGTCTCGCCGCGCAGGAGGGGAAGCAGCTCGACCGCGAGTTGCGCCGACTCGAGCGAGGCGAAGGTCTTCGCACCCCCGCGCTCGGAAAGGCTGGCGCGCCCCATGGACGCGCCGATGCTCGGCCAGAACGCGAGGTGCAGGTCGCCCTCCAGCTTGAGCGTGCGCCCCGTCTGCTGCTTGACCGCCCGCTCGATCTCGCCCTTCAGCTGGTTCGGATCGAACAGCACCGCCACGGCGACCGCAACCACGATTGCCAGGCCAACCAGAGCGCCGAGCGCGTAGAGGAGATATTTGACGGCTTTCATGATGCCTTGCGTCCGATGTTGGAGACTCCGAACGGAACATGGCCGGTCGCCACGAGCCTCCTGGCGGACTCGACGTGCCGACTCTGATCGTCGAAGAAGAAGTCCGGCTCGTAGGCGCGCAGAAACTCGGCCTTGTCCAGTCCGCCGAGGAACATCGCTTCGTCGATGGCGATGTTCCATTGCATCAGGGTGCGCACCGCCCGCTCGTGCGCGGGGGCGCTACGCGCGGTAACCAGGGCCGTTCGCAAACGCATCGGCACATCGGTGCCGGCGGCCTGCTGCAGCCGGTGCAGCGCCTCGAGCAGCGGTTTGAAGGGGCCCGGCGGCAGAGGCCTGCTCACGTGCTCGGTCTCGTGGCGCGTGAAGGCCTCCAATCCGTCCGCCTGGAACACGCGCTCCGCCTCGTCGGAAAACAGCACTGCATCGCCGTCGAAGGCGATCCTGATCTCTCCCGCGTGGCGCTCCGCCGCCTGCGCCGAATCGGGGTAGACGCGGGCCGCAGGAACCCCGGCCTCGAGCGCGCTCAGCACGTCGGCTTCGTTCGCCGACAAGAACAGATTGGCCTTGAGCGCGTCCAGATACCGGTACGGCGAGCGCCCGCGCGTGAAAACCCCTCGCTCGAGCTGCAGTCCTGCGCGGCTCGCGGAGCGGAATACCCTTAGACCGCTAACCGGGTCGTTCTTCGACAGGATCACGACCTCGACGCGCTGCGCCCCTGGCGTGTTGAACGCAAGCAGTTTCTTCACCAGCGGGAACGCGACGCCGTCCTTCGCCGGAACGTCCACGCGCGAGAATTGGAGCGCCACGTACTCGCGCTCGCCGCGGCGCTCGAATACGAGGTTCTCTTCCTCGAAGTCGAACAGCGCCCGCGACGAGATCGCGACCACCAGCTTGCCGTCGAACGACACGGTCATCAGCGCCCATTTTACTCGTCCGGGGCGTTTCGCTGACAAAAATCCTCCTTGACCGAACCCCGGAGCCCTCGCGCGGTCGCACTCGATTGATTAGAGTAGAGCCGATGCGCAAAAGCCGACACCACGTTCCCGCGGCGGCCGCCGCGCTCGCGCTCGCCGCGGCGACTGGCGCGCACGCCGATTCGCTGATTCTGCGCAACGGCGACCATCTGAGCGGCAAGGTGCTGCATAAGTCGGGCGACACGCTCACTTTCCAGACCTCCTACGCCGGGAAGATCAGGATCCGCTGGAGCGAAATCCGCTCGATCGAGACGGACAAGCCGGTGAACTACATGCTCAAGGGCGAGAGCGATCTTCGGAACGCCGTTCTCGTTCCCGGCGGCGTCGAGCTGGACCGGATCGCCTTCCTCAATCCGCGGCCCGAGGAGTCCGGACTCGGTGTCACGTACAAGGGGCGGGTCGCAGTGGCTGCTTCAGCGACCCGCGGCAACAGTTCCGCCAGCAGCGTCCACGGCGAAGCCGCGTTCCACGCGCGCGCCAGGGACCACCGCTACGAGCTCAGGGGCAGGGTGGACCAGGCGAAGGACACGGGCCAGACGGTCACCTCAAATTGGCGCTTGAGCGGACATTACGACCACTTCCTCGCGCCGAAGCGGTTCGTCTACGGTCGCGGCGTTGCCGAGCGCGACCGGTTCAGAGATATCAGGCTGCGCACCAGCGCCGGCGCGGGATACGGCTGGCAGCTCTACGACAGCGAGCGCACACAGCTCGCGATCCGGGCAGGCGTGGACGCGGTATCGACCAAGCACCTCGACGGCAGCACGGACAGCCATCCGGCCTTCGGCTGGGGGCTGCACTACTCGCACAAGCTTTGGGAGCGCAAGGTCGAGCTGTTTCACCGTCAGGACGGTTTCTGGGACCTGCGGCACACGAAGCAGGTCACCTTGAACACCAGCAGCGGTCTGCGAATCCCGCTCGAAAGCGGGATGACGGCAAACGCGCAACTCGATCTCAATTGGGAGCGCAGCCCTCCACCGGGTTTCAAGTCGGTCGACACCACCTGGCTGCTCGGCCTGGGTTACGAATGGTGAATCCGGCCGTTGGACTGACACAAGTTAACCGCAAAACAGAGAAAATTTCCTCGCTGGACCCGTATCGCGCGCGCTATAAAGCAATCCACGCAAGAGCGACGCAGGATTATGGAAAAGGTACTTGGCATCCTGGAAACCGAAATTCCGTACGGCGGATACGGTCGCCGCATCACGTCCGCCGAATGTGCCAAGCTGCGCGAGCAGGGCATCGCCTGCCAGGAAAGCTACATCGTCGTGCGCTCCTCGGTGGACACGCCGCGGCTGGGCTATCTGTACGAGCCCGCCTACTGCTCGGCCGAGCGCTTCTCGAGGACCGACATTCTGGTCGGCTAGATCCCGCCAGGCGCAAGCGCTGGAGCGGGTGAAGGGAATCGAACCCTCGTATGCAGCTTGGGAAGCTGCCGTTCT
>CAZLUX010000087.1:0-11543 GCA_964562815.1 uncultured Enterobacteriaceae bacterium
GGGGACCAATGAAAACAATCACGCGCACACTGAGGCGCTCGCTCGTGCTCGCAGCGGGCTCGCTGGCGCTGCTCGTCGCGGGCTGCAGCCACGTGCCGTCGTGGATGGGCGGCGGCCAGGCTGTGCACGTCGACCTGGGCGGCGGGCAGGAAGTCCCGCCCGTGGTCGTCGACGGCACCGGCACCGGCACCATCACGGTCGCCTCCGGCGGCGCGGTGAGCGGCAGCGTCACCACCCGGGGCGTGGCCGGCATCGCCGCCCACATCCACGAGGGCGCGATCGGCCAGAACGGCCCGGTCATCATCCCGCTCGAGAAAACCGGCGCGGACACCTGGAGCGTGCCCAAGGGCGCCAAGCTCACCGACGCGCAGATGTCCGCCTTCAAGCGCGGCGACCTTTACGTGAACGTGCACACCGCCCGCCACCGCGGCGGCGAGGTGCGCGGCCAGATCATCCCCTGAGCGCAGCCCTTCCCGAAACCGTAGAAGTCGAGACCGCCGCGCAGCCCGACGCGGCGGTCATCTGGCTGCACGGCCTCGGCGCCGACGGCCACGACTTCGAGCCGCTGGTGCCGATGCTCGGGCTGCCGCGGCGAACCCGGGTACGGTTCGTCTTCCCGCATGCGCCCGAGCGGCCGGTGACGATCAACGCGGGCATGCGCATGCGGGCCTGGTACGACATCGTTCGCCTCGGCGGCGGCGCCGAGGATTCGGCCGGGATCCGCGAATCGCAGGCCGCACTCGAAGCCCTCGTCGCGCGCGAGCGCGGGCGCGGCGTCGCATCGGAGCGCATCGTGCTGGCCGGGTTCTCGCAGGGCGGGGCGATCGCGCTGCACACCGGCCTGCGCCACCCCGAGCGGCTGGCGGGCATCCTGGCGCTGTCGACCTACCTGCCGCTGCCGGCCACGCTCGAGGCCGACCGCAGCCTCGCCAACGCCGATGTGCCGATGTTCATGGCGCACGGCCTGCACGACGAGATGATCGGCATCGAGCGCGCGCTCGCCTCGCGCGACGCGCTCGAGGCGCTCGGTTACGCGCCCGAGTGGCACGAGTACCCGATGGCCCACGCCGTCTGTCCCGAGGAGGTCGCCGCGATCGCCGGCTGGCTCGCGCGGGTGCTCTGAGCAAGTGAAATTCAGGATTCCCGAGAATTCGCTGTACGCGGTGCTGATGCGCTCGCCGTGGTGGATGAGCTTCGCCGTCGGCGCCGCCGCGTTCGCGCTGGTGCGCCTGTTCCTGGAGCCGGTGTACGCCGCCTTCGGCGCGAGCCCCTTCTTCGTCATCGGCGTGCTCGCCGCCTGGCGCCAGCTGCGCGCGCCGAGCGCGGCCGAGATCGGCCGCAGCCTCGATGCGCTGCGCGGCATGAGCTGGGAGAGCTTCGCCTTCGTGCTCGAGGAGGCCTGGCGCCGCCAGGGCTACCGGGTCGAGCCCTTCGCCGGCGCCGGCGCCGACTACGAGCTGACCAGGGCGGGACGCCGCACCCTGGTCGCGTGCAAGCGCTGGAAGGCCGCGCGCACCGGCGCCGAGCCGCTGCGCGAGCTCGCCGCCGCAACCGGCTCGAGCGGCGCGGCCGGGAGCCAGTACTTCGCCGTGGGGGAAGTCACCGACGGCGCGCGCAAGTTCGCCGACAATCACGACATCCGGCTGGTGCAGGGCCCCGACCTCGCCAAGCTGGTGCCCATCAACCTGATCAAAGGAACTCGAAAATGAACAAAGCCGTCCTCGCCTCCGTCCTCGCCGCCGTCCTCGCGCTCGCCCTGGGCAGCGCCGCCGCTGCCGGGATGACCGAACAGCAGAAGACGCTCTACGCCGTGGGCCAGGCGCTCGCGCGGCAGGTGGGCGCCTTCGACCTCAAGGCCGACGAGCTCGGGTACGTCGAGCGCGGCCTGCGCGACGGCGTGCTCGGCACGAAGAGCGCGGTCGACATGAACGTCTACGGCCCCAAGATCCAGCAGCTCGCCCTCGCGCGCAGGGCGGAGGCGGCGAAGAAGGCCGAAGCCGAGGGCGAAAAGCTGCTCGCGAAGGCGGCCGCCGAGAAGGGCGCGGTCAAGACCGCCGACGGCCTGGTCTACCGCTCGCTGCGCGAAGGCAAGGGCGCCTCGCCCAAGGCGACCGACACCGTCACCGTCAACTACCGCGGCACGCTGCCCGACGGGCGCGAGTTCGACAGCTCCTACGCGCGCCACGAGCCCGCCGAGTTCCCGCTCGACCGCGTGATCAAGTGCTGGACCGAGGGCGTGCAGAAGATGAAGGTCGGCGGCAAGGCGAAGCTCACCTGCCCGCCGGCGATCGCCTACGGCGAGCGCGGCGCGGCCGGCGGCGTGATCCCGCCCAACGCGACGCTCACCTTCGAGGTCGAGCTGCTCGGCATCAAGCAAACCAAGTAAATCGGGGTCAGACCACCTTTTCGGGGCGCGCGTGGCCTACGGCGACCGGGTGCTCGCGCGCGGCAGCAAGGGCCGCGACGTCGCCGAGCTGCAGCTGCGCCTGGCGGGATTCCGCGGCACGGTGCCCGACGGCGACTTCGGCCCGGCGACCGAGCGCCAGGTGAGGACCTTCCAGCGCGACTATATGAGGGTCGCGCCGGACGGCATCGCCGGCGGCGACACGCTGCGCGCGATCGACCGCTTCGCCGACGCCTACCCGATCGACTTCGCCGCCTTGCGCTGCCCCTGCGGCGAGTGCGGCGGCTTCGGCCGCGGCCGCTTCAAGCGCAGCTACCTGCCCGGGCGGCCGAAGGCGGAGGCCTACTACCGCTACGAGTACCCGGGGGTGCACCGCATGCTGCTGTGGGCGGTGCGCGCGGTGTTCTTCTACCTGCCCGAGCACCGCTTCACGGTCACCTCCTGCTACCGCTGCGAGACCGACAACGCCAAGCACGGGCGCACCAGCACCAACCACCACGGCAAGGCGATCGACCTCGACATCGTCCTCGAGCGCGGCCAGGGCAGGGCCGAGGACCGGGCGCTGTGCAACGCCGCGCGCCGGCGCATCGTCTCGACCGGCGCGGCGCAGATCGGCTGGCGAGCTCCGAACCGCAAGGCGCTCGAGCCCGCGCGCATCGCGCCCACCTGGGTGCACTACGACGTGCGCTGCTACGAGCGCCGCTACCTCGCCGACTCGATGTTCTGCACCACGCCCGAGGCGCTCGACGCCCGCAGGCCGATCCGGGTCTGAGGGCGCGCCGTGCGCCGCCGCCTGATCGAAGCGCTCGCCGCGCGGCTGCCGTTCTCCTACGGCTGGGTGATCCTCGCCTGCGTCTGCGCCGCCGGCTTCTCGCGCCAGGGCGCGGCGGTGGCGACGCTGTCGATCTTCGTCGAGCCGATGACGCAGGCCTTCGGCTGGACGCGCACCGAGCTCTCCGGCGCGGTCTCGATCGGCGGCATCCTCGGCGCGCTGGTCGCGCCCGCGCTCGGCTCCTTCCTCGACCGCAACGGCGCGCGCGCCGTGCTCGGCCTGGCGGTGCTGCTCACCGCGGTGTCGACTTTCATGCTGTCGTTCACGCACTCGCTCGCGTTCTTCTACCTCTTCTACTGCACCGCGCGGATGAGCTTCGCCGGCCCCTACGACCTCGGCATCTACGGCTCGATCGTGAGCTGGTTCGTGCGCCGGCGCACCTTCGCGACCTCGGTCGCGACGCTGGCGCAGATGTGCGGCCTGGTGGCGATGCCGCTGATCGCGCACTTCGTGATCGACGCCGCCGGCTGGCGCGGCGCCTGGGTCGCGATCGGCGCCACCGTGCTGGTGGCGGGCTTCCTGCCGACCTGGCTGCTGCACCTGCGCCGGCCCGAGGACCTCGGCCAGCGCCCCGACGGCGACGCAGCGCCGGCGCGCGCCGCGGCGGCGGGCGGCGCGGCGGCGCCGCACGCGCCCGCGCCCGCCTACAGCCGGCGCGAGGCGCTGCGCACGCCCGCGTTCTGGCTGCTCGCGCTCTATACCCTTCTCGTCTACCCGGTGCAGTCGGGCATCAGCCTGCACCAGGCGCCGCTGCTGATCGAGCGCGGGCTCGACCCGGCGGTGGCCGCCGCCGCGGTCAGCACCTTCGCCGCGATGTCGGCGGTGGCGGGATTCGGCTACGGCTTCTGGCCGCGCGCCGTGCCGCTTCGCTTCGCGCTCGCGCTGGTCGCCGCCTCGCTCCTGGCGAGCAGCCTGCTGATGAACCACGTGCACGCCGCGCCCGCCGCCTACGCCGCGGCGGCGCTGTTCGGCCTCGGCATCGGCGGCCTGCTGACCGTGCTGCCGGTGGCCTGGGCCGAGTACTTCGGGCGCGAGAGCTACGGCGCGATCCGCGGGGTCGCGCTGACGATCCAGGTCGCCGCCCAGGCCGCGGGGCCCGTGCTCTCGGGCGCATTGCGCGACGCCACCGGCAGCTACGCCGCCTCGCTGTGGACCTTCAGCGCGCTCGCCCTCGCGGGCACGCTCGCCGCGCTGTTTTCGAAACACCCGGAAGCGGGGTCGGCGCGCATTTAGAATCCCCGGCGTGGACACCCCCCGCCGCGGCCCCTCGCGCAACGTGCTGATCGTCGGCGTCGTGCTGACGGCCTCGCTCGCCTTCGCCGCGTACGAGGTGCGCGAGCGCACGCTGTATCTCCACGAGGAGGACGCGCGCATCCGCGCCGACATGGTGACGGTGGCGAGCCGCGTGGCGGGCTGGATCGTGCGCCGGCCGGTCGAGGAGGGCCAGGCGGTCGAGCCGGGCACGGTGCTGGTGGCCCTGGACCAGCGCGACGCGAAGCTCGCGCTCGCCGAGCTCGAGGCGCAGCTCGAGGCGGTGCGCGCCGACAAGGCGCGCCTGGGCGCCGACGCCGGCCTCGCGCGCGCCCAGACCGCCTCCGGGCTGCAGGCGGCGCGCGCCGAGCTCGCCTCGGCCGAGGTCACGGTCACCAGCCTCGAGCCGCAGTTGAAGCTCGCCCGGGGCGAGCTCGCCCGCACCGAGCGCCTCGTCGAGCAGAAGATGGCCTCGCAGGCGGCGCGCGACGAGGCCGAATCGGCGCTGCAGCGGCTCGAGCGCGAGCGCCGCATCGCGCGCGCCAGGCTGCAGAGCGCCGAGGCGAAGGTCAGGCAGGCCGAGGCCGAGCGCGCGCGGCTCGACGTGCTCGCCGCCGAGCGGCAGGTGCTCGAGCAGCGCGAGGCCGGGCTCGCGGCGAAGCTCGCGCGCCAGCGCCTCGACCTCGAGGATCGCATCGTCAGGAGCCCGTCGAGGGGCGTGATCGACCGCAGCTTCGTCGAGCCGGGCGAGTACGTCGGCGCGGGCCAGCGGCTGCTCTTGATGCACGACCCGGCGAGCGTGTGGGTCGAGGCCAACGTCAAGGAGACCCAGCTGCGGCGGCTCGCGCCCGGGCAGAAGGTCGAGGTGCACGTCGACGCCTACCCGGACGCGGATCTCGAGGGCCGCGTCGAGCGCATCGGCCACTCGGCCACGAGCAGCTTCGCGCTCCTGCCCACGCCCAACCCGAGCGGCAACTTCACCAAGGTGACGCAGCGCGTGCCGGTGCGCATCTCGATCGCGCAGGACGGGGGAAAGCTGCGTCCCGGGATGATGGTGGAGGTGAGGATTGCCACTGGGCATTGAGCCCGGCCGCGGGCCGGTCGTCTTCGGCGGCCTGCTGGGGGCGATGTCGACCGTGCTCTCGGCGACGATGGTCAACGTCGCGGTGCCGAGCATCATGGGCGCCTTCGGCGTCGGCCAGGACCTCGCGCAGTGGGCCGCCACGGCGTTCCTCGCCACCATGGTCGCGAGCCAGCTGCTCAACACCTGGGCGGTGCAGGCGGTCGGCCAGCGCGGCGCGTTCTGCCTCGCGCTCGCGGTGTTCGCCGCGGGGGCGGTGATCGGCGCCGGCGCGCCCAACATCGAGACGCTCGTCTTCGGCCGCATCCTGCAGGGCTTCGCCGCGGGGCTGGTGCAGCCGCTCGTGCTCGCCGCGGTGGTGGCCGCGTTTCCGAGCGAGCGCCGCGGCATGGCGGTCGGCCTCTACGGCATGGCGGTGACCCTCGCGCCGAGCTTCGGGCCCTGGATCGGGGGCCTCGCGATCGACGCCCTGAGCTGGCGCGAGATGTTCCTCGTGCCGCTGCCGCTGGTGGCGGTCGCGTTCCTGCTCGGCCTGCTCTACATGCCGGCGAAGAAATTCTCCGGAAGGCTGCCGCCCTTCGACTGGGCCGGCTACGCGCTGGTCGCGCTCGCGCTGCTCGGGGTGATGAGCGCGATCGGCAACGGCCAGCGCTGGGGCTGGTCCTCGAACGAGACCCTGATCGCCTTCGGCGTCGGCGCGCTCGCCGCGCTCGCCTTCGTCGCCTCGCAGCGGCGCGCGGCGAACCCGCTGCTCGACGTCTCGCTCTTCGCCGACCTGCGCTTCACCTCGGCGATGCTGATCGCCTTCGCCTTCGGCGCCGGCAACTTCGCCACCAACTACGCGATCCCCGTGTTCATGCAGACGGTGCAGGGCTTCACCGCGACCGACGCCGGCGCGGTGCTGCTGCCCGCGGGGCTGCTCCTCGTGGTGCTGATCCCGAACGCCGGGCGGCTCGCCGACACGATGCCGGCGCACGTGCCGATCATCGCGGGGTGCCTGCTGTTCGCGGCCGCGGCCTGGCTGATGTCGGATTCCGACGTCAACACTCCGTTCTGGACGCTCGCCTGGTTCGCCGTGTTGAGCCGCGGCGCGCTCGGCCTCGTGATGCCGAACATGGGCAAGGTCGCGATGAGCGCGGTGCCCGCGGGCAAGCTCAACCAGGCCGCCGGCACCTACAACTTCATCCGCCAGATGGGCGGGGCGTTCGGGGTCAACCTGACCGCGGTGACGCTCGAGCTCTCGACCGCGCGCCACGCCGACCTGCTCGCCGCGACCCAGACCCCCGACAACGCCGAGAGCATGGAATTGCTCGGCCGGGTGGCGGCGCTGCTTCACCGCGCGGGCGTGCCCGACGCGGTGCTCGGCGCCGGCGCGCTCGACTACCTGGGAGACGTGGTCTACGCCCAGGCGCGCACGCTCGGCTTCCAGGACGCGTTTTTCCACATATGCTTCGCTTTCGTGCTCGCGCTCGTTCCCGCCTGGCTGCTCCGCCGGGCGGGGCGGCTGCGGCCGGCAGTTCAAAGGAGCCCCGCATGAAAATCACCCGCTTCGAAGCCTGGATCCTGCGCGCGCCCGACACCGGCCGCCCGCACTGGGTCAGCAACTTCATCGTCCCGCGCGCGAACGAGATCCTGGTGCGCCTCGCGACCGACGAGGGCGTCGAGGGCTTCGGCATCGCCACCAGCTACACCCCGATCGAGGCCGCGATCCACGCGCTGAAGAGCGGCATCGGCGAGCTCGTCGTCGGCGCCGACCCGACCGCGCCCGAGCGCCTGTACCAGAAGCTCTTCGGCCTCACCTGGCAGCGCCTCGCGCACGAGAAGGGCTGGAGCCGCGAGGCCATCATCCGCATCGCCGCGGCGACCGACATCGCCTGCTGGGACGTGATCGGAAAAGTGGCGAACCTGCCGCTGTACCGCCTCTTCGGCGGCTTTCGCGACAAGGTGCCGTGCTACGTCACCTGCGCCTACTACCGCGACGGCAAGACGATGTCCGAGTTGAAGGACGAGATGCAGATGCTGAAAGCCCAGGGCCACCGCGGCTTCAAGGCGAAAGCCGGCGGGCTGCCGCTCGGCGAGGACATCCCGCGCCTCGAGCTCGTGCGCGAGGTGATCGGCTGGGACAACGACCTCATGGTCGACGTCAACCGCGGCTGGGACCTTGCCACCGCGATCGAGGGCGCGCGCCTGCTCGAGCCGTTGAAGCCGCGCTGGCTCGAGGAGCCGGTGCGCTGGGTCGACGACCGCAGGGAGCTCAAGCTCCTTTCGAAGGAGACGCGCATCCCGCTCTCGGCGGGCGAGAGCGAATTGACCAGCGCGGGCTGCCGCGCGCTGCTGGAAGAAGAGGCGATCAAGATCCTGCAGTTCGACTGCACCATGTCGGGCGGCTTCACCGAAGGGAAGAAGCTCTCCGCGCTATGCGAGCTCAACCACGTCCAGGTCGCGCCGCACCACGACTGCTTCATCCACTGCCACATCGTCGCCGCGAGCCCGGCGGGCGTGATCGTCGAGTCCTTCACCGACCCCGAGCGCGATCCATTGCAGGCCGAGCTCTTCGAGCACCCGCCTAAAATCGACAATGGCTGGCTCACCCTCAACCAGGCGCCGGGCCTGGGGCTCACGCTGTCCGAGAAGGCGATGAAGAAGTTCGGCGAGAAGATCCTCTGATGCGTCCTCTGATGCGCTTCGCGATCTTCGGCGCGGGCGGACTCGGCGGCTACTACGGCGCGCGCCTCGCCCAGGCCGGGCACGCGGTCTCGTTCGTCGCGCGCGGCAAGCAGCTCGAGGCGATGCGCGCCAGGGGCCTGAAAGTGCTCAGCCCGATGGGCGACTTCCACCTCGAGCGGCCGCGCGTCTCGAGCGACCCGCTCGAGCTGGGCGAGGCCGACTGCGTGATCGTGGCCGTCAAGAGCTGGCAGGTGGTGGAGGCCGCGCACGCGATGAAGCCGCTGCTCGGGCCCGACACGACCGTGCTGCCCTTCCTCAACGGGGTGGAGGCGCCCGACCAGCTCGCCGAGGTGCTCGGCGCCAAGCGCGTGCTCGGCGGCCTGTCGAAGGTGTTCGCCATGGTCGAGTCGCCGGGCGTGATCCGCCACGCCAACGCGGGCGCCTTCGTCGAGCTGGGCGAGCTCGGCGGCGAGCCGACGCCGCGCGCCCGCGAGCTGCGCGAGGCCGTCGCCGGCGCCGGCGTCGAGGCAAAGCTCTCCGCCGACATTCGCAGCGCGCTGTGGGCGAAGCTCGTCGCCGTCACCTCGTGGGCGGGGCTCGGCGCGCTCTCGAGGAGCGCGATGGGAACGCTCAGGACCTACCCGGAGACGCGCGCCCTGATCGACCGCGCGATGACCGAAGGCATCGCGGTCGGCATCGCGCGCGGCCACGATCCCGCGCCCGGCTTCAGGGAGGAGCTGTGGCGCTTCTACGACGCGCTGCCGGTGGGCGCGACCGCCTCGATGCAGCGCGACATCCTCGCCGGCCGGCCCTCGGAGCTCGACGCCTGGAACGGCGCCGTCGTGCGCTTCGGCGCCGAGGCCGGCCTCGAGACCCCGGTGCACCGCTTCACCTACCACGCCCTCCTGCCGATGGAGCGCCGCGCCCGCGGCCAGGCCTGAGAAATCGGGGTCAGAGTCGAATTATCGCGAGCCACCCTGCGCTAGACTGGGCGCGGAGTCACACATGAGCCCGGCGGAGCTCGTCATCGCCCTCGTCGCCGCGGTCGCGGTCTGGGCCGCGTGGGCGGCCGCGCGCCGCGCGCGCGCCGAGCGCGACAAGCTCGACGCCGAGGGCGAGCTCGCCGAGGGCGAGGTGCTCGATGTCTGGCCCGAGGGCACCGCCTACCGCGTGCGCTACCGCTTCACGCCGCGCGGCGCGGCCGAAGCCGTGACCCGCAGCGAGATCTCCGCCTGCCTGCAGGTCCTCGTGCCCCAGAGGGGCGAGAAGGTCAGCGTGCGCTACGACCCGCGCGACCCGAAGAACCGCGCGCGGATCGTGCGCGAGGGCGAGCCCGCCTAGACGCCTAGGCGGCCTTCTTCAGCGGCGACCGGACTCCGCTCGCCTGAGGCTGGATCGGCACTACCGACGCCGTGGCGCGCACGCGCTGCGCCCAGGCCTTGATCGCGCGCGAGACGACGACGTAGACCGCCACGTCGGCTGCGAGCCCCAGCAGCGTGGCGAGGTTCGTCGCGCGCCAGTCGCCGCTCAGGACCCACGAGCCGGCCGCCGCCAGGCCGCCGGCGAACAGCGTGACGATGGCGAGCGAGAGCACGATCTCGCCCGTGTCGTCGGCCGCCCACCAGGGAGGGGTCACGAGCGGGATGGCAATCTTCGCCGCGCGGCCGATCAGGATCGCCGCGAACATCATCGCCAGACCGATTGCGAGGGCCATACGGACTCCCGTAGAAAATGAGGGCGCGCGATTCTACGAGCGCGGCGTGTCGAGCGCCGGATTAGTTTTGTGGCGAATTGTTTCCGCCTGGCCGCGATGTCGGCGGAAGCTGACGCAGATCAAGCTTCGCGCTTGATCTTTGCGCTGGCGGTGCTATCTTGAAAGTGAGCCTGTGAGGGCGGCCAGAAGACCGGCAAATCGGGATCCCCGGCAACAGTCAGGGTACCGTGCCCTCGGCACCGCGATCGGACGGTCGCGGCGGCAGCCAGGCCCAGCCGGGGCAGCCGCCCCGGGATGAAAGCGCCGATCCCCGGCGCCGCCCGGCGAAGTCCGGGCTCCAGGCCCTGCTTAAGCGGGGCCTTTCATTTTGAAAACCGGGGACAGACCCCGATTTCCTTCCAGCAGATCAAGACGCTGCGCGGGAAATCGGGGTCTGTCCCCGGTTTTAGTGCTCGGCGAGCGCCGCGATCCGGTGCTTGATCAGCACGCGGATTTCGTAGAGCGGGAGGTCGCCGGTCACGGAGCCCGCGCTGCGCAGCTCCATCTTGTCGAGCACGAGGCCGAGCGCCTTGAGGCTTTGCACGTCGCGGAGCTCTTCGGCGGCTTCGCGGATGCAGCCGGTGGCCATGGGGGTCAATGAAGGGTGCGCATTCATCACTTGCTCCTGAATCGTGTCCGATGCTTCCCCCTTGTCCGCATTGTCCACGTTCGCCGGAGCTTGTCACCTGTCGCCGGGAGGCGACGTTATTTTCGCTTCAGCTTCTCCCCCAGGAAATCGAGCACTTTCTTCCACGCGTCCTCGCTCGCTTCCTTGCGGTAGCGCTCAGGGTTGTTAAAGGATTGGAACGCGTGCCCCGCGCCGTTGTAGCGGTGGAAGACATGCTCCACGCCCGCCGCCGCGAGCGCGGCCTCGTAGTCGTCGACGTCGGCCGGCGCCGGGTTGGTGTCCTCGTTGCCGAAGAAGCCGATCACCGGGCAGCGGATGTTGCCCGCGAGCTTGATCGCAGGCGGCGTGCCCGGCCCCATCGCGAGCTTGACCCGCCCGCCGTAGAAGACCGCGCACGCGGCGTAGCGCGGATCGGTCGCCGCGCCGAGCCAGGCCACGCGCCCGCCCCAGCAGTGGCCGATCACCGCGATGCGCTTCGCATCCACCCCGGGCTGCCTCGCCAGCAGGTCGAACGCCGCCTTGAGATCGAGCTCGGTCCAGTCGTCGCGGAACTCGTCGCGCTTGAGCTGCATCTCCTCGGTCTTCGCCCACCAGTGGAAGATGAACGGCACCGCCACCGCGTAGCCGTTCTCGCAGTAGCGCTCGGCGGTCGCGAGCGTCACCGTGTCGTTCTCCACCCCGGTGTGCCCCACCGGGATGTGCTGGCACAGCACGATCCCCGCGTGCGGCCCCTTGCCCGCGGGCATGAACACGAACACCTCCATCGGGTTGTCCTTCACCTTCACCGTCTCGATCCGGTACGCCATCCTGCCTCCTTCGAAATCGGGGTCAGAGTCGATTTTCGGGCGATCATAGCCGCCATGCCAAGGCGCCACCACCACAACGTCTACGTCGTCGAGCTCTCGCCCGAGGTGCTGCAGCACGCGC
>CAZLUX010000088.1:0-11523 GCA_964562815.1 uncultured Enterobacteriaceae bacterium
CGCGCGAGCTTCGCCCCCGGCCACAGCTCGGGCCGGCTGCGCGCGTACTGCGGCGGGTAGTCGGCCTTCGCGCCGAGCCGCTCCGCCGCGTGCCAGACCCAGCGCGGGTCGTCGAGGAAGCCGCGCGCGAGCGCGACCATGTCGGCCTTGCCCGAAGCGACGATCTCCTCGGCCTGCCGCGGGTCGGCGATCATGCCGACCGCGCGCACCGCGATCGGCGCGCCCTGCTTCACTTTCTCCGCGAACGGCACCTGGTAGCCGGGTGCGACCGTGATGCGCTGCTGCGGCACCGCGCCGCCGCTCGAGACGCAGACGTAGTCGAAGCCGATCCGCGCCAGCGCCTTCGCGTAGGCCACCGCGTCGCCGACCTCGAAGCCGCCCTCGGCCCAGTCGCTCGCGGTGATGCGCGCGCCGAGGCAGCGCTCCTTCGGCCAGGCTCCGCGCAGCGCCTGCGCGATCTCGAGCGGGGCGCGCATGCGGTTCTCGAGGCTGCCGCCGTAGCGGTCGGTCCTTCGGTTCGCGAGCGGCGAGAGGAACTGGTGCAGCAGGTAGCCGTGCGCCGAGTGAAGCTCGACGACGTCGAGGCCGATGCGCAGCGCGCGCCCGGCGGCGGCGGCGAACGCCCGCGTCAGGCCGGCGATGTCGTCAGGCGAGAGCTCGCGCGGCGTATGCCATCCCTCGTCGTAGGCGAGCGCCGAGGGCGCCACGGTCTGCCACGGGGACTCGGCCGCGGACAGGGACTTGCCGCCCAGCCACGGCGCCTGCACCGAGGCCTTGCGGCCGGCGTGGCCGAGCTGCACGCCGATCGAGTGGCGGGTGACGCGCCGGCAGGCGTCGACCACCCGCTTCATCGCCGCCTCGTTGTTGTCGCTGTACAGGCCGGTGCAGCCGTGCGAGATGCGCCCTTCGCGCGTCACGCCGGTCGCCTCGATCATCACGAGGCCCGCGCCCGAGGCGGCGAGGCCGCCCAGGTGCATCAGGTGCCAGTCGGTCATCGAGCCGTCGTCGGCCGAGTACTGGCACATCGGCGAGACCACGATGCGGTTCGGCAGCTCGACGCCGCCGAGCCGGATGGGAGTGAAAAGCTTGCTGCTCATCGATGCGGGTTCCTTTCGGTTCTCGTTCAGGGTGCGCCGACCGCGATGCCGTGGTCGGAAAATGCGCGGCGCAGCGCCTTGGCGAAGCTCACCGCGTCGGGCTGGTCGCCGTGCAGGCAGAGCGTGTCCGGCGCGACCGGCACCCGCTTGCCCGTGAGGCTGGTGACGCTGCCCTGCTCGATCATGCCCAGCGCCTGCGCCACCGCCTTGGCCTCGTCCTCGATCATCGCGCCGGGCTTGCCTCGCGGCGAGAGCGTGCCCTCGTCGGTGTAGCCGCGGTCGGCGAAGGCCTCGCCGGCGGCGCGCACGCCGACCCTCCTCGCGACTTCGAGCATCCTGCTGTTCGACAGCGCGTAGAGGATCACGCCGCCGCCCAGGTCCTTCACCGCCCGCGCCATCGCCTCCGACAGGGCCTCGTCGGCAGTCGACATGTTGTAGAGCGCGCCGTGGCACTTGACGTGATGCAGCTTCGCGCCGGCCGCGCGCGCGAACGCCTCGACCGCGCCGGCCTGGTAGAGCACCAGGTCGTACATCTCCTGCGGCGTGATCTTCATCGTGCGCCGGCCGAATCCCTGCAGGTCGGGCAGCGAAGGGTGCGCGCCGATCGCCACGCCGTGCTCGAGCGCGAGCGCGACGGTGCGCCGGATCGTCGCCGGGTCGCCCGCGTGGAAGCCGCAGGCGATGTTGGCCGAGCTGATGAAAGGCATGATCTCGGCGTCGGCGCCCATCTTCCAGGCGCCGAAGCTCTCGCCCATGTCGCAGTTGAGGTCTATCGTCTTCACGTTCCGTACCTCCATGCAATCGCCCGCAGCGCCGAATCCAGCCGCGCGCGCGCCGCGCGGCCCAGCTCGAGCGCGTCCTCCAGCGTGCAGCGCGCGAATCTCAGCGTGCCGCCGGGCGCGAGCTGCGCCAGGCGCGGCACGTCGGCGGTGGCGATCTCGGCGATCTTCGGATAGCCGCCGGTCGTCTGATGGTCCGCCATCAGCGCGATCGGGGCGCCGTTGGCCGGCACCTGCACCGTGCCGAGGCAGGTCGGCCCGGATAGTAACTCACCTGCCTTGTCCGCCGCGAGCGACGGCCCGCCGAGGCGAAACCCCATGCGGTTCGACTCGGGCGCGACGCGCCACACCGAGTCGAAGAACACGCGCTGGGCGGCGGCGCCGAAGCGGCCGAAGTGCCGCCCCTCCATCGCGTGCACCACGATCGGCTCGTGGTCGGGCAGCGTGAGCGGCGGCGCCGACCAGCGCACGGTATCGATCCCGCCGCGCCGCGTCGCGCCGCCGCAAAGGCGCGCATAGCGCTCGGCCGCAAGCTCGGCCGCGTCGGGCGCGAGCGGCAGCGTGTCGCCGGCGCGCAGGGCGCGCCCCTCCTGTCCGCCGAAGCGCGCCGGAAGGTAGGTGCTGCGGCTGCCGAGCACCGGCTCGAGCGCGATGCCGCCGGCGATCCCGAGGTAGCCGCGGCTGCCGCGCCCGGCGCGCCCGCAGGCCAGCCGCGTCCCGGCGCGCGCGAGCACCGGGCGGTCGCGCGGCAGCTCGCGCGCATCGAGCGTCGCCGCGAACTCCGCGCCGCAGAGCGCGATCAGCGCGTCGCGTTCGAACTGGAGCTCCGGCCCGATCACCGTGAGCTCGAGCGTCGCTTCGCCCGGATCGTTGCCCACCAGCGCATTGGCGAGCGCGTGCGCGACGGGATCCATCGCGCCGCAGGGCACGATGCCGAGGTGCTGCAGGCCGTGCCGGCCGCGGTCCTGGACCGTGCTGAGCAGGCCGGGCTTGGCGACGCGCAGCGTCATCGGCTGCGGCGCTCGAACTCGGCGCGGCTGATCGGCACGAAGCGGATCCGGTCGCCCGGCTCGAACAGGCTCGGCGGCTCGCGCCGCGCGTCGAAGGGCACGAGCGGCGTGCGCGCCACCACGTTCCAGCCGCCCGGAATCGCGTACGGGTAGACCACCGCCTGCAGGTTCGCGATCGCGATCGAGCCGGGGGGCACCACCAGGCGCGGCTCGGCGCGCCGCGGCACCGCGAGCTTCGGGTCGAGCCCGCCCAGGTACGGCAGGCCGGGCGCGAAGCCCATCATCAGGACGTGGTACTCGCACGCGGCGTGGCGCCGCGCGACCTCCTCCGGGGAGAGCTTCACCCGCTCGGCGATCGCGTCGAGATCGAGCGCGAGCTCGGGGTCGTAGCAGGCCGGCACCTCGAGCTCGCGGCCCACCGCCTCCTCCGCCGGCAGCCCCTCGGCGAGGCAGGCCTCGACCGCCGCGGCGGCGGCCTGCAGCGGCGCCGCCGGAATCTCGGGATGGCCGGGATCGAAATGGATCGCCACGCCGCCGAGCGCCGGCACGACGTCGCGCACCCAGGGCAGCGCTCGCGCGCGCAACGCCGCGGCGAGGCGCTGCACCGCCTCGTTCACCTCCAGGTCGAGCTCTTCGGCGAACTCGACGTAAGCCGCGGCATCGCCGAGCGGCACGATGCCGAGTGGCTTTGGAACCGCCTTGCTCAACTAGCCTGCGCCAGCGCGACGCCGACCATCGAGTCGCGCGTCACGATGCCCGCCAGGCGCTCCTCGCTCCAGCCCTCGGTGCCCGCCGGGCGCATCGGCAGCACCATGTAGCGCATGTCGGCGGTCGAATCGTGCACGCGGATCGTGACGCTGTCCGGGATGCGGGTGCCGAACTCGGCCAGCACCGCGCGCGGCTCGCGCACCACGCGCTTGCGGTAGTTGCTCGACTTGTACCAGTCCGGCGGCAGCCCGAGCAGCATGCGCGGATAGCACGAGCAGAGCGTGCACACGATCACGTTGTGCACCTCCGGCGTGTTCTCGACCACCACCAGCCTCAGCGCCGGGACGTCGAGCCCCAGCTCCTCGCAGGCCGCGGTGCCGTCGGCGAGCAGGCGCCGCTTGTACGCCGGGTCGGTCCAGGCCCGCGCCACCACCCTGGCGCCGCGCTCGGGCCCGCGCGACTTCATGTCGGCGGCGACCGCGTCGACCTCGGCGTTGCTCACCACGCCCTTCTCGACCAGCAGCTCGCGCAGGCTCACTTCCATCAGCTGGAAGTAGGTCAGGGGCGCGTACTTGCCGAGCTCGCTCATTCCTTGTCCAACCAGTGCTGGAAGATCTCGACGTCGATCGTATCGCCGCGACCGCCGCGGTAGTCGGGCCAGACCTCGGCCTGCGAGAAGCGCACCCGGTACAGCGGCTGCGCGGGCAGGCCGCTTCGCATCTGCGCCAGCTCCTCGGGGTTCGGAAACGCGCCGCAGATGCGCTCGACGACCCCGCTGCAGCCGCGGATGTAGTACGGCGTCCGGATGTGGCCGAGCGGATAGGCCTTCATGACCTTGACGCGATCGCCCGGCTGGAATTTCGCCTCAACCACGGTGCTTCACCTCGACCATCTTGCGCGCCAGCTCCTCGGTGGTGATCACCCCGCGCTGGAGCATGGTCTGGGTGATCGAGACCACCCAGCGCTCGTAATAGCTCATCTTGTCGTAGGCCTCGGGGCCGATCGTCTCGATGTTCTTTCTCAGCTCGTCGACCGTGAGGAGCTTCTGCGCGCCCTTGATGCCCGACAGCAGCACCATCAGCGCGTCGACGCGCCGCTCCCAGTCGGCGTAGTCGTGCTCGCTGCGCTCGACCTTGCCCGCGGGCAGGCCGCCCATGTCGTGATGGCTGCGCTCGATCATGCGGCTATTATTGCACCCGTACCGCCGCGGATAAACACCTTGCCTCGAACCGCCGCCTCCGGCGCCCTGGTCCTCGACCACGTCGCGCACTTCGTCCCCGACCTCGGCGAGGCCGGCCGGACGCTCGAAGCGCTCGGCTTCGCGGTCACCCCCGTGTCCGTCCAGTCGACCCAGGACGGCCCCGCCGGCACCGCCAACCGCTGCGTCATGCTCGAGGGCGGCTACCTCGAATTCCTGTCGCCGGTCGCCGACACGCCGCACGCGCGCCGCACCCGCGAGGCGATGGCGCGCTACGCCGGCGTCCACATCCTCGCGCTCGGCACCCCCGCCGCCGCCGAGGAGCACGCGCGCCTCGCGCGCCACGGCTTCGCCCCGCTGCCCCTGGTCGACCTCGAGCGCGAAGTCGAAGTGGAAGGCGAAACGCGCACGGCGCGCTTCGGCGTCGTGCGCGTCCCGCCCGAGGCGATGCCCGAGGGGCGGGTGCAGTTCGTCGAGCAACGGACACCCGAGTGCCTGTGGCAGCCGCGCTGGCTCGCGCACGCCAACGGCGTCACCGCCCTCGCCGCCGCCTTCGTCTGCGCCGACGAGCCCGCCGCCGTGGCCGCCCGCTATGCGCGCTTCACCGGCCTGCTGCCGTCCCCCGAGGGGGCGTTCATAAGATTGAGCACTTCAAGAGGCGATATCGTAATCGGCCGCCAGCACGACCTGGCCGGACTCCTGGGCGCCGCGCCGCCGGCGCCCGCGCTCGCGGGCTACGCGCTCGCCTGCGCCGACGCCGAAGCCCTCGCAGCACGCTGCCGCGCCGCCGGTGCCAGCATCCGGCGTGTTGGGGAACTCTACGCAGCCGGGCTACCGCCAGCGCTGGGCGGTGCCTGGCTGTTCGGCGCGGCGGGCAGGATGAATTCGGACGGCGATTGGATCAAAGGTTGAGCCGAGGAGCGGATCCACTCGAGAGAGCGGTTAGACGGGGCGTTGGCTCCATTCCGACCTCATTGGCGCCCTGAGGACATCAGTCGCCAGCCATTCAATCAGGACGCCGTACAGGGTGCCGGCGAGAGTGTAGAGAAGGAACCCCAACAGCGAGTTCGGCAAGAATCCGATGGAGACGGACAGCGAAAAGAGCAATCCGAGGGCAGCGCCATGAAGGAAGCGGTTGAGCTTCCAGCCGCTGATTCCGATCGCAAACCCGAGTAGGAGACGGTTGGCGACAAGGGCCGCGATGCTCGCCGACGAAATCTCTGGGAAGCCGAAGACGATCTGGCGCCCAATCAGGCATACCGCGGCGGAGATGCTCCCGCCGAGCATGCACGCCCACAAGCGCTTTGAGTACATGGCTACACCTCCTTGCGTCCCGTGGCTGCAAGTTGCAGCCAGTCGGACTCTGGATCCTCATGGTAGCTATCATGAAGCAGGCGTGGTCAAGCTCTTCTTCGGCTCGAAAGCAGTGTTCCGACTCTCAGCTCAGCCGGCCGAGCACCCGGTCGACCATCCGTAGACCAGGGTTCCGGTGCAAGGGCGCGAAGGAATTTCCATGGCGCTCCCGCCGGATCTGCCCGCTTGTTATCCGGCATCAATTCGCAACGCGTCGCGAACGTGGCAAATTGGTGCTTTTGCCCGGGTACGGCGCATGAGTCCCACCATGAAGAAGAAGCAAGGCAAGCGGCAGCCGGCGCCCGCCGGGGCCGGCAGCGCGGCGGTCGACCAGTTCTACGCGGACGCGCATGCGATCGAGGTCGAGGCTTCGGCGCGCTACCGGGTGCTCGCGCGCGAGATGCAGGCGAGCGGCAACGCGCGCACCGCGGAGCTGTTCCTCAAGCTCGCGCAGCTCGAAGCGGGGCATGCCGACAAGCTGAAGCACGCCGCGGCGCCGGAGTTGCAGGCTCGCGCGCGGGAGCAGCTCCTGTCGCGCAAGGGGGGAGAGACCGAGGTGCCGAACTACGAGTTCCTCTACCGGGACGTTCCCCCGTTCCATGCGCTGATGCTGGCGCTCGAGTCGGAGCGGCGCGCCAAGGCATATTTCGAGCGCATCCGCGAGAACGCGCGCGATCCCGAGGTCAGGAGGCTCGCGGCGGAATTCGCCCGCGAGGAGGAGCAGCACGTCACCTGGCTCGAGGAGGCGCTCGCGAAGGCGCCGCAGCCGGCGAAGTCGTTCAACGAATTCGGCTAGGCGTTCCGGCCGCCCAGCCCGCGCGGCTGCACCAGCCCGCCGCGCGTCTTCGGCGGGCGGGCGCGGATCGCCTCCTCGACCGGCTCGGTGCCCCAGCCGGGGCGGTCCGGCACCAGCAGGTGGCCGTCGACGTACTCGGGCGGGTGCGAGACCAGCTCGTCGTCCCAGGGCAGGCGGTCGATGTCGGTCTCCATGATGCGCAGGTTCGGCACGGCGGCGGCGAAGTGCGCGTTGATCATGGTGCAGAGGTGGCCGTAGAAGTTGTGCGGCGCCACGTTGACCTCGTGAGCCTCGGCCGCGGCCGCGATCTTCATCGACTGCCAGACGCCGTTCCACGGCGTGTCGACGATGGCGATGTCCATCGCCTGCTCGCGGAAGTAGGGCAGGAACTCGCCCAGTCCCAGCAGCGTCTCGCAGGACGAGATCGGGTGCGGGCTCTGGCGGCGGATGGTGCCGAGCGCTTCGGGGTTGAAGCTGTCGATCTCGACCCAGAACATGTCGAATTCGGCGATCGCCCGCAGGATCTTGACGAAGCCTTCGGTCTTGGCGTTGAAGTTGAGGTCGAGCAGCAGGTCGACGTCCGGCCCGGCCCCCTCTCGGATGGCCTCGAGGTGCATGCACAGGTCGCGCAGCACGCGGCGCTCGACGTTGAGCGCGGGCTGGAACGGCACCCCGAAGCCGGGGCGGTAGCCCTTGGGATTCCTGCCGCCCGGCTCATACAGGAAGATGTTGGTCTTGAGCGCGGTGAAGCCCTTCTCGCGCACCTCCCGCCCGATGGCGCGCACGCCGTCGAGGTCGGTGATCGCCGGCGCGTAGACCGTCGGGTAGTTGATGCGCCAGGTCGCGCAGTGCGACCAGTAGACGCGGACGCGGTCGCGCATTTTGCCGCCGAGCAGCGCGTAGCACGGCACGCCGAGCAGCCGCGCCTTGGCGTCGAGCAGCGCGTTCTCGATCGCGCCGAGCGCCTGCCCCACGACGCCGCCGGAGGCCGGACGGGTGATCGCGCGCAGCTCGGCATGGATGCGCTCGTGGCCGTCCACCGGCTGGCCGACGACGCGCGCCGCGAGCCGCTCGATGATCGTGCCGACGCCGGGCGAGCCGAAGCCTTCGTCGAATTCGCTCCAGCCCACCGCGCCCTCGTCGGTGGTGAGCTTGAGGAAGTGATAGTTGCGCCAGCCCGCGTCGCAGGCGAGCGTCTCGAGACCTGTCACCTTTGCTTTCATCGCACCCCCGCTCCCGGAATCCATCTCGATGCTTCTCGCGGCCGATCCGTTACGGAGCAACTTTATCGCGCTTCGAGCGTGCGCGCTGCACAAAGCGCTGCAGCAGCGCGTCCACCGACAGCGCGCCCGGCCCGTGCAGCAACGTCACCGGCAGCATCAGGCCCCACACCTTGTGGTCGGTGAAGCCGGTCGGTCAGAGCGCCGGATAACAGGTACACCGTCGCGCTCATGCTGGCGACCTTGACCAGCCCTGCCCGCCAGAACGCGTTGGCGACCCATAGCCGCAGCAGCAGGTCCGCGACCGGCGACGCCGCCTCCAGCACGCGCGCCAGGCGCGCGTAGCGGTCGCTCAACCTGGTGGTGGACTACGGCAAATCGGGCACGCGATCGCCGCGCACCCGCTCAGCCCCTGGCGACGCTCCAGATGTGCTTGAAGCCGTTGCCGGTTTTCTGACCCGGCTTCTTGTCCCTGGCGAAGAAATACAGCGGCTTGCCCATGTAAGCCCACTGCATCTTGCCGTCGGCGCGGTGCACGACGCTGAATTTCCCCGAAGCGGTACTCGACGCGCTCGCGATGTCGGGGGGCCAGAGCTTCGCGCAGGCGCCCTTGCACTCGCTCTTGCCGGAGTAGGCCTTGTCCTTGGCGAAGGTGTACAGCGTCATGCCGTGGTCACCGGTAAGCACACCGTGCTCGACCTTGGGCACCGCAGCTTGGGCGGTGGCGACCATCGTCGCGGCCGCCACGGCCAATGCAAAGGTCGGCAAGAAACGATTCAGGCGAGGCTTCATGTCAGTCTCCTGGTTGAAGGACACTCTAGAGACAGGCGCATGCCGCCGTTGGTTCTCCCTTCCTGTTCCCCGCCCGAGACCGTCTCAGAAAAGCTCCTTGATGCGCAACAGCTCGTCGGCGATGCGCTCCTTGGTGACGACGCCGCGCACATCGTCGATACGGTCGCCAGCGCCCTGCCCCGTCACCAGCGCCACGTTCGCCCCCTGCCCGCGCATGTGCGCCAGCACCTCGATCACGGGCGCGGTCTCCGAAACCACGACGAAGCGGTCGCTCGGGACTTCGCCCACCCGACGCTTGTCGTCCCCGCCGGAGAGCGCGCCCGGCAGGGAACGGCGCATGAGAACGCCCGCGACGTGCTCGCTGCCGCGCACCAGGAAGCACTCCGGGGTAGGCTGCTCGCCCGCCATCGACATCAGCGCCTCGAGCCCGGTGTCCGCCGACACCGGCGCGAAGCGCGTGTCCATCACGTCGCGCGCGAGGCGGGTCGGCTGCAAGTCCGCTCGCAGCGACTCGGGCATCAGGCGGCCGCGCCGCGTGAGCTTCAGCGTGTAGATGCTTTCCGGTTGCAGCAGCTTGCGCACGCCGTAGCTGATGGCCACGGTAATGGTCATCGGGATGATGACGTGATAGTCCAGGGTCATCTCGAAGATCATCACGACGGCGGCGATCGCGGCGCCGGTCGCGCCTCCCACCACGCCGGCCATGCCGGCCACGACGAAGGCCGGCGGGCTGATGGAAAGCCCGGGAAAGAGGTGGTGGAGCACCACGCCGTAGGCGCCGCCCAGCGTGGCGCCCAGGAACAACGAGGGCGAGAACACGCCGCCGGACGCGCCGGAGCCCAGCGTGAGCGAAGTGGCGAGCAGTTTCAGCGCGAACAACAGCAGCAGGAACCACACCACGCCATGGCGACCCTCGAGCAGATCCTGGACCGTCGCGTAGCCGACTCCCTGCACGTAGTAGTGGTCGGCATGAACGAGAAGCAGGTAGATCACGACGCCGACCACCAGCATGCCCAGCATGTGGCGCACGTAGTAGCCGCCGGGGACGTGCTGCTCGAAGAAGTCCTCGAAGCCGTAGATGGAGCGGATGAAGAGCACCGAGACGAGGCCCATGAGGATTCCCAGGCCCACGTAGGCGCCTATCAGCCAGGGGTTGGTGAGGTTGAAATACGGCGTCTCGAAGGCCGGGATGATGAAGGACGGATGCGGGCCGAAGATCAGCCGCCCTATATAGGTCGCGGTCGCGGTGGCGATCGCGACGGGCACCAGCGTGCGCGCGCTCACCTCGTGCATCATGATTTCCACCGCGAACAGGATGCCGCCCACGGGCGTGTTGAAGGTCGCGGCGATGCCGCCGCCGGCGCCCGCGGCGATGGCGGTGATGCGCTGCCACGCCGGCAGCCGCAGCCACTGCCCCATCGTGGAGCCGAAGGACGAGCCGATCTGGATGATGGGGCCCTCGCGGCCCACCGAGCCGCCGCTGCCTATCGACAGCGCGGAGGCGATCGACTTGATGGCCGCCACCACCGGGCGGATCACGCCCCTGTTGTAGTAGATGGCGTCCATCACCTCGGGCACGCCGTGCCCCTTCGCCTCCGGCGCGAAGGTCTTCACGAGCCACGCGACGCCCACCGCACCCAGCACCGGCACCAGGATGATCGCCGCGCCCCAGGGCGAGGTCGAGGTGTGAACGTTGGCGTCGTAGTGGACGGAGAACGTTCCGAGGAAGAGCAGATTGTGGAACACCGCGATGAGCCCGCGGAACACGACCGCGCCCAGCCCCGCGACGATGCCGATCAACACCGCGAGCAGCGAGAATCGCAGCAGCCCGAGCGGCCGCTCCAGTGGCGGGTTGGGGATGTCATCTTCCTGTCGCTGCTCTTCGCTGTGCATTCAAGCGCCGCTCGACCGCCCGTTCACCCCCCCGCGCAAGACCGATATTCTGTTAGTAGGCAGAATCGGTCGCCGAGTTCCGCGCATCCCGGAACCGTGCCGAGCTCTGTCGTGCGCCTTGCGGCGCGCTCAGCCGACGCGGGCGAGCACGCGGTCGACCATCGCGCCCGCGAGGCCGAGGTAGTTCGCCGGGTCGCACAGGCGCTCGAGCGCGGGCCGGTCGAGGTGGCGGCTGATCTCGGCGTTCTCCGCCAGCAGGTCGACGAGCGGGCGGTTCTGCGCGATCGCCTCGCGGCACAGGTCGTAGACGAGGTCGTGCGCGCGCTCGCGGCCGAGGTGGGGACCGAGCCCCATCATCACCGCTTCGGAGGCCACCAGGCCGTGGGTGAGGTCGAGATTGGCGCGCATGCGCGCCTCGTCGACCTCCATCCCCTCGACCAGCGCGCGCGCCTGGCGCAGCGCGCCGGCGGTTAGGCAGAACGCTTCCGGCAGCACGATCCACTCGATCTGCCAGGGGCCGGTCGAGCGCTCGTGGTCGGCCACCATCGCGTCCATCAGCGCGGCGGCGTGCTGGCGCACGACCGAGATCGCGCCGTGGATGTAGCAGCTCGAGATCGGATTTCGCTTCTGCGGCATGGTGCTGCTCGAGCCGCGGCCGTGGGCGAAGGGCTCGAACA
>CAZLUX010000089.1:0-11375 GCA_964562815.1 uncultured Enterobacteriaceae bacterium
AGGTGCGCGGCCTGCGGCGAGGCGACGAAGGCGGGATAGTCGGCGATCTCGGCGAACAGGGCGTCGGCCGTGGCGAGCTTCTCGACCCAGTGCGCGGTGGTCTGCGCGGCGAGCCGCCGGCCGACTTCCTCGTTGACGAAGGCGGCGTGCTTCTTGCGCTCGGCGGGCGTGGCGAAGCGCGGGTCTTCGATCCACGCCTCGAGCCCGAGCACGCGCATCGCCGCGCGGAAGTGCCCTTCGGTGACCGCGGACAGCGAGAGGTGGCCGTCGCGGGTGCGGAAGACGCCGGCGGGAACGGTGTTCGGTGGCGGCGCGGAGCCGTGGAAGATGCGGTTCTCGACGATCTGGGCCGCCTGGAAGGCGGCCGCGCTCTCGAACAGCGACAGCTTCAGGTGGCGGCCTTTGCCGTCGCGGCCGCGGGCATAGAGCGCGGCGCCGAGCGCCTGCGCGGCGTAGACCGCGGTGACGGTGTCGGGGATCAGGAGCGGCATGCGGCGCGGGGTGCCGTCGTGATCGCGATTGCGGTGGGCCATGCCGGTGAGCGACTGCAGGATCGAGTCGGTGCCGGCTTTCTGCGCGTCGGGCCCGTCGGGGCCGAAGCCGGTGATCGAGACGTAGACCACGGCGGGGTTGGTTGCGGCGACCGCGGCGTAGCCCAGCCCCAGGCGCTCGATCACGCCCGGGCGGTTGTTCTCCACCACGACGTCGGCGCGCGCGGCCAGGCGCAGGATAAGGTCGCGCCCGGCGGGCTTCTGCGCGTCGACGACGATCGAGCGCTTGCCGAGGTTGCCGGCGATCGCGAGCGGCGTCATGCCTTCGCGCCCGCCGCCGGCGTTGCGGATCCAGTCGCCGCCGGGCGGCTCGACCTTGATCACGTCGGCGCCCTGCTGCGCGAGCAGCGCCGCGCAATACGGCCCGGCTATGCCCTGCGACAGGTCGAGAACCTTCAGGCCTGCGTAGGGCGGGGCGGCGCTCATGCCGGCTGGGGAGAATCCTCGGCGAGGCCGGTGTATTCGCGCAGGGTGTGGAAGGCGATCTTCGGCCAGCGCTCCTGCGCCACCTCGATCTCGGCCCGCATCGAGGCGAGGAAGGCCGGCACGCCGCCCGCGTCGTAGGCGATGCGGTGGGCGTTGGCCTCGACGAAGCGCTTGAGCTCGGCCGGGTCGTCCGAGGAGACCCAGCGCGCGGCGACGTAGTTCGCCGGCAGCAGCCGCACCTCGGCGCCGTACTCGCTGGCGAGGCGATAAGCGGCGACTTCGAACTGCAGCGTGCCGACCGCGCCGAGCACCGGCGCGCCGCCCGCGACGGGGTGGTAGACCTGGATCGCGCCTTCCTCGCCGAGCTGCGCCAGCCCCGCGCGCAGCTGCTTGGTCTTCATCGGCGTCACCAGCTCGGCGCGGCGGAACTGCTCGGGGGCGAAGAAAGGCAGCCCGGTGAACTGCAGCGGCTCGCCCTCCGTAAGAGTGTCGCCGAGCCGGATCGTGCCGTGGTTGGGCAGGCCGATGATGTCGCCGGCGTAGGCCTCGTCGACGATCTCGCGCTGCTGCGACAGGAACGACACCGCGTTGTTGGTGCGGATCTCGCGCTCGGTGCGGCAGTTCGACAGCCGCATGCCGCGCGTGAAGCGCCCGGAGCACACCCGCACGAAGGCGACCCGGTCGCGGTGCGCGGGATCCATGTTCGCCTGGATCTTGAACACCACGCCGGAGAAGCCCGGCTCGTCGGGGGCGACGGTGCGCTCGCGCTCGGGCCGTCCGCCCGGTGCGGGCGCGAGGTCCACCAGCGCGTCGAGCACCTCGCCGACGCCGAAGTTGTTGATCGCCGAGCCGAAGAACACCGGCGTCTGGCGCGCGGCGAGGAACGCCTCGCGCTCGAAAGCGGCGCCCGCCTCGCGCACCAGCTCGGCCTCGGCCCGCGCGGCCTCCCAGGCCGGGCCGAGCCGCTCGCCGCAGGCGGGGTCGTCTTCGTCGAGCTCGACCGCGTCCTCGCGCCCGAGGCGGTCGAGGCCGGGCGTGAACAGGCGCACGCGCCGGGCGCGCAGGTCGAGCACGCCGCCGAAGTCGCGCCCCATGCCGACCGGCCAGGTGAAGGGCACCGCCGCCATGCCGAGCACCGACTCGATCTCGTCGAGCAGCTCGAGCGCGGGGCGGCCTTCGCGGTCGAGCTTGTTGACGAAGGTGACGATCGGCGTGTTGCGCGCGCGGCAGACCTGCAGCAGGCGCAGCGTCTGCGGCTCGATGCCCTTGCCGCCGTCGATCACCATCAGCGCGGCGTCGACCGCGGTCAGCACGCGGTAGGTGTCCTCGGAGAAGTCCTGGTGGCCCGGCGTGTCGAGCAGGTTGATGACGCAGCCGCGGTACTCGGCCTGCATCACCGACGAGGCGACCGAGATGCCGCGCTGCTTCTCGATCTCCATCCAGTCCGAGGTCGCGTGGCGGGTCGCCTTGCGCGCCTTGACGCTGCCGGCGATGTGGATCGCGCCGGCGAAAAGCAGCAGCTTCTCGGTCAGCGTTGTCTTGCCCGCGTCGGGGTGCGAGATGATCGCGAAGGTGCGCCGCCGCGCGACCTCGCGCGCGATCGGGCTCATGCGGAAAGGATGCCTGTCATCAGGGGCGCGATTCTAATCGTTTCACGCCAGCTGCGCGCGGCCGTGCGAGAGCACGACGAGGTCGCGCTCGAGCGCGCGGGCGCGGAACCGCACGGTGTGGCCCTCGCGCCAGATCTCGGTGCGGATCGTCTCGCCCGGGTAGACCGGCGCCGAGAAACGCACCGCGAGCGACTTCAGGCGCGCCGGCTCGTAGTCGCAGCAGGTCCTGAGGATCGCGTGGCCGGCGACGCCGTAGGTGGCGAGGCCGTGCAGGATGGGGCGCGAGAAGCCGGCGGCCTTCGCCACCGCAGGCTCGGCGTGCAGCGGGTTGTCGTCGCCCGAGAGGCGGTAGATGAGCGCCGCCTGCGGCACGGTCGGCAGGTCGCAGACGATCTCGGGCGCCGTGTCGGGCGCGGGCGGCGGCGCGGGAGGCGCGGGGTCGCCGCCCTTCGGGCCGTTGCCGGGGCGCTCGCTGAAGCCGCCGTCGCCGCGGGCGAAGCCGAGCGACTCGATGGTCGCCAGCAGCTCGCCGGATTCGAGCCTGACCTCTCGCTCCTGGAGGATGAGCGCGCCCTTGTCCCTGCCCTTGTCGACGAGCGCCTTGACGCGCATGCGCCCGACCACCGTGCCCTCAGGCGGAAGCGGCCGGTGCAGCACGATCGACTGCTCGCCGTGCAGCACGCGCACCCAGTCGACGCCGGTGTCGGGCTCCTTCACCCAGAAGCCGGGGTAGGCGAGCACCACCGCCATGGTGGGCGCGGCGCGCAGGCTCTTCTCGTAGACGAAGCCCAGCTGCCGCTCGTCGGTGGGATCCGCACCGTAGCCCACGCCGAGCGCGTAGAGCACCGTGTCGCGCGCCGAGTACTTCGCGACGATCTCCGGGAACCGGCGGTTTTTCAGCGCTTGGTAATCGATCATCGGTTGACGATCACCGCGGGATCGAGCCGGCCGTCGAAGCAGTCGAGCACGTTCTGCGCGGTCTGGGTCGACATGCGAATGGTCGACTCGACCGTGACCCCGGCGATATGCGGCGAAACGATCACGTTGTTCAGGCGAAACAGCGGGTTGTCGGCCGGGCTGGGCTCGGCCTCGAACACGTCGAGCCCGGCGCCGCGCAGCCGGCCCTCGGTCAGCGCGGCGTAGAGCGCCCGCTCGTCGACGATCCCGCCGCGCGCGCAGTTGACGATCACCGCGGAGGGCTTCATGGCGGCGAACTCGGCGTTCGAAAACATGTGGCGCGTCTCCTCGCTCAAGGGGCAGTTGACGCTCACCGCGTCGACCCCCGGCAGCGCGGCGCGGAAGTCCGCCACCGGCACGCAGCCGGCCTCGCGGATCAGCGCCTGGTCGATGTAGGGGTCGCAGACCTGCACCTTCATGTCGAAGGCGAGCGCGCGCCGGGCCACGCGCGAGCCGGTGCGGCCGAAGCCCACGATCAGCAGGTCCTTGCCGGCGAGGTCGTTCGATCTTATGTTCCAGCGGCTGCCCCAGTCGGCGGCGCGGGTGAGGGCGTCGTAGTAGGCGGCTTCCTTGAACAGCACCAGCAGCATGAACATCACGTGCTCGGCCACCGGAACCATGTTGGAGTGGATCGCGATCGCGAGCGGGATGCCGCGGGCGCTGAGCGCCTCGACGTCGACCGCGTCGTAGCCCACGCCGTGGCGCGCGACCACCTTCAGCTTCGGCGCCGCCTCGATGATGCCGCGGGTGATGCTTGCGGTGCGCACCGTGATTGCGTCGGCGTCGCGCGCCGCGGCCGCGATCTCGGCCTCGACGTCCGTCAGCAGCGCGACCGGCTCCACGTCGGCGCGTTCCGCGAGCAGCTTGACGCCCTCAGGGTGCAGGCCCTGCACCATCAGCACCTTCTTCCTCGCGGCCATCGGTCTAGTGAATCTCGGCCGAGTCGGCCATCGCCCTGGCGAGGACGGCGGCGTTGAACCCGGGCGCGCGCGCCGCCTCGAGGATCACCGCCTCGCGCCGCGTCAGCAGATCGATCGCGGCCGGCAGCTTCTTCACGCACTCGGGCGGCACCACGACCGCGCCGTGGCGGTCGGCGTGGACGATGTCGTTCGGCCGCACCGCCATGCCGAAGACGTTCACCTCGCAGGCGATCTCGGCCAGGTGCACCCAGGCATGGCTGGGACCGATCTTGCCGCCGAGCAGCTGAAAGCCGGGGGCGCAGGCGTCGAGGTCGCGGAACGAGCCGTTGGTGACCGTGCCCAGGCACCCCAGTCCCTTGTGGATCGCGGTGTTGACCTCCCCCCAGAAGGCGCCGAATCCCGGCTCGGGGTCGATGTCCTGCAGCACCGCGATCGACGGCATCGGCGCGGCCGCGACGTGCTCGTAGTAGCGCGCGCGCATGGCGCGCACCGCGGCGGCGTCGCCGGGAGGCGGCGTCGCGGCGCGGATCAGCGCGGTGCGGGCGTAGCCGACGATCGGCTTCAGGCGCGGGTCGAAGCACACCATGCTGCCGGTCGTGAACCCCGCGGTGCGGTGCCGGGCGTCGAGCAGCTCGAGTCCGTTGCAGATCGTCGGCGTGTCCCACTGCGCGAGCGCCTCAAGGTCGGCGCGGCTGAGATCGGTCATGTGTGCCTCAGATGGGGTCCCAGGAGAAGACGTCCTGGGAGCGGTCGAGCGGATAGAACTGCGCGCGCATCGCGGGAATGGCCTGCTCGGCGATCGCCTGCGCGGTCCAGCCTTCTGCGCGGTGCACGCTGCGCAGGGGACGGTTCTGGCTGAAGAGAAAGATCTCGTTCGCGCGCACGCCGAAGATCTGGCCCGTGACGTCGGCTGCGGCGTCGCTCGCGAGGAACACCGCGAGCGGAGCGATCTTCGAGGTTTCCATGCTCTTGAGCTTCTCGACCCGCGCCTTCTGCTCGGGCGTCTCGGCGGGAATGGTGCCGATCATGCGGCTCCAGGCGAAGGGCGCGATGCAGTTCGAGCGCACCTTGTACTTCGCCATGTCGAGCGCCATCGACTTCGACAGCCCGACGATGCCGAGCTTCGCCGCGGAGTAGTTGGCCTGGCCGAAGTTGCCGACCAGGCCGGAAGTCGAGGTCATGTTGACGTAGCTGCCCGAATTCTGGCTCTTGAAGTAAGGGGCCGCGGCGCGCGCCACGTAGAACGAGCCGTTCAGGTGCACGTCGATCACCGCCTTCCATTCCTCGACCGACATGTTGAAAAAGAACCGGTCGCGCAGGATGCCGGCGTTGTTGACCACGCAGTCGATGCGACCGAAGCCGTCGATCGCCGCCTTGACGATGCGGTTGGCCGACTCCCACTCGGCGACGCTGTCGGTGCTCGCGACCGCCTTGCCGCCCCCGGCCTTGATCTCGTCGGCGACCTTCTGCGCCGGGCCGGCGTCCTTGCCCTCTCCGGAGACCGAGGCGCCGACGTCGTTGACCACCACGCTGGCGCCCTCGGCAGCCATCGCGAGCGCGAAGTCGCGCCCGATCCCGCCACCTGCGCCGGTGACGACCACTACCTTGTTTTCGAGCATTTTCATTGTGTGATTTCCAGTAGTACCGCTTCCTGATCCTCCGCCACGTCCTCGCCCTCGGCGACCAGGATCGACCTGACCACGCCCGCCGCGGGCGCGAAGAGCGGGATCTCCATCTTCATCGACTCGACGATCAGGATCGCGTCGTCCTGCGCCACGCTGGCGCCGGCGGCCGCCTCGATGCGCACCACCTTGCCGGCCACCTCGCACTTGATCCTGAGCAGCGCCATTTCGTTTTTTCCCTGGAGCGCATTGTAGACGTCTGCGAGAATCCGGTCTCTATGAGCTGGCAGGACGAAATCGACGAGCTGCGCCGGCGCGAGGAGCTGGCGCGGCGCATGGGCGGCCCCGAGAAGGTCAAGCGCCAGCACGACGGCGGCAAGCTGACGGTGCGCGAGCGCATCGAGCGCCTGCTCGATGCGGGGTCGTTCCACGAGATCGGCGCGCTCACCGGCGTGGCGCGCTACGGCGCCGACGGCGCGACGATCGAGGACTTCACGCCGGCCAACCTGGTGACCGGGCGCGGGCGCCTCGACGGCCGCCCGGTGGTCGTCGCGGGCGACGACTTCACGGTGCGCGGCGGCGCCAACGACGCCGGCATCAAGGGCAAGCTGCTGCAGTGCGAGCGCATGGCGCGCGACCTGCGCCTGCCGATGATTCGCCTGGTCGACGGCACCGGCGGTGGCGGCTCGGTCAAGAACCTCGAGATGCTCGGCTACTCGCCGATGCCGAAGGCCTTCCTCTGGGACACCTGGACCGACAACCTGGGCGAGGTGCCGGTGGTGTCGCTCGCGCTCGGCTCGGTCGCGGGCCTGGGCTCGGCGCGGGTGGTGGCGAGCCACTACTCGGTGATGGTGAAGGAGAGCTCGCAGCTCTTCGTCGCCGGCCCGCCGGTGGTGGCGCGCACCCACCGCCAGTTCGACAAGAACGAGCTCGGCGGCAGCCAGATCCACACCCGCAACGGCGCGGTCGACGACGAGGCGCAGAGCGAGGACGAGGCCTTCGCGCGCGCGCGCCGGTTCCTGTCCTACCTGCCGTCTTCCGTTTACGAGCTTCCCGCCCGCACTCAATGTGACGACGATCCAGGGCGGCGCGAGGAATGGCTGATCGAGGCGGTGCCGCGCGACCCGAAGAAGGTCTATCGCATGCGCCGCATCATCGAGGCGCTGGTCGACAAGGGCTCGTTCTTCGAGATCGGGCGGCAGTGGGGCAGGCCGATCATCACCGGCCTCGCGCGCCTTGCGGGCTGGCCGGTGGCGCTGATGGCGGGCGATCCGATGCACTACGGCGGCGCCTGGACCGCGAAGGCTTCGGAGAAGATCACCCGCTTCGTCGACCTGGCCGAGGTGTTCCACCTGCCGGTGGTGCACCTCGTCGACGTGCCGGGCTTTCTCATCGGCCCCGACGCCGAGCGCGACGCGACGATCCGCTTCGGCATGCGCGCGGCGAGCGCGGTGCTGCAATCGACCGTGCCCTGGTGCTCGGTGCTGGTTCGCAAGGTCTTCGGCGTCGCCGGCGCGGTGCACCAGAACTCGACCCGCTACTGCATGCGCATGGCCTGGCCCTCGGCCGAGTGGGGCTCGCTGCCGATCGCCGGCGGCCTGGAGGCCGCCTACCGCGCCGAGATCGAGGCCGCCCCCGATCCCGAGGCGAAGCGCGCCGAGATCGAGGCGCGCATCCGGCGCTTCGGCTCGCCGATGCGCAGCGCCGAGAAGTTCGACGTCGAGGAGATCATCGACCCGCGCGACACCCGGCCGCTCCTGTGCGAATTCGCCGAGCTTGCGGCACCCCTGCGCACGGCGGGGCCGGTGCGCTTCGGCGTGCGGCCCTGAGTCGGGCGGCGCATGCGCGCCCTGACGCTCGCGGCGATCGCCGGCACGCTCGGCCTCGCCTACGGCGTGTGGTACTCGTACAGCGTCTACCTGGTCGCGCTGCTCGGGGAGTTCGGCTGGAGCCGCTCGGTGCTCGCGGGCGCGTTCTCCGTCTTCACCCTGGTCCACGGCGGCGCGAACCCGCTCGTCGGCATGCTCTGCGACCGCATCGGCCCGCGCCGGCTGGTGGTATTCGGCGGCGTCGCCCTCGGCCTGGCGCTGTACGGCAACAGCTTCATCCACTCGGCGGGAAGCCTTTACCTCGGCTTCGGCTTGTTCACGGCGCTCGCAGTGGCCTGCTGCGGCTGGGTGCCGGCGGTGGTCATGGTGCAGCGCCAGTTCATGGACCGGCTCGGGCTGTCGCTGGGCATCGTCAGCTCCGGCATCGGCCTCGGCATGCTGATCGTCGTGCCGCTGTGCCAGGCACTGATCGAATCGCTCGGCTGGCGCACCGCCTGGCAGATCCAGGGCGCGATCTGCGCCGGCTGGATCGTGCCGGCGGCGCTGTTCGTGATGCGCGACGACACGGTGCGCCCGGCGCCGGCGCCGCGCGGGGGCAGGGCGCCGGCGAGCACCGCGCACGAGGCGAGCCTCGGCGAAGCGGTGCGCACCCAGCCGTTCTGGCTGATGATTGCCGCCTACTTCTTCGGCAACGTGACGTCGCAGACCCTGCACGTGCACCAGGTGGCGTTCCTGGTCGACCACGGCATGGCGGCGATGGCCGCAGCGTCGGTGGTCGGGGTGGTAGGGGTGGCGAGCGTGTTCGGCAAGACCGGCGGCGGCTGGCTCGCCGACCGCTTCGAGCGCGAGCGGATCTACGTCATCGGCATCGCGATCCTGGTCGCCGCGGTGGGCGCGCTGGCGCTGGTCGGGGCGATGCCCTCGCGCTGGGGCGCCTACGGCTACGCCGTGATGCTGGGCGTCGGCTACTCGGCGACCGCGTCGCTGACGCCGGCGATGGTCAGCGACCGCTTCCGCGGCCGCAGCTTCGGCCTGATCCTCGGCATGTGCCTGTTCGGCAGCGCGTTCGGCAGCGCGCTCGGGCCGTGGATGGCAGGGCGGCTGTTCGACGTCACCGGCAGCTACGCGATTGCCTTTGCGCTTGCCGCCGCCTGCGGCCTGCTCGCGGGTGGTGCCGGCTGGCGCGCCCGGGCGCTTCGCCTGCGCATGCTCAGCGTCGCGCGATGAGGACCAGCCCGGCGGCGACCATCAGCATGCCGCCGATCAGGCCGGCGGTCACCGTCTCGCCAAGGATTAAGGCGCCGAGGAGCACGCCGACGACCGGGGCGACGAAGTTGAAGCTCATCATCACGCTCGGCGTGTAGCGCCGGATGAGCCGGAAGTTCACCGTGAAGGCGACTCCGGCGACGAGCACGCCCTGGTAGAGGATTCCCGCGACCGGCGCGGCGCCGATGGCCGCGTAGCGGATCGTTTCGGTTGCGAGCGCGCCCGCGGCGAACAGCGGCAGCGAGACGACGCCCTGCCAGAAGGCGAGCCGGACTTCGTTCACGCGCTTGAGCAGGCGGCCGCTCAAGGCGAGGCGAAAACCCAGCAGGCAGGCGCTCGCGAGTACGATCCAGTCGCCGTGCCCGGAGACGCTAGGGGGCTCGCCCCGCGCGAGCACCAGCACGACCCCGGCGAAGGCGAGCAGCGCGCCCAGCACGCGCCGCGGACGCAGCCGGTCGCCCGGCACCAGCAGGTGCGCGAACAGCATGCCGAACAGCGGGTTGCTGGAGATCAGTACCGAGCCGTTCACCGCGGCGGTGGCGTCGAAGCCGAAATTCATCAGCGCGATCTGCGCCGTGAAGAGAACGCCGATGCCGAGCAACGCGGGCCATTCGCCCGGCGCGGGACGCAGCGGAACCCGCGCGAGGAGCGCCCAGACGGCGATGCAGGCGCTGCCGAGCGAAAAGCGCAGCAGCCCGCTCCAGAGCGGCGGGAACGCCTCCAGCCCGAGCTTGACCGCGACCGGGTTGCCGCCCCAGAGGGTGTGGATCGCGAGCGCCGCGAGCACGGCGCGAAGGGGAATCGACCAGGCCATGAACCCGATTATGATTGTTGGTATGAAAAAGAAGACTGCTGGCGGCCTGCGCGCCGCGCTCGACCCCGCCTCGATCGCCATCGTCGGCGCTTCCGACAATCCGCACAAGGTCGGGGGCCGGCCGATTCTCTATATGAAGCGCTACGGCTACCGGGGCGACATCTATCCGATCAACCCTGCGCGGGCGGAAGTCCAGGGGCTGAAGGCCTGGCCGGACGTGGCGTCGCTGCCGCGGGCGCCGGAGCTCGCGATCGTCGCGGTCTCGGGCGAGGAGGCGGTCGGCGCGGTCGAGGCCTGCGCCGCGCGCGGGGTCAAGGTGTGCGTGGTGATGTCCTCGGGCTTCGGCGAGATCGGCGCCGCGGGCCGGGCGATGCAGGAGCGCATGCTCGCCGCCGCGCGCGCCGCCGGGATGCGGCTGGTGGGGCCGAACTGCCAGGGCCTGGCCAACTTCGCCACCGGCGCGGTGGCGAACTTCTCGACCGTGTTCAACGAGATGGAAGGGCGCGACGGGCCGGTCGCGATCGTCAGCCAGAGCGGCGCCTGCTCGCAGGCGATCTACGCGCTGGCGCGCCAGCGCGGGCTCGACGTGCGCCACGTGCACGCCACCGGCAACGAGGCCGACGTCACCGTCGCCGACCTCGCGGCCGAGATCGCCGCCGAAGACGGCGTGCGCCTGATGCTCCTCTACATGGAGGCGATCTCGGACCCCGAGCGGCTCGCGGCGGCCGCCGAGATCGCGCGCGAGCGCGACCTGCCGATCGTCGCGGTGAAAGCCGGCCGCACGGAGAGCGGGCGGCGCGCGGCGAGCTCGCACACCGGCGCGCTGGCGAGCGAGGACCGGGTGGTCGACGCCTTCCTCGCGCGCCACGCGATCTGGCGGGTCGACGATCCCTACGCGCTGGTCGCCGCGGGCCGCCTCTACCTCGACGGCTGGCGGCCGCGCGGCAGGCGCTTCGTCGCGCTGAGCAACTCCGGCGCGAGCTGCGTGATGGCGGCCGACGCGGCCGACGAGCTCGGCCTGCCGCTGGCGGAGTTTCCGCCCGCGGCGCGCGAGAAGCTCGCCGCGGTGCTGCCCGGCTTCGCCACCGCGTCGAACCCGCTCGATGTGACCGGCGCGCTGCTCGGCAACCCCCGGCTGTTCACCGATGCGCTGCCGGTGCTCGCCGCCGAGGTCGAGAGCGAGCTGACGCTGGTCGCGCTGCCGGTGGCCGGCACGGGCTACGACGTCACCGGCTTTGCGCGCGACTTCGCTTCCTATGCGCGCGAGACCGGGCGCGCGGTCGCGCTCGCCGCGCCGCAGGAAGAAGTGAGGGCGGAGTTCGAGAAGGCGGGCCTGCCGGCGTTCGTGCGCGAGCGCGAGGCGATGCTCGCGCTCAAGCA
>CAZLUX010000090.1:0-9552 GCA_964562815.1 uncultured Enterobacteriaceae bacterium
ACCTACGTCGAGTGGCAGCTATAGCCTAGCCGGGCGGCGTCGCGGCGACGATGCTGTTCTTGCCCTTCTGCTTGGCCTGGTACATCGCCCGGTCCGCGAGCGCGAGGATGGAGTCCAGGTTGCGCCCGTCGGCGGGGAATCCGGCCACGCCGATGCTGATCGTCGTCTCGATCCGCCTGTCGCCCAGGGCGAGCGGCGTCTCGGCGACCGTCCTGCGGATTCGCTCGGCGACGTCCAGCGCGCCCTTCAACGGGGTCTCGGGCAGCAGCACGACGAACTCGTCGCCGCCGTAGCGCGCCGAGATGTCCGTGTAGCGCAGCTCGCCCTGAATCCGGCGCGCGAGCTGGCGCAGCAGCTCGTTGCCGGCCTCGTGCCCGAGCGTGTCGTTGACCGACTTCAGATTGTCGGAGTCGATCATCAGGACGGTGGCGGCGCGCCCGTAGCGCAGCGCCTGGCCGAAGCTGCGGTCGGCCACCATCGCGAAGCCGCGCATGTTGAACAGGCCGGTCAGCTCGTCGGTTTCGGACAGCAGCTTGGCCTTGTTCAGCCCGTAGCGGATGTCGGCCGAGAACATGGTCGTCACGTAGGCGACCAGCAGGACCGGCGCGAAGCCGGCCGCGAGGCCGCCCGCTTCGGCAAGCGTCGGCAGCGCGCCCCGCGTCCAGGGGCCGCCGAGCACGAGGTAGCAGGCCGCGATCACCGCGGTCTCGACCATGGTGACGGTCTTGCCCAGGGTCAGCGCGCTCGTGATGACGACCAGCAGGTAGGCATTCAGCAGCGGGCTCGCGATGCGGCCGGTGAACCACAGCACCCAGGTGATGAACGCCAGCATCGCCACGGTCTCGATGCCGATTTTCCAGCGGGTCTCGGCGCGATAGAAGTTCGTGTAGCGAAAGCTCATCACGAACGCGGCGTAGAAGAACATCGCCGAGGAGATCGCGGGCTCGCTCGCCGCGGGCGCGCCGCCGAAGGTCTGGTAGAGAAGAACCAGGATCAGCAGCAGCCATTCGATCTCGGCCACGGTGCGCGAGACGCCGCGCAGCTCCTCGCGCTCGATGCTGGGCAGCGGCTGCCTGTTCCGGGCCAGGGTCCTGTCGGGCGTCATCTTCTGGTTCTTGTCTACGACACCGGGAACAGTAACCGAGCGCGCCTGCGGCGGCAAGCAAGCTAGGCGTAGGAGGCGTAAACGAGAAGCGCTACTGCGAGCGCCATCGTGGCGGTCGCGGCCCACCCGAGCCGCTTCAGCCGCCGGCTGATGACGAACGGCCCCATCGCCTCGGGCCGCGAGGCGAGGAGCATCATCACCGCCATGATCGGGACCGCGACCACGCCGTTGATCACCGCGCTCCAGAACAGCGCCTTGATCGGGTCGATGGGCGCGAAGTCGATCCCCGCGCCGATCACGATCGCGGCGACGATGATCGCGTAGAAGCCGCGCGCCTCGAGCGGCTTGAGCGCGAGGCCCGAGCGCCACTCCAGCGTCTCGGCCACCGCGTAGGCCGCCGAGCCGGCCAGCACCGGAATCGCGAGCATGCCGGTGCCGATGATGCCGGCGGCGAACAGGGCGAAGGCGAACTCGCCCGCGATCGGGCGCAGCGCCTCGGCCGCCTGCGCCGAGTCCTGGATGTCGGTCAGGCCCGCGCGGTGCAGGGTCACCGCGGTGGTGAGCACGATGAAGAAGGCGACCAGGTTGGAGAAGCCCATGCCGAGGTAGGTGTCGACCCTGACGCGGCGCAGCTCCTCGCGCGCGCGCTCGAGCGCGAGCCGTCCGCCGAAGCCGGCCGCGCGCTGCTCCTCGACTTCCTGCGACGCCTGCCAGAAGAACAGGTAGGGGCTGATCGTGGTGCCGAACACCGCGACCAGGACCAGCACGTACTCGCGGCTCAGGGTCAAGGTGGGAATCAGCGCGCCCGCGGCGACCTCGCGCCAGGGCACGGCGATCACGAACACGGTCCCGACGTAGGCGAACAGCGCGCACACGAGCCATTTGAGCAGCGGCGCGTAGCGCGGGTAGGGCATGACGACCTGCAGCAGCACCGAGACTGCGCCGAACACCGGCACGTAGGCGAGCGCGGGCCCGCCGACCATGAGGCGCAGCGCCTCGCTCATGGCGCCCAGGTCGGCCGCGATGTTGATCGTGTTGGCGATCAGAAGCAGGACGACGATCGGCTGCAGCACCCAGCGCGGGTAGAGGCGCCGGATGTTGGCCGCGACGCCGTGCCCGGTGACCAGGCCGATGCGGGCGCTGACGAGCTGGATGCCCACCATCAGCGGATAGGTGAACAGCAGCATCCACAGCGGGGCGAAGCCGAACTGGGCGCCGGCCTGCGAGTAGGTGCCGATCCCGCTCGGGTCGTCGTCGGCCGCGCCGGTGATCAGGCCGGGGCCGAGCTTGCGCAGCCAGAGGCGCAGCTCGGCGATTCGGCGCGCCGGGCTCATACGGCGAGCGGCGGCTCGTCCATCAGCGCGACCTGCTCGCGCAGCTCGAGGATGCGGTCCTGCCAGTAGCGATGAGTGTTGAACCAGGAGAACGCGGCGGGGAAGGCGGGGTCGTCCCAGCGCCGCGCGATCCACGCCGAGTAGTGCAGAAGCCGCAAGGTGCGCATCGCCTCGATCAGGTGCAGCTCGCGGCGGTCGAACTCGCGGAAGTCCTCGTAGCCCGCGAGCACGTCAGCGAGACTGGCGGCCATTGCCGCGCGCTCGCCCGGCAGCAGCATCCACAGGTCCTGCACCGCCGGCCCGCTGCGGCTGTCGTCGAAATCGACGAAGTGCGGGCCGTCGTCGGTCCACAGCAGGTTGCCGGCGTGGCAGTCGCCGTGCAGCCGCAGCGTCGCGACGCCGCCGGCGCGCTCCCAGCAGCGCCGCACGCCCTCGAGCGCGAGCGCGGCGACGCTCGCCCAGGCCTCGCGCAGGTCGGGCGGAACGAAATCGTGCGCGAGCAGCCAGTCGCGCGGCTCGACGCCGAAGCTCTCGATGTCGAGCGCGGGGCGCGCGGCGAACGGGCGCAGCGCGCCGACCGCGTGGATGCGGCCGATGAAGCGGCCGATCCATTCGAGGGTCCTGCGGTCCTCGAGCTCGGGCGCGCGCCCGCCCCGCCTCGGGTAGACGGCGAAGCGGTAGCCGCCGAACTCGAGCAGGGTGCGCGCTCCGCAGGCGAGCGGCTCCACCACCGGGATCTCGCGCTCGGCGAGCTCGTGCACGAAGGCGTGCTCCTCGAGGATCTGCGCGTCGCTCCAGCGCCCGGGACGGTAGAACTTGGCCACCACCGGCGTGCCCTCCTCGAGGCCCACCTGGTAGACGCGGTTCTCGTAGCTGTTGAGCGCGAGCTGGCGCCCGTCGCAGCGGAATCCCGCGCTCTCGATCGCGTCGAGCACGACGTCGGGCGTCAGCCCCGAGTACGGATGCGGATCCAAGCCTGGCATGCGCGCATTCTACGGGGCGCGGAGCGGCGCAAGGATGGAGAAAGCATTGAAACAGTTGGTAAATCTTCTTGAGCCGCCGCGAGCCGAAAGCTGAGACTCTCCGGCATGGGGTTGCCGCGGGGGTTCGCGTGCTTGACGGCATGGATACGCTCGAGCTCGGCGTCATCGTCGCCGTGATCGTGGTGGTGCTGTACTGGGTGGTCGTGCTCCCGGCGCGCGAGAAGAAGAAGCGCGAGCGCGAGCGCCTGGGCAGGACCGGCTCCGGCGCCGACCAGCCTTAGCCGCCGGCTCAGCCTTCCTTCGGCAGGAACGCGAGCGCAACGCCGTTGTTGCACCAGCGCTGCCCCGTCGGCGGCGGCCCGTCGTCGAAGACGTGGCCCTGGTGGCCCCCGCAGCGCGCGCAGTGGTACTCGGTGCGCGGCCAGATCAGCCCGAAATCTCGCTTGGTCCCGAGCGCGTCCGCAAGGTGGGTGAAGAAGCTCGGCCAGCCGGTGCCGCTGTCGTACTTCATCGTCGAGTCGAACAGCGCCAGCCCGCAGCCCGCGCAGACGTAGGTGCCGGGGCGCTTTTCGGCGTTGAGCGGGCTGCTTCCCGCCGGCTCCGTGCCCTCCTGGCGCAGCACCTTGTACTGCGCGGGCGTCAGGCGCTTCCTCCACTCGGCATCGGTGAGGGCCTTCCAGCCCTTGGCCGGGGCGTCGGCAAGCGCGCGTGCGGCCGCGCCGAGGAACGGCGCCGCCGCGAGGGTCCTGAGGATCGTGCGTCGATGCATGGGGCTCTCCTTTCCCGATTGATACGCATGAGGCGCCCGATCGGATTGACCCAGGTCAACGGGACGAGTTCACGCGCGCCTATCCTTTTTCTCATGGGGACCGTCTTCAGCGCGCGGGCGCTGACCAAGACCTACCGCATGGGCGAGGCCGAGGTGCAGGCGCTGCGCGGGGTCGACCTCGAGATCCGCCCGGGCGAGCTGATCGTGCTGCTGGGGCCATCGGGCAGCGGCAAGTCGACGCTGCTCAACATCCTCGGCGGCCTGGATACCCCCACCAGCGGCGAGGTGAGCTTCGGCGACCACGAGCTGAGCCACGCCTCGGAGGCGGACCTGACGCGCTACCGCCGCGAGCACGTCGGCTTCGTGTTCCAGTTCTACAACCTGATCCCGAGCCTCACCGCGCGCGAGAACGTCGCCCTGGTCACCGACATCGCCGACAAACCGATGCAGCCGGAAGAGGCGCTCGGCTGGGTCGGCCTCGGCGAGCGGCTCGATCACTTTCCCTCGCAGCTCTCGGGCGGCGAGCAGCAGCGGGTGGCGATCGCGCGCGCGGTCGCCAAGCGCCCCGAGGTGCTGCTGTGCGACGAGCCGACCGGGGCGCTCGATTACCAGACCGGCAAGCTGGTGCTCGAGGTGATCGCCAGGATCAATTCCGAGCTCGGCACCACCTCGATGGTGATCACGCACAACGCGGCGATCGCGGGCATGGCCGACCGGGTGCTGCGGCTGGGCGACGGCAGGATCGTCGCCGAGACGAAGCCCGAGCACAAGCTGAGCGCGGCGGAGATCTCCTGGTGAAGGCGCTCAACCGCAAGCTCGCGCGCGACCTCTGGGCGATGAAGACCCAGGTGGTCTCGATCGCACTCGTGATCGCCTGCGGCATCGGCGCGTTCATCGCGGCCTTTTCGACCCACGATTCGCTCCTTTCCTCGCGCGAGCGCTACTACGACAGCGCGCGCTTTCCGCAGGTCTTCGCCCAGGTCAAGCGCGCCCCCGACACGCTGGTGCCTCGTATCCGCGCCATCCCGGGGGTGTCGGAAGTCGAGACGCGGGTGGTGCAGGACGCCCAGCTCTCGATCGAGGGCGTCGGGCCGCCGATGATCGCGCGCCTGATCGGGGTCGATTTCGCGCATCCGCCGGCGATGAACCGGCTCACGCTCGCGAGCGGGCGCTGGCCGGCGCCGGGGGCGAAGAACGAGGTGGTGGTCAACCAGCGCTTCCTGGAGGCGCGCCATCTCGCGCTCGGCACCCGCGCGACCGTGCTGCTCAACGGCAAGCTCGAGCACCTGACGATCGTCGGCACCGCGCTCTCGCCCGAGTACATCTACGCCACGCGCGGCGGGGGCATGCCCGACGACGAGTGGTTCGCGGTGTTCTGGACCGATGCCGAGGCGCTGGCCGGGGCCTTCGACATGCAGGACGCGTTCAACTCGGTGCTGCTGCGCCTGGCGCACGGCGCGTCCCAACCGGCGGTGATCGACGCCCTCGACCGGCTGCTCGACCGCTACGGCAGCCTCGGCGCGGTCGGGCGCGAGGACCAGATGTCGCACAAGATCGTCTCGCAGGAGATCGAGGAGCAGCGCGTCTGGGGCACCGTGCTGCCGGTGATCTTCCTCGCGGTGGCGGCGTTTATCCTGAACGTCGTGCTGCACCGCCAGGTGTACGCGCAGCGCGGCGAGATCGCCGCGCTCAAGGCGCTCGGCTACGACGACCGCACGATCCTGCGGCATTACCTCGGCTTCGCGTCGGTGATCGTGCTGCTCGGCGCGGCGATCGGCCTCGGCGTCGGCGACTGGCTGGGGCGGGCGATGACCGGGCTGCTGTCGGATTTCTTCCACTTCCCGAGCTTCGAGTTCCGGGTGCTGCCGGGCGTCGCGCTGGCCGGGACCGGAATCGCGCTGGTGGCCGCCTACGGCGGCGCGATCGCCGCCACCCGCGGCGTGCTGAGCCTGCGCGCGGCCGAAGGCATGCGCCCGCCGGCGCCGGCCGAGTTCAAGCCGCTGCTGATCGAGCGGCTGGGCTACGCGCGGCTCGCCACCCCGGGGCAGCGCATGATCCTGCGCAACATCGAGCGCAAGCCGCTGCGCGCCGCGCTCACTGTGATCGGCGTCGCCGTATCGGTGGCGATCCTGATCACCTCCGCGTTCTGGTACGACTCGCTCGATTACTTCATGGACGTGCAGTTCAACAAGGTGCAGCGGGCGAACGTGTACGTCGGCTTTCCCGAGCCGGTCGACCGCGGCGCGATCCGCGACCTGGCGCGTCTGCCGGGCGTGGAGCAGGCCGAGGGCAGGCGCGTGATTCCGGTGCTGCTGCGCGCCGGGCACAGGAGCTACCGCACCGCGCTGACGGGGGTCGCCGACGACGCCCAGCTGCAGCGCGTGCTCGACACGAAGCTGCGCGTGCACGAGCCGGCCCCGGGCGGGGTGCTGCTCACGACGCGCCTGGCCAGTCGGCTGGGGGTACGTCCCGGCGACACGCTCGAAGCCGAGCTGCTCGAGGGGCGCCGGGTGAAGGCGCTGCTGCGGGTCAGCGGCACCGTGCACGAGATGGCCGGGATGAACGCCTACATGCGAATCGAAGACCTCAACCGCCTGGCGCGCGACGGGCCGCTGGTGTCGGCGGTCGGGCTGCTGGTGGAGCGCTCCCGCGAGCCGACGCTGCTCGAGCGCCTGAAGGAGATTCCCGCGGCGGCGGTGGTGATCGTGACCCGCACGCTGCTCGACACCTTCCGCGCCACGACCGCGCGCAACACGCTGTTCTTCACCGGCATCCTGGCCGCCTTCGCGGCCACGATCGTGGTCGGCGTGGTCTACAACAACGCGCGTATCCAGCTCGCCGAGCGCGCCTGGGAGCTGGCGAGCCTGCGCGTGCTCGGCATGACGCGCGGCGAGGTGTCGCTGCTGCTGCTGGGCGAGCTCGGCCTCGAGATCGCGGTCGCGATCCCGCTGGGCTTCGTGCTGGGATACTGGCTCTCGGCGCTGATCGTCTCGATGATCATCCCGGAAACCTTCGAGTTTCCGCTTGTGATCTGGCCGCGCACCTACCTCTTCGCCGGCGCCGTGACGGTCGCGGCGGGCCTCGCGAGCGCGCTGGTGGTGCGCAATCGGATCGATAATCTGGATCTCGTCGGAGTACTGAAGACACGGGAATGAAAGCGGGAAACAGATGAGAACGCGAAACAAGATTGCGCTGGGCGTCGCCGCCGCCGTGCTCGCGGCGCTGGTGGCGTGGGCGCTGCGCCCGCAGCCGGTGCTGGTCGAGACCGCGCGCGTGGCGCGCGGCGCCTTCGAGCAGACGGTGTCCGACGACGGCAAGACGCGGGTGCGCGAGCGCTACGTGGTGTCGGCGCCGCTCGCCGGCCGCGTCGAGCGCATCCGCCTCAAGGCGGGCGATCCGGTGAAGGAGGGGCAGGTGGTGGCGGTGCTCACGCCCAGCATGCCGGCCTTCCTCGACGCGCGCACGGTGCGCGAGCTCGAGGCGCGCGTCGGCACGGCCGAGGCGCAGCGGTTGCGCGCCGCGGCCGAATCGCAGAAGGCCGAGGCGCAGGTCGCGCAGGCGCGCTCGGATCTGGAGCGCGCCAAGATGCTGTCCTACGAGGGCTATGTGTCCGCCACGGTGCTCGAGCAGGCGCAGCTCGCGCTGGTGACCGCCCAGAAGGGGCGCGAAGCGGCGAAGTTCGCCGAGCACGCGGCGATCCACGAGGTGGAGCAGGCGCGCGCGGCGCTGACGCGCTACCGCGCCGAGACCGCCGGCAAGACGGTCGGCGCGAGCTGGGACGTGAGATCGCCCATCACCGGCTCGGTGCTCAAGGTGGTGCAGGAGAGCGAAGGCGTGGTGCCGCTCGGCGCGCCGCTCGTCGAGATCGCCGATCCGCGCAGCCTCGAGGCGGTGGTCGACGTGCTCTCGGAGGAGGGCGTCGCGATCCGCCCGGGCATGCCCGCGCGCATCGAGCTGGGCAGCGGCGTCCCGCCGCTCGCGGCGCGCGTGCGGCGCATCGAGCCGGCGGCCTTCACCAAGGTCTCGGCGCTCGGCGTCGAGGAGCAGCGGGTGAACGTGGTGCTCGATTTCGCCGAGCCGCTCGACAAGGTGCAGACCATCGGCGACGGCTTCAGGGTCTACGCGCACATCGTGACCTTCCGCACCGAGGACGCGGTCAAGGTGCCGGTGGGCGCGCTGTTCCGCCGCGGCAGGGACTGGGCGGTGTTCGTGGTCGAGGACGGGCGCGCGCGGCTGCGCGCGGTCAGGCTCGCGCGGCGCAACGGCGCCGAGGCGCAGATCGAGCAGGGGCTGAAGCCGGGCGAGACGGTGGTGGTCTATCCCTCGGACACGCTTGAAGACGGCGCGCGCGTCAGGCTGCAGCCGGGCGGCGACGCCGGGGCGGGGTAAACTGCCGCCCATGGCCGCCGACAACATCGTCGAAATCGAGGACCTGCACTTCGCCTACAACCGGCACGAGATCTTCAAAGGGCTGAGCCTGAAGATCCCGCGCGGCAAGGTGGTCGCGATCCTGGGCGCGAGCGGCTGCGGCAAGACCACGCTGCTCAAGCTGATCGGCGGCCAGCTGCGGCCCTCGCGCGGCCGCATCAGGGTCGACGGCAAGGTGGTGCACGACCTGGGCACCGACGCGCTGTACGCGCTGCGGCGCGAGATGGGCATGATGTTCCAGACCAGCGGCCTGTTCAGCGACCTCTCGGTGTACGAGAACATCGCCTTCCCGATCCGCGAGCATCACGCGCTGCCCGAGGAGCTGATCCGCAAGCTGGTGCTGATGAAGCTGCAGGCGGTGGGCCTGCGCGGCGCGCAGGGCCTGATGCCGGCCGACCTCTCGGGCGGCATGTCGCGCCGGGTGGCGCTCGCGCGCGCGATCGCCGCCGATCCGATGCTGACGATGTACGACGAGCCCTTCGCCGGCCTCGACCCGATCACGCTCAACGTCATCGCCGAGCTGGTGCGCAAGCTCAACGACGCCATCGGCACCACCTCGATCGTCGTCACCTACGACGTGAGCGAGTCGCTCAAGGTGGTCGACTATATCTACGTCATATCGGATGGCGTGGTCGTCGGCGAAGGGACCCCCGACGAAGTCGCCTCCTCCGAGGATCCCTACCTGAAGCAGTTCATGCACGCGCTCCCCGACGGGCCGGTCCGGTTCCACTTCCCGGGCAGGCCCCTCGAGGAGGAGCTGCGCATCGCCTAGCGGGCGTAGTCGAACTGGCTGCCGATGACGGCGCCGAGCACGCTGCCGAAGGCCGCGCCCGCGACCCGGTCGGGGCCGTGGCCCATCTGGCTGCCGATCACGGCCCCGGCGAAGGCGCCGGCGACCGTGCCCGCGCCGGCGGGGGCCGCGTAGCCGTAGTA
>CAZLUX010000090.1:9652-11282 GCA_964562815.1 uncultured Enterobacteriaceae bacterium
GGGTCGGCGAAGGCCGGGGCGGCCGCGAGCAGCGAGCCGCCGATGAGCGCCGCGGTGAGGAGTTTGGTCGGTTTCATGTCTGGCTCCTTTTTCGAGTGCTGCCCGATTGCTGCGGGCACAGGAGCATTGTCGGAGCTACCCCCGTTAGCGTCTGAAACCGAGTGTTACGGTCCGTAAACGGGGGCCCAAGCCCCTGTTACGGCAGCGCTTTCAGCGCACCTGGCCCGACCAGTTGTAGGCCCGCACGACGCCGGCGCGGTCGAACTTGACCTGCAGCAGCTTGACGCGGGCGTTGGTCGGGCCGGACAGGTTGCCGGTGCCGTAGTAGTAGGTCCACTGGGTGTAGCGCGCGCCGTCGGTCTCGACCGACACGCCCCGGCTGTCGGGGTTGCCGAGCCAGCGCTGGACGTCGGCCTGGGTGGACTTGCCGCGCTCGACCTTGGCCTCGAAGGCCGCGAGGTCGAAGTTGCCGCCGATCTGGAAGCTGCCGCAGCCCGCCAGCAGCAGCGCCAGGGACATCGTGATCGTGGCCAAACGCATGTCACCCTCCTTGAACGCGGAATCCGGAACCCCTATCCGGTGTTGGGGTCTATTGTGGCGCAGGATGCGCCGTCAACGGAACCGGGGGGAGCCATGCGTGAGGCCGAAATCGCCATCGATCAGCGGGTCTACGATCTTTACGACGAGTACTGCCACGGCCGGCTCGACCGGCGCGAATTCCTGAAGCGGGCCGCGCTCGTCACCGCCGGGGGCCTGGCGATGGCGCAGGCGCTGCTGCCGCGCTACGCGCGCGCGCAGACTGTTTCGTTCACCGATCCGCGCATCCACGCGCGTTATGTGAGTTATCCGTCGCCGGGCGGCAATTCGGGCAGCATGCGCGGCTACCTGGTGCAGCCGGCGGGCGAGGGGCCGTTTGCCGCGGTGCTGGTGATCCACGAGAACCGCGGCCTCAACCCCTACATCGAGGACGTCGCGCGGCGCGTGGCGATCGAAGGCTTCCTCGCGCTCGCGCCCGACGGCCTCGCGCCCGCCGGCGGCTATCCTGGCAACGACGATGACGGCCGGCAGCTGCAGGCGAGCCTGGATCAGTCGAAGCTTCGCACCGACATGCTGAACAGCGCGCGCTTCGTGAAGGGGCACGCGCGCTCGAGCGGCAAGCTCGGCGCGGTCGGCTTCTGCTGGGGCGGCGGCATGGTCAACCGGCTCGCGGTCGAGCTCGGCGCCGACCTTCAGGCGGGGGCGCCGTTCTACGGCGCCGCGCCGGAGCTTACATCGGTCGCGCGCATCAAGGCTCCGCTGCTGCTTCATTTCGCGGACAACGATCCCCGCATAAACGGCATGTGGCCGGGCTACGAGGCGGCGCTGAAGGCGGCCGGCGTGCGCTACGAGGCCTACCGCTACCCGGGCACGCAGCACGGCTTTCACAACAACTCGACGCCGCGCTACCGCGTAGAGGCGGCGAAGCTCGCGTGGCAGCGTACGGTCGCCTTCTTCAGGCAGAACCTTTCCTGAGCTTCTTCTTTTTCTTCTTCGGCTTGCGGTACTGAACGAGTGCGCCCACCATGCGCTCGAAGGGATCGCGGCGCGTGAGCTTGCGCGCCTGGGCGCGCGTCACGAGCCAGTAGTGCCG
>CAZLUX010000091.1:0-9318 GCA_964562815.1 uncultured Enterobacteriaceae bacterium
AGCGTCATCGCGCGGATGCGGCGCGAGCGCGGGTTGTAGTAGCCGTCGGTGTGCCAGCCGATCGCGCGGTCGGTGTACGGAATGAACTCCCCGCGCGTTCCCGCGCCCGGAGTGATCGACGAGATGCCGTCGTCGTCCGCCAGGTAATTGCCGTCCAGGCGCTCGAGCCCGAGCTGCCGGCCGATCAGGCGAGGAATACTCTTGTCTTCATTCTTGGATGAAGACTTATAGACGGCCATGTTCGTGCGCGCGCAGCTTTCGGCGAGGGCCGCCAGTTCGGAGTCCTTGAGGCTCTTGGGATTGCGCAGTTCGATGACGTCCAGCGCGGCCGGAAGACGGGAGAGCTTTCCGTCTCTCCAGGCCCGGTAGGCGCGCTCGTCGTCGAGGTCGAAGGGTCCGGGCACGGCGTCAGTGCACGGCGGGCGGCGGGATGAGGCCGTCGAAGGTCTTCTTCAGGCTGCCGAGCACCTCGGGCATCTCGACGTCCATCACCTGGTCCATGACCCAGTGCTGGTCGTGCTCCTGCATCGCCTCGCGGATCTGCGCCGCGAGGTAGCGCAGCACCGGAAAGCCGGCGCCCGAGGCCGGGATGTCGAACTCGGCGTAGTCGGTCCCGCGCCGGTTGAGCATGTCGATGAAGTCCTGGCGGGTACCGGGCGCGTTGCTCTCCATGGTGTCGGCGAGGCGGGCGCCGATCGCCTGCACCAGCGCGGCCCTTCGCTCGTCCTCGAGGCGGCCGAAGGCCCAGCGGTCGCACAGGTGCAGGCCGAGCGCCAGCACCTCGGCGATGATCCTGAAGCCCCGCGCCGGGGTGACGATGTCGTAGTCGGCGCGCGACATGTTGTCGACCAGCTTCTCGGCCAGGCGCCAAAGGGTCGAGGCGAGCACGCTCGCGAGCTCCGCCGGCGTGCGCTCGCCGTTCTTCCTGAACCAGACCGTCTTGACCCGCACCGCCTTCATGCGCGCCTCAGGTAGAACTCCCATTCGCCCGCGCCGATCTCGCGCTCGCCGGCGAGCCTGACCTGGGTCGCCCGCGTCCAGGCCTTGACCTCGTCGCGCGCCGCGGGGCAGCTCGTGAGCAGGCGCAGGACCTCGTCGGGCTTCATGCCCTCCAGCACGCGCCGCGCCTCGAGCACCGGCCCGGGGCAGGTCGCGCCGCGCATGTCGAGCGTTACCTGCGCGCTCGGGCCCGGTCCCTTGCCCTTGCGGATGTAGAACACGTGCTGCTTGCCCGCCAGCGGCTCGGCCCGCACGAGGTCGTTGCCCGTCTGCCGGGCCCAGATGTAGAGGTCGTCGCGGGTGCCGGGGCAGTCCGACACCAGCTCCAGGATCTGGCCGGGCTCGAGGTCGTCGACGACCCGCTTCGCGCCGAGCAACGGCGCGGGGCAGGTCAGGCCGCTCAGATCGAGCTTGACGTCGGGGCGGGGCGGTTCGAATGTGCTCATGGAAGGCTCCTTCGCGTTTCTAGGCCGCGGCGATCGACTTGTAGGGCACCATGATGCCGCAGCCCTGCAGGCGCAGCTCGCCCAGGCCCCGTTCCTGCAGCCGCAGCGACAGCTCGGGGCCCACGCCGTGCAGCAGCACGCTGAAGCCGTGCCGCACGCCCTGCCGCGTGGCGAGCGAGCGCGGCTTGCCGAGGACGACCTGGCAGGCGACGCCGAACGCGGCGAGCAGGGCGCCCAGTGCCTCGGCGAACGCGGCTTCCGCCTCGGGCCCGGCGACCACCAGGCGTGCGTAGACCGTCTCGCTCGGCGAGATCGGCCACGCCCTGCCTTCGCCCACGCCCAGCGTCTCCCCGCCCAGGCGCAGGCTGCGGCCGGCGAGCGCGAGGGCGTCGTCGAGCCGCGCGCGCGGCAGCCGCAGCACGAGCCGGGCGCGGCGCGAAATGCCGAGCAGGTCCCCGCCCATCGCCGCGCCCCGTACCGTGTGGATGCCGGCCGCGGGCTCGTCGGCGAGCCAGGGAAGGTGCTCGATTACCGCCTTCGCCAGCGCCTCGCCGTGGTCGAGCGGCAGGCGCTCGCCGCGCAGCTCGAAGCGCAGGTCGGCGGCCTCGGTCGAAGGCTCAAGGTCCCGGTACATTTTGCTGCGCCGCCCACGCGAGCATCGCCTCGCCCCAGGCGCGCGCGCTCGCCGCGTCGATGTCGAACACCGTGAAGCGCCTGCCCTCGCGGATGCGCACGCGCAGCAGCGCCAGGCCGCCCGGCGCGTGCTCGATCTGCTGCAGCTCGATCTGCTGGCCGCCGAGCGGCACGGAAAAGCTCGCCAGGGGGCGGGTTTCGGGCATCGGAACAGTTTGACGCCAACCCGGCGCGGCGCGCAGTCCCTCGCATGGAGGGCGCGAACCTACCCGGACGGGTAGGTTCCTTCCGCTCCTCAGGGCAGATGGCGGCGGGTGCCTCAGCCTCTAGCATGGTGCGATCGCACGAGGAGGGTTTTCTCTATGGCCAAGAAGCCGCATCAAACGCCGATGCTCGACGAGCTGGAGACCGGCCCCTGGCCGAGCTTCGTCACCGGGCTGAAGCGCCTGGCGCAGGAAAACGACATGGCGGTCGACCTGCTGGGGCAGCTCGAGGCCTCCTACGAAAACAAGTTCGGCTACTGGAAGGGCGGCACGGTCGGCGTGTTCGGCTACGGCGCCGGCGTGATCCCGCGCTTCACCGAGCTGAAGGACAAGGACGGCAAGCCGGTGTTCCCGGAGGCGGCCGAGTTCCACACCCTGCGCGTGCAGCCGCCGGCGGGCATGCACTATTCGACCGACCTGCTGAGAAAGCTGTGCGACATCTGGCAGGAGCACGGCTCCGGCCTGATCGCCTTCCACGGCCAGAGCGGCGACATCATGTTCCAGGGCTGCAGCACCGCCAGCGTGCAGCCCGCGTTCGATGCCCTGAACGAGATCGGCTTCGACCTCGGCGGCGCGGGCGCGGCGATGCGCACCTCGATGTCCTGCGTCGGCTCGGCGCGCTGCGAGATGAGCTGCTACGACGAGCAGCGCGCGCTGCGCACGGTGATCAACTCGAATCTCGACGAGATGCACCGCCCGTCGCTGCCGTACAAGTTCAAGTTCAAGTTCTCGGGCTGCCCGAACGACTGCGTCAACGCGATCCAGCGCTCGGACCTGGCGACCATCGGCACCTGGCGCGACAACATCCGCACCGACGAGAAGCTGGCGCGCGAATGGTTCGCCGCGCACGGCATGGAAGAGCTGATCGACAACGTGGTGACGCGCTGCCCGACCAAGGCGATCCGGATCAGGAAGGCCAACGGCGAGGCGCCGCCGGCGCACGTCTCGCGGGTCAAGCTCGACGACGCGCAGTGCCTGGAGATCGACAACCACGACTGCGTGCGCTGCATGCACTGCCTGAACGTGATGCCGGGGGCGCTGCTGCCGGGCGAAGAGCGCGGCGTGTCGATCCTGATCGGCGGCAAGGGCGTGCTCAAGATCGGCCCGACCATGGGCATCATGGTGGTGCCGTTCATGGCGCTCGAGAGCGACGAGGACTTCGAGAAGCTGCAGGACCTGGGGCGCAGGGTGCTCGACTTCTTCGCCGAGAACGCGCTCGACCACGAGCGCATCGGCGAGACCATCGAGCGGATCGGCCTGGCGAACTTCCTCGAGGCGGTCGAGCTGCCGGTCGACCCGAGCATGGTGCTGCACCCGCGCATGAACCCCTACGTGCGCACCGACGACTGGGACGAGCAGGCCGCCAAGAGCGGCACGCCGAAGGCGGCCTGAAGGAGGACGGAAAATGGCACAAGCACAACCGAAGATGCCGGTCGAGCACGGGGCGCCGGACCCGATGCCGTACATGCACCCGCTGATGAAGAAGCACTACGGCAAGTGGATCTACCACAGCCACCCGAAGCCCGGGGTGCTGATGCACCGCGCGGCCAGCGGCGAGGAGATCTGGACCGTCAAGGCGGGCACGCAGCGGCAGATGGACCACCACACGATCCGCAAGCTGTGCGACATCGCCGACGAGTACGCCGACGGCCACGTGCGCTTCACCACGCGCTCGAACATCGAGTTCATGGTCGCCGACAAGGCCAAGGTCGAGCCGCTCATCAAGGCGCTCAACCAGGCGGGCTTCCCGGTCGGCGGCACCGCCAACTCGGTGTCGATGATCGCCCACACGCAGGGCTGGCTGCACTGCGACATTCCCGGCACCGACGCCTCCGGCGTGGTCAAGTCGCTGATGGACGAGCTCTACGACGAGTTCGTCAAGTGCGAGATGCCGAACCGGGTCAAGCTCTCGACCTCGTGCTGCGAGATCAACTGCGGCGGCCAGGCCGACATCGCGATCATCGTGCAGCACACCAAGCCCCCGAAGATCAACCACGACCTGGTGGCGAACGTGTGCGAGCGGCCGGCGGTGGTGGCGCGCTGCCCGGTGGCGGCGATCCGCCCGGCGCTGGTCAACGGCAAGCCGTCCCTGGAGGTCGACGAGAAGAAGTGCGTCTGCTGCGGCGCGTGCTATCCGCCGTGCCCGCCGATGCAGATCAACGATCCGGAGTTCTCCAAGATCGCAATCTGGGTGGGCGGCAAGAACTCCAACGCGCGCATCCGCCCGACCTTCCACAAGCTGGTCGCCTCGGGCCTGCCGAACAACCCGCCGCGCTGGCCGGAGGTGGCCGAGGTGGTGAAGAACATCCTGCGCACCTACAAGGCCGACGGCCGTCCCTGGGAGCGCATCTCGGACTGGGTCGAGAGGATCGGCTGGCCGGCGTTCTTCAGGAAGACCGGGCTGCCGTTCACCAAGTACCACATCGACGACTGGCGCGGCTCGCGTTACACGCTGAATACGTCGGCGCACATCCGCTTCTGAGGCGCACGTGAAATTCGGCATCCTGGTCAACGAAGGACCCTATACGCACCAGGCGAGCGACTCGGCCTACCTGTTCACCAAGGCCGCGCTGGAGAAGGGCCACGAGATCTACCGCGTGTTCTTCTACCACGACGGGGTCAACAACGCGTCCAAGTACACCGAGCCGCCGCAGGACGACCGCCACATCGTCAACCGCTGGTCCAAGCTCGCCGAGCAGTACGAGGTCGACCTGGTCGTGTGCGTGGCGGCGGCGCTCAGGCGCGGCATCAAGGACGAGCTGCTGGCGCCGGGGTTTCGCATCTCGGGCCTCGGCCAGCTGGTCGAGGCGGGGATCCAGGGCGACCGCCTGGTCGTGTTCGGGGACTGAAGGGGAATCATGAGCGACGCGGAGCAACAGGGTGAAGAAGGCGCCGGCATCATCAAGAAGTTCATGTTCGTCAACCGCAAGGCGCCCTACGGCACGATCTACGCGCTCGAGGGGCTCGAAGTCGTGCTGATCAGCGCCGCCTTCGACCAGGACGTCTCGCTCGCCTTCGTCGACGACGGCGTCTATCAGCTCCTCAAGGGCCAGCAGACCAAGGGCATCGAGTCGAAGAATTTCTCGCCCGCCTACCGCGCGCTCGAGGGCTACGACATCGAGAAGCTCTACGTCGAGCGCGAGGCGCTCGAGGCGCGCGGCCTGGCCGAGGAAGACCTGCTGGTCGACGTGCAGGTCATGTCCTCCGCCGAGCTCGCCGAGCTGATGGCGGCGCAGGACGTGGTGATCGGATTCTGAGGGGGCGGAATGCTGCACATCGTCAACAAGAGCCCCTACGAGCGGAACGCGCTCGAGTCCTGCCTGCGCCTCGCGCAGCCCGGCTCGGCGCTGCTGCTGATCGAGGACGGCGTGTACGCCGCCACGCGCGGCAACGCCGCCGAGGCGCGCCTGAAGGACGCGATGGCGCGCCTCAAGGTCTACGCGCTGAAGGCCGACCTCGAGGCGCGCGGCGTCGCGGGGCGGGTGATGGACGGAATCGAGTTGGTGGACTACGGCGGCTTCGTGGATCTGGCCTGCGGGCAGCCGAATTGTCAGTCATGGCTTTAGGCGAAACACATCCACTGGAGGCGACATGGGAGCATTCGATCTGAACGGCAAGGCCTACGAGACCGACGAGGAGGGCTATCTCGTCAATCTTTCCGACTGGAACGAGGACGTCGCGAACTTCCTCGCGCAGCAGGAGAACGTCGAGATGACGCCGAACCACTGGGAAGTGGTCAACTTCCTGCGCGAGTACTACAACGAGTACCAGATCGCGCCCGCGATCCGCGTGCTCACCAAGGCGATCGGCAAGAAGCTCGGCGCCGACAAGGGCAACAACAAGTACCTGTACGAGCTGTTCCCCTACGGCCCGGCCAAGCAGGCGTGCAAGATCGCCGGCCTGCCCAAGCCCACCGGCTGCGTCTGACGCCGTGCTGAGCGCGCTCTACGCCTGTCTCTTCTACGCCGCTGCGGCGGTGTGGCTGGCGGGCGTGGGGTGGCGCGTGCTCCAGTACGCCCGCGTCCCGGCGCCGCTCAGGATCCCGACCACGCCCGCGCCGATGACGCACGCGGGCGCGGCGGCGCGCGTGGCGCGCGAGGTGGTGCTGTTCGAGAGCCTGTTCCGCTCCAACAAGTGGATCTGGCTCTTCGGCTGGATGTTCCACGTCGCGCTCGCGCTGGTGCTGGTGCGGCACCTGCGCTACTTCATCGAGCCGGTGTGGGGCTGGGTCGCGTTCGCGCAGCCCTTCGGCGTCTACGCCGGCTTCGCGCTGGTGGCGGGCCTGGCCGGGCTGTGGGCGCGCCGCTTCCTGGTCGAACGCATCCGCTACATCTCGACCTGGTCGGATCACCTGATGCTCGCGCTGCTGCTTGCCATCGGGCTCTCGGGCCTGGCGATGAAGTACGTCGCGCACACCGACATCGTCGGCTTGAAGGAATTCGTGCGCGGCCTGATCGTCTTCGACTGGCAGCCGCTGCCGGCCGATCCGCTGCTGCTGATCCATCTCTCGCTGGTGCTGGTGCTGATGGTCGTTTTCCCGGCCTCGAAGCTCCTGCACGCGCCGGGCGTGTTCTTCAGCCCGTCGCGCAACCAGCCCGACGACTCGCGCGAGCGGCGCCACCTCGCCGCCTGGGCCAGGGATTAGCCATGGCCCAGGCCGCCGTCAAAGCCCCGCCGCTGAAGGAATACCCGGTCATCCCGATCCTCGCGCCCGGCGCGATGGCGGCGAGCAAGCCCTTCGCCGCCTCGGAAAAGATGAACGAGGCGCTCGGCTTTCCCGGCAAGCTGCCCGAAGACTGGAAGGAGCGGGCGCTGGCGAAGATGGACGAGCTGCTCGAGAAGTACCGCTCGTTCAGGGTGTATCTGGACGCCTGCGTGCACTGCGGCGCGTGCACCGACAAGTGCCACTACTTCCTCGGCACCGGCGACCCCAAGAACATGCCGGTCGCGCGCCAGGACCTGCTGCGCAAGGTCTACCGGCGCTACTTCACCTTCGCCGGCAAGTGGTTTCCGAAGCTGGTGGGCGCCGAAGACCTGACCGAGGAGGTGCTCGAGGACTGGTTCAAGTACTTCAACCAGTGCTCCGAGTGCCGCCGCTGCTCGGTGTTCTGCCCCTACGGCATCGACACCGCCGAGATCACCATGGCCGCGCGCGAGATCATGAACGCCGTCGGCATGGGGCAGAAGTACACCAACGAGATCATCGGCAAGGTGCACAAGATCGGCAACAACCTCGGCCTGCCGCCGCGCGCGCTCGCCGACACGCTCGAGACGCTCGAGGAGGAGATCAAGGAAGAGACCGGCGTCGACGTCAAGCTGCCGCTCGACCAGAAGGGCGCCGAGGTGATCCTGATCACGCCCTCGGCGGACTTCTTCGCCGAGCCGCACGTCTACAGCCTGATCGGCTACGCCAAAGTGTTCCACGCCGCGGGCATCAGCTGGACGCTGTCCTCGCACGCCTCCGAGGCGGCGAACTTCGGCATCTTCATCGGCAGCTACGAGCAGATGAAAAAGGTCGCGATGCGCGTGCGCGAGGCGACGCTCGAGCTCGGCGCGAAGCGTCTGGTGGTGGGCGAGTGCGGCCACGCCTGGCGCGTCGCCTACAGCTTCTGGAACACTTTGATCGGACCGTTCGACTTCCTCGATCCGCGCTACCCGGCGCCGCAGCACGTCTGCGAGCTGACCCACGACCTGCTCAGGCGCGGTGCCATCCGGCTCGACCGCGAGAAGAACGACCACCGCGTGGTGACCTTCCACGACTCGTGCAACGTCGCGCGCGGCGCGGGCATGGGCGGGGTGCCCGGCGGGCAGTTCACGATTCCGCGCGACCTGATCCGCGCCTCGTGCAACCACTTCCACGACATGGCGCCCGAGACGATTCTTGAGAGCACCTACTGCTGCGGCGGGGGCGGCGGGCTGCTCTCGGACGAGATCCTGGACCTGCGGGTCAAGGGCGCGCTGCCGAGGATGGAGGCGCTCAAGCAGGTGGTCGACGCGCACGGGGTGAACTTCATGGCGATGATCTGCGCCATCTGCAAGGCGCAGTTCACCAAGGTGGTGCCTTACTACGAATTCGACATGAGCATGGTCGGCGGCGTGCACCAGCTGGTGGGCGACGCGATCCGGCTCGGCGAGCTGCACTAGAGGAGGAAGGCGATGTCATCACAACCGACACCGCAGGCGGACACCAAGCTCAACTACCGCCGCTACCGGGAAGGCGATTCCGGCCACGGCCCCTGGACCGAGCAGATCTTCCAGGCGAGCCACACCTACAAGTGCCCGACCTACCAGAAGAGCACACCGCCGTGCCAGGGGAGCTGCCCCTCGGGCGAGGACATCCGGGGCTACCTCGCGATCGTGCGCGGCACCGAGAAGCCGCCCGCGGGCGTGCCGTGGCAGGAGTACGCCTGGCGGCGCCTCACCGAGGCCAACCCCTTCCCCTCGGTGATGGGCCGCGTGTGCCCGGCGCCGTGCGAGTCGGGCTGCAACCGCAACGAGGTCGAGGACTTCGTCGGCATCAACTCGGTCGAGCACTTCCTCGGCGAATACGCGATCGCCAACGGCCTGAAATTCGAGAAGCCCGAGACGAGCTCCGGCAAGAAGGTCGCGGTAATCGGCGGCGGCCCGGCGGGGCTGTCGTGCGCCTATCAGCTGGCGCGCATGGGGCACGCGGTCACGGTGTTCGACGAGCACGAGCAGCTTGGCGGCATGATGCGCTACGGCATCCCGGGGTTCCGCACCCCGCGCGAGGTGCTCGACGCCGAGATCCGGCGCATCCTGGATCTGGGGATCGAGGCGCGGGTCAAGACGCGCATCGGCACCGACGTGACGCTGGAGCAGCTTAGGAAGGACTACGACGCGGTGTTCATGGGCATGGGCGCCCAGGGCGGCCGGCCGCTGCCGGCGCCCGGCGCCGAAGCGCCGAACTGCGTCACCGCGACCGCATTCCTGCGCGCGTTCAACGACGGGCGCATGAA
>CAZLUX010000091.1:9418-11133 GCA_964562815.1 uncultured Enterobacteriaceae bacterium
ATCGAGCACGCGCTCGCCGAGGGCATCGTGATCCGCGACGGCTGGGCGCCGGTCGAAGTGGTGCGCGACGCGAGCGGCCGCGCCACCGGCCTCAAGATCGCGAAGTGCGAGGCGAAGTTCGTCGGCCCGAAGCTCGAGATCAAGGTCGACGAATCCACCGCCGAGGTGATCCCCGCCGACCTCGTCGTTTCGGCGGTCGGCCAGGCGGTCGACTTCACCGGGCTGGAGGACTTCGACAACGGCAAGGGGCTGGTGTCGGCCGACAAGAACTACCAGATTCCGGGCAAGCCGGGCTTCTTCGCCGGCGGCGACGTGCTGCGCCCGCACCTGCTGACCACCGCGATCGGGCAGGGCTGGATCGCGGCCGAGGGCATCGACCGGCACCTGCGCGGCGAGGGGCTGGACAGGCGGCCGAAGATCGACGTCCACGCCTTCGACCTGATGCGCAAGCTCGCCGAGCGCGGCCTCGAGCCGAACGAGGCGCCGCACGAAGCGGTGCGCGGCACCGGCGAGCAGGACATCGCGGTGCACAACTACGAGGACCGCTCGGCGCGCTACGTGATCCCGCACGACGAGCTGTTCCTCGGCCATTTCACCTACGTGCCGCGCAACCAGCGCAAGGTGACGAAGCTCACGCCCGAGGAGGCGCTCGGCAACTTCCAGGAGCGCCTCGACGCGCTGTCGGAGACCGAGGCGGTGGCCGAGGGCAAGCGCTGCATGAGCTGCGGCCTGTGCTTCGAGTGCGACAACTGCGTCGTGTACTGTCCGCAGACCGCGGTGTTCCGGGTCAAGAAGGACAAGTCGACCACCGGACGCTACGTCGACACCGACTACACCAAGTGCATCGGCTGCCACATCTGCAGCGACGTGTGCCCGACCGGCTACATCCAGATGGGGCTGGGCGAGTGAGACGCTTCGCCGCGCTCGCCCTTGCCGTACCGTGCGCGCTCGCTGCGCTCGCTTTGCTGGCGTTGCCGACGGGGGCGGCGGCGGGCGTCGACAAGCCGGTGATCGAGAAGGCGAGGAGCGGCCCGTGCATCGCCCCGCCCGAGGTGATGCGGCGCGAGCACCCGGACATGCTCAAGCACCAGCGCACGATCACGGTGCACGAGGGCGTGGTGAACGCCAAGGTCGACCTCGAGAAGTGCGTCGCCTGCCATGCGAGCAAGGCGACCGGCAGCGTCGCCGCGAGCCCGCAGGACTTCTGCGAGAGCTGCCACGCCTACGCCGGCGTCAAGCTCGATTGTTTCGAATGCCACGCTTCGCGACCGAAGCAGGTCGGAGACAGGAGATGAGCAGCCGGCGCGCTTTCCTCGGCAAGGCGGCGGCACTGGGCGGCATCGCGATCGCACCAGGGCTGTTTCTGTTCGAGCCTGCAAGAGCAAAAGGCGTCACCTCCAAGGTGCGATGGGGCATGTTGGTCGACACGACGCGCTGCGCCGAGGGCTGCGACGCCTGCGTCAAGGCCTGCGACAAGGAGAACGGCCTTTCGGGCCGCACCGGGCCGGACGACTCGCAGTGGATCCGCAAGGTCGAGCTGAAGAACAAATCGACCGGGAGGACGCTGTCTCTGCCGGTGATGTGCCAGCACTGCGCCGAGCCGCCCTGCGTCGACGTCTGCCCGACCGGCGCCTCGTTCAAGCGCGCCGACGGCATCGTGCTGGTCGACCGCCACATCTGCATCGGCTGCCGCTACTGCATGATGGCCTGCCCCT
>CAZLUX010000092.1:0-11077 GCA_964562815.1 uncultured Enterobacteriaceae bacterium
CGCGCCGCCGCGGTCCTCGTCGCGTTCCTGCTGCTCGTGCCGTCGCTGGCGCGGGCGCAGCTTTCGATCGAGATCACCGGTGCGGGCGCGAACCGCATTCCAATCGCAATCGTCCCGTTTCCCGGCGAAGCCTCGCTGCCTCCGGGAATTACCTCGATCGTTCGGGCCGACCTGGAGCGAAGCGGGCTTTTCCGCGGGCTCGAGGTGCCGCCGCTGATCCCGCAGCCGACGGAAGCATCGACCGTCGATTACGCGGAATGGCGGTCTCGGCTTGCCGACGCGCTGGTGCTCGGCTCGGTCGCGGCGAGGCCCGATGGCCGCTACGAAGTGCGCTTCCGGCTGTTCGACGTGGTGAGGCAGAACCCGCTCGGGGGCGTCGCCTACACCCTTGCCAAGGACCAGGTGCGAGCGACCGCGCATCGCATTGCCGATTACGTGTACGAGAAGCTGACCGGCGAAAAAGGGGTGTTCTCGACGCGAATCGCCTACGTCGTCAAACGCGGCAACCGTTACGAGCTGCAGATCGCCGACGCGGATGGCGCGGACGAGGAGACGGCGCTGGCCTCGTTCGAGCCGATCATCTCGCCCGCCTGGTCGCCGGACGGCAAGCGCCTGGCGTACGTGTCCTTCGAAAACAAGAAACCGGTGGTCTACGTGCATTCGCTGCTGGACGGCAAGCGCCACGTGGTCGCGAACTTCAAGGGGTCGAACTCGGCCCCGGCGTGGTCGCCCGACGGCAGCAAGCTCGCGGTCTCGCTATCGAAGGACGGCGGCTCGCAGCTCTACCTGATCAATCCCGATGGCAGCGGCGTACGGCGCCTCACCTACGACAGCTCGATCGATACTGAGCCCTTCTTTTCGCCGGACGGACAGTACATCTACTTCACCTCCGATCGCGGCGGCAGCCCGCAGATCTATCGCATGCCGGCGAGCGGCGGCGCTGCCCAGCGAATCACCTTCGACGGCAGCTACAATGTTTCGCCGCGCGTGAGCCCGGACGGGAAGAGCATCGCCTATATCTCGCGCAATACCGAGGGCAAGTTCCAGGTCGCACTGCTCGACCTTACGTCCGGGCAGGTGCAGATTCTGACCGACAACGACCGTGACGAATCTCCTAGCTTCGCACCCAACGGGCGCATGATCCTTTATGCCACGGTGATCAACGGACGCGGCGTGCTGTCGGCGGTCTCGATCGACGGGAGGGTCAAGCAACGCCTCACCGTCAACGCGGGCGACGTGCGCGAGCCGGCCTGGGGACCGTTCATACAGTAACAAGGAGAGTAACCATGCGCGCAATTCTGATCGCAGCGCTCCTCGCCGTCCTTGGGGCGTGCGCGAGCACGACGTCTATGTCGCCGCAGCAGCAGGCGCCGGCTGGCGTCGAAGACCGCAGCCCGGGCCAGCCGGGCGCCCAGAGTCAGGCTATCGGCGGCAAGGAGGTTACCGGGGTCGACCTGACCGGGCAGCAGCAGGGGGGAGCCGCCACGGCCGCAAGGAGCCCCCTCACCGACCCGTCGAATATCCTGTCGAAGCGCTCCATCTATTATGATTTCGACCAGTACGATATAAAGGACGAGTACAAGCCGCTGATCGAGGCGCACGCTGCGTATCTGCGTAACCATCCGGATGCCAAGGTGCTGATTCAGGGCAATACCGACGAGCGGGGCAGCCGCGAGTACAACGTCGCGCTCGGCCAACGGCGCGCCGACGGAGTCAAGCGATTACTCCTGCTGCTGGGGGCAAGGGAGGATCAGGTCGAGGCGGTGAGCCTGGGCGAGGAAAAGCCAAAGGCATTGGGTACGACAGAGGAAGCCTACGCCCAGAACAGGCGCTGCGACATACTGTATAAAGGCGAGTATTGATGCGCAGTTTAAGCACACGCGTGCTGTTGTTGTTTGCGCTGCTTGCGCCCTTCGCGGTGCCGCAAGGGGCGCATGCCGCTCTGTTCGGCGACGACGAGAAGGTCAATCAGCTGCGCGCTGAGGTCGAAGCGAACCAGAAGGCCGTCGACGAGAAGCTGTCCAAGCTGGACGCGGCTGTGGCGGATGCGGCGGACAGGCACGCGATCCTGGATCTGGCCGGGCAGCTTGATCAATTGCGCCACGATCTTGCGACTCTGCGCGGTCAGGTCGAGGTTCTGACCAATCGGATCGAGGTGGGGGAAAAGCGCCAGAAGGACCTCTACCTCGATATCGACACGAGGTTGCGCAAGCTGGAACAGGCCCAGCAACAGGCGGCGGCCGCCGCGACGAACGCACAGGCCACGGGCGAGAAGCCGGCGACGCCGGCCGAGACCAAGGCTTACGAGGCGGCGCTGAACCAGTTCAAGCTCGGCAACTATCCGCTTGCGATTTCGGCGTTCGAGGGCTTCCTGGTCACCTATCCTTCGAGCTCGCTCGCGCCTTCGGCGCAGTACTGGATTGGCAACGCCTATTATGCGCAGCGCAACTACAAGAAGGCCATTGCCAGCCAGGAGAAGCTGCTGTCGGCGTGGCCTGACAGCGCCAAGGCGCCCGACGGGATGCTGAACATCGCCAGCTCGCAGGAAGCGAGCGGTGATCGTGGCGCCGCGCGCAAGACGCTGGAGGACCTGCTCGACAAGTACCCCACGAGTCCTGCCGCAGCGAGCGCCAAGCAGCGCCTGCAGGGACTGCGACGCTGAAGCTGAACGCCGTTGTTCTGCTCTCGGGTGGACTCGATTCCGCGACCACGCTCGCCTGGGCCGCACGCGAAGGCTACAGCTGCCATGCGCTCTCGGTGGATTACGGCCAGCGTCACGCGGCGGAGCTGTCGGCTGCGCGCTCGGTCGCGAAGCGGCTGGGCGCCTTGCAGCACCGCATCGTCAAGCTTGACCTGACACTGTTCGGCGGCTCGGCGCTTACGGATGCCGCCATCGAAGTCCCGACCGGCGGCGCCGAGTCAGGCATTCCGGTCACTTACGTGCCGGCGCGCAACACGATCCTTCTCTCCCTCGCCCTCGCGTGGGCAGAGGTGCTCGAGGCACGCCATATCTTCATCGGCGCAAATTCGGTCGATTACTCCGGCTACCCCGATTGCCGGCCCGAGTACCTCCGAGCGTTCGAGACCATGGCGAACCTCGCCACGAAGGCAGCGGTGGAGGGGCGGCGGATCGAGGTGCGGGCCCCGCTCATCGATCTGTCCAAGGCAAGGATCGTTCGGCTTGCGCTCGAGCTGGGGGTCGATCCTGCGCAAACGGTGACCTGCTACCGGCCGGACGCGCAGGGGCGCGCTTGCGGGGTCTGCGATGCCTGCCGCATTCGGCGAGCGGGCTTCGAGGCGGCGGAAATACAGGACTGCACCCGCTATCAGCAGGCTTGATGGACGTGTTTGCGCCTCCGATCGGGCGCGGCGGAGGGCTGAGCTATATTTCAGCGGTGGTTCCGGCACTGACGGGAGGAGGCCCGCGTGAACGAAGTCAATCCGGCGCAGATCGCGCACTACGTCGCTTGGGGAGCCTTCGCGCTCGCTTTCGTATTCGGCGCCGTCGGCAACAAGACCGACTTCTGCACCATGGGCGCGGTTTCGGACTGGGTCAATATGGGCAACCTCAACCGCATGCGGATGTGGCTGCTCGCGATCGCGGTCGCGGTCCTCGGCGCGAACGCCCTGCAGCTGGCGGGCGTGGTCAACCTATCCAAGTCGATCTACCAGACGCCGAATTTCACCTGGCTGTCCTACATCGTTGGCGGTTTCCTGTTCGGCGTCGGCATGACGCTCGGTTCCGGCTGCGGCTCGAAAACGCTGATCCGGATCGGCGGCGGCAACCTGAAGTCGCTGATCGTGTTCGTGTTCCTCGGCATTGCCGCCTACATGACTCTGCGCGGCCTGTTCGGTGCGTTCCGCGTCGACTTTCTGGAGAAGGCGTCGATCACGCTGGCCGGCGGCCAGGACCTTCCGACGCTGATGGCGAATGCAAGCGGAGTCACCAAGAAGACCTGGATCGAAATTCTATCGGTCGCGATCGGCGGCGGGCTGCTCGCATACGTCTACTCGAGCCGCGACTTCCGATCGAACTTCGACTACACGCTGGGCGGTGTCGTCACCGGCCTGGTGGTGGTCGGGGGCTGGTACGTCAGCGGCCACATCGGCTACCTCGCCGAGGACCCGAACACGCTGCAGGAGGCCTTTATCGGGACCAACACCGGCCGCATGGAGTCGTTCTCGTTCGTCTCGCCGATGGCGTTCACGCTCGAATACCTGATGTTCTGGACCGACAAGACGCGGATCATCACGTACGGTATCGCATCCGCGGCGGGCGTCATCGCCGGGTCGGCAGTTTACGCGCTTGCCACCAAGACCTTCCGCTGGGAGAGCTTCCGCGACGCGGGCGACATGGGTCGCCACATGCTCGGCGGCATCCTGATGGGCTTCGGTGGAATCACGGCGCTGGGATGCACCGTGGGGCAGGGCATCTCCGGCTTTTCGACCCTTGCGCTGGGCTCGATGATCACCTTCGTCTCGATCGTCGCGGGAGCCGCCGCCACCATGAAGTTCGAGTACTGGCGCATGCTGCGCGAAGCCTGAGCCGGAGCGGGCAAACCTGCCAGTTCGTTGACGCTCACCCGCCGAACCCTTAAAATCGCGCCCTTCCCCGGGTCGTTAGCTCAGCTGGTAGAGCAGCGGACTTTTAATCCGTTGGTCGGCGGTTCGAATCCGCCACGACCTACCAAATACGCAAGGCCTCAGCAAGAGCTGGGGCCTTTTCATTTTCCAGCGTACGTCGTGCTAGATTGCAGGTTCCTCCGCTCGAGGACTGTTCGGATTGAACCGCGATAAAGTGCATTTGCGAGCGTCGGCACGCATCCCCGGCGACCGTTTCCTCCACTCGCCCGGGCCGACGCACATCCCCGCCGAGGTCCTGGCGGCGATGCACCGCCAGCCGATGGACCACGGCGACCCCCGGCTGGACCAGATCATCGCGGTTTGCGAGGAAGGCCTTCGGCGGCTGTTGGGGACTGCGCAGGCGAATCTCTACATGTACGCCGCGAACGGTCACGGCGCATGGGAAGCGGCGACGGCAAACCTGCTTGCGCCCGGCGAGTCCGTGCTGATACCCGGCACCGGTCATTTCTCCGAGCAATGGGCACTGCAAGCCGAAGCGATCGGCCGGCGCGCGATTCGCACGCCGTACCGCGAGGGCTACCCGATCGACCCGAACGAGGTCGAAGACAGGCTGCGCGCAGACCGCAAGCACGAGATCGCGGCAGTCTTCGTCGTGCACACGGATACAGCGAGCGGGATCAGCAACGATCTGAAGTCGATCCGCGCGGCGCTCGACGCGGCCGGACACCCGGCGCTTCTCGTCGTCGACGTGGTGGCGTCGCTTGCCGCCGCGCCGTTCGCGATGGATGCGCTGGGCGTCAACGTCGCGGTGGGTGCCTCGCAGAAAGGACTGATGTCGCCGCCCGGCCTCGGTTTTGTCGCGGTGGACGAGCGGGCCGGCGCGGTCGCAGCCAGGAATCCTGCGCCCCGCCATTACTGGGATTGGAACCGGCGCAAGGCAACGTACAGCTACCAGAAATTCGGCGGCACGCCGCCGCAGAACCTCCTGTACGGAATCGAGGCGGCGCTCGCGCTGCTCGAGCGCGAGGGGCTCGATGCGGTATTCGCGCGCCACGCTCTGCTGGCGCGAGCGGTCCAGGCGGCGGTCGAATGTTGGGCGAGCCGGGGCGCGCTCTTTCTGCACTGTCGAGTCCCGGCCGCGCGCTCCGTGTCGGTCACCACGATCGAAGTCCGCGACGGAGTCGATGTCGAGGCATTGCGCACCGTCGCACGCGAGCGGTTCCAAGTGGCGTTTGCGGGAGCGCTGGGGCCGCTGCAGGGTCGCGGCTTTCGCATCGGGCATCTGGGCGACGTGAACGCAGCGATGATCCTCGGTTGCCTTGCCGGAGTGGAAGCCGCGATGAGCGTGCAGGGCATTCCATTCGGCCGCGACGGGGTCTCGCGTGCGGTGGAGTGTCTCGCCGCCGGCTGACTGCGCGAGCCAGTGGCTCTTCGTTCAGGTGTCGGTTTCCTGCGGGTGGGTCAAGGTGGTCATGTACCGGCCGCCGCCGGATTTCTTGGCGCTGTACATTGCCTTGTCGGCGCTGAGCAGAAGGGCGTCCGCCGAGTCGAGGCCCTCGCCTAGCACAATGCCGACGGACACGCCCACCGTGCACTCCCTGCCGGCAATCGAGAAAGGAGCCTTCAATGCGTCGATGCATTTCGCCGCCACGACGTCCGCGGCTCGCTCGGCTTCCTTCCAGAGGTCGCTCAGCAGCAAAATGAATTCGTCGCCGCCGACGCGCGCCAGCGTGTCGGTCTGCCGCAGAATGCCGACGAAACGATTCGCGACTTGCCGCAGGACCTCGTCGCCGGCTTTGTGGCCCAGCGTGTCGTTGATGGATTTGAAGCCGTCCAGATCCATGAACAGGAGGGCGACCTTGGTATTTCTACGCTGCGCCCGCGCCAACGCCTGGCGCAGCCGGTCGTAGAGAAGCGCGCGGTTGGGCAAGCCAGTCAGCTCGTCGTGATGGGCGATCCGCGAGAGCTCGACCTGATTGTCGTTCAGTTTCCCCAGAAGGCGATTGAAGGCCGAGATCAGGTGCCCCACCTCGTCGTCGCGAACGACCGGCAACGGCTCGAGCGGGGCTTTGCCGAGCGTCATGTTGTCGGCATGCGCGGCAGCCCGGAACAGGGGGCGAAAGACGAGGTAGAGCCCCAGGGGCACCAGGACGGCGAAGACCAGAACCGTCGCAAGGGTGCCCTTGAGCAGGAAATCCTTCACCCGATCCACGGTGGCAAATGCCACTTGGCTCGGCAGTTGCGAAACCACGTACCACCCGGTGCTCGGAACCGAGGCTATTGCCGAGATCTGCTCGACCCCGTCGGCGTTGACGGCAATTCCGGTCCCGCGGTAACCGCGTATGGCGCGGTCGTAGAGCGCGTTGACGCCGGCTGGCGGCGTTGGCGTGAGCGCCATGTCGCGCCTGGATGAGGCGACAAACAGCTTGTCCTTCGGGGAGACAACGAAGAGCGCGCCTCCTGTTCCGCCGTTTCCGGCCTGCAGTAGCGAATCCAGAAATCCCGGCGCGCGCAACGCGATGACGCCAACCAGAACGCCCTCGACTCCGTTCCCATTGCCTCTTATCGGGGTGGCGATCGGAAGCACGGGCTCCTTTGCGGCGCGGCCGATAAGAGGGCGGCCGACCACGGACCGTCCGCTCAATGCGACCTGAACGTAGCCGCGGTCAGCGTAGCTCGTATTGACTCGGCCGGGGAGAGCAGGATAGTCCGCGACTGCGATCCCGTCGGCATTCACGACGAACAAGCCGGCCGAGAACAGCGGTTGATACGCGTAATGTCTTTCGAGCCAGATGCGCAGGCGGTCCGGTTGTCCAAGAAGGCTGCCAGGGAGTGAGGCCGCGAGATGCTCGAGGAACTTCCGTCGTTGGACGATTTTGTCGTCGACATTCTTGGCGACGTACTCGGCAAGCGCCAGCTGTTGTTGCTCCACCACCGCGCCCAGGTCCTCGCGGAGGTAATGGGGCAGCGCGTAATAGCGCAAGCCGATGCCGACCGCCATGAGGCACAGCCCCAGAAGCAGTAGGCGGGTGACGATGCTATCCATGGTTCGCCGAAGTTTCATGAGGTGCCGACGAGGAGCGCCGGGTATTCGGGTCGAATTTCGAACCACAGCCGTCGGTGCGCGTCCCGCAGCGCCTGCTCCGCCTCGGATGGCGTTGACGCGCGCGAGAAGATGAATCCTAGATAGCTCGGGCCGTCGGGCGGCGGCGCGATGAGCTGGCCTCGTTCGGCGGTCACGGCGATCCGGGTGATCCCGGGTACGGCCTTCGCAGCCTCGATGCCCTCGACCGCATGGTAGATGCCGCGCCGCGGCGTCGGGATCATCATGACGCCGACCGCGCTGCCATCGCCTGCGACGGCGAGCGGCTCGCCGACCGCCTGGCGCAGGATCAGCTCCTCAAGGCTCATGCCAAGGACATGGGTCAGAACGTGGCCGCAAAGTCCGCCGATCGAGCGGGCGGCGATCTCGAGGGCCCAGATCCCGTCCGCGTTGACGCGAACCTCGGCGTGTACCGGTCCGTCGGTGAGCCCGGCGGTGAGACAGATCCGGGCCACCTCGCAGCGAATTCTTTGCTGGACGTCTTCCGCGAGGCGCGAAGGCGTGACGTAGAGCGTTTCCTCGAAGTAGGGGCCGTCGAGAGGGTCCGGCTTGTCGAACAGCGCGAGTGCAGTGAGCTTGCCGCGCTCCAGAATGCCTTCCAGAGCGAACTCCCGCCCCGGAATGAACGCTTCGACGACGACACCCAGTTTCCGTGCGTCGCGGTCGGCGCGGGACTGGATCTCGCGCACCCGGTCGACCGCTCGGAGCAGCTCGTCGGCATTATCGGCCCGGATCACGCCGCGGCTCGCCGCGAGGCGCCTTGCCTTCACCACCACCGGGAACTCGAGCCCGTGCAGCACCTCGCGCGGGTCTGCATCGCTCGGCAGGTGGCGGAATTCGGGGCACCGATATCCGTGCTGCTTGAGCAGCATGCGGAACGCCAGCTTGTCGCGCACCCGACGCACGGCGTCGGTGCGGTTGCCCGCCAGGCCCAGGCGCTGCGCGAGCAGCGCCGCCAGCTCGACGCCCGAATCGTCGACCGCCAGGACTGCGTCCGGCCTGCGGTCGAGCTCGCGCAGCACGATCTCCGCGGCCTGCTCCGGCCGGTCGAAATGCAGCGCCATGATCGGCGCGAAACCCCAGGACGGCGCCAGCTGCTCGCAGTAGTTCGCGGCAGCCAGGATTTCGACCTCGAGCCTTTTCGCCGCGGCCAGAAAATCCTCGTTGCGGTAGCTTGTCGTCGGCAGCAGCAGCAGCACGCGCTTCATGGCTTGCGGCGCCTCAGAACGACTGGAGCTGCTGCTCGGTGGGCTCGGCGCAGCAGTACCACGGCTCCGATAGGCGCGGAATCTCGGCGCCAAGCGCGGCCGGGAGCTCCGGCGCGCGCAGCCCGGCTGCCTGGTGGGCCATGCGCCAGACCGAGTCAAACACCTCGCGCCGGGGGAGCTTTTGCTCTTCGCTCTTGGCAACCATCGCCTGCACGTCTTGTTGCAGCCGGTCCACCCGCGGGTCTCGGTGGCGCCAGGGGTAGCCGAGCAGTGAGGAATCGAACGGCATCAGCTCGTCGCTGAAGCCCGGCAGCCGAAGCAGCCACGAGCCCTCGGGCACGAGCAGCCGGATCGCGAGCTGCACCGGGGGCACGCTCTCAACCAGCTCGAGTGCAACCAGCCGCTCGAGCAGCGCGATGTAGCCCTCGAGCGTCGTCCAGGGGGTAAAGGCGACGAAGGTGGGCGCAAGCGCGATGCCCGCGGCGCGGGTCAGCGCGACGGCGCGGTCGAAATCCCGGCTGCTGTGGTTCTTGTCGAGCCGGCGCAGGATCTCGTCGTCGACGGCCTCTACGGCAGAGGTGATGAACAAGCACCCGCTCGACCTCAATTCAGGCAGCAGTCCGGCGTTGTCGATGATGTGCTGCACTTTGATCGTGGCATCGAACGTGACCTCGGGGAAGGCGGCATGCAGGGCACGCGCCAGCCGCAGCCCGTGGCTGGGGCCGTTCAGGAAGTCCGGATCGCCGAAGGAGATGTGCCGGGCCCCGTCCCTGACCTGCTGCCGGATGTCCTCGAGCACCACGTCGGCGGGGACGACCCGAAACTTCCCCTCGTACACCGGCACGACCGGGCAATGGCGGCAGCGGTGCTTGCAGCCCCGGCTGCCCTCGGCGAAGCCGGCGACGCGAGTCGAGCCGTCGGGAAGCACGAGGTGGGCGTAGCGCGCCAGCGGCGGCAGGACGCTGCGATCGGGAACCTCGAATCGGACCTTGTGCAGGCTCGTGACCGGCTCGATCTGCGCGTGCCCCGCTTCATTGACGCGCAGTCGCCGGCACAGGGAAACCAGCGATGGCTCCAGCTCGCCGCCTAGTACCGTCCCCACGCCCAGCCCGCGCAGCAGCGCCTCGTTCATGGGCGCATAGAGGCCGAAAACGCAAAGATGCGCACCGGGCGCGAGCTGCTTGATTCTGGGCAGGGCTTCGATCGCGATGCGGGTCGCGGTATGCATGCCTGCATAGATCGCTACCAATCCCGCCGTTCGCAGGACCTCTGGCTCCAGTTTCTCGACCGAGAGGTCGATGCAGCGCACCGCAAAGCCATCTCGCCTCAGCCAAGCCGCGGGCTGCGCCAGGGCGAACGGCTGCCGCCCCAGTTCGTAGGGGTTGATCAGAACGACGTCGAAGGGGGCGGCTACTTGGCTCTCGGGCGCTGCGCGAAGGGTGCCGGGCCGGGTTCGCGGCTCGCCCCGGCTTCCCTCAGGCGGGCCAAATAGTGTTGCCACATCTCTTCCTGGTGCAGGCCGTAGTCATACAGCAGGTCCCATGAGTAAATCCCGGTGTCGTGGCCGTCCGAAAAAGTGAGCTGGATGGCATAGCTCCCCGCCGGCTCGATATGAGTGATCTCCACGTCCCTCTTGCCGGTCTGCAGCACTTCCTGTCCGGGGCCGTGGCCGCGCACCTCCGCCGAAGGCGAATACACGCGCAGGAATTCGCAGGGCAGCTTGAAGCTCCTGCCGTCCGCGAACGTCAGCTCGAGCAGCCGGGACTTCTGGTGCAGCTTGATTTCGGTGGGTCGCGGTGTATTGCCTTCCATGCCAGTTCTCGCTGCCGACGGATGGACTCGGACAGTCAGCAGTATAACAATGCGACACATTGCCTCCGCCGGGTTTCTCCGCAGCTCGGCGTTGTCCCATGAGCATCCATTTGTTGTTTCCCTGCCGAAAATCGCTTCGCCACCCCTTGCAATCCGCGCCGGCCGCTGCATACTTCCGGGTGTCGAATTCGCTATGGGTCAGTCAGCAGCGTCCTTGACCGGGTGCCGCCTATCTACTCCAATGTGTGATTTGATGCTCCGGCCACGCTCGGACGGGGCGACGCTAGACTTGGAGGTACGAAATGGCTACTGGCACAGTGAAGTTTTTCAATACGACTAAGGGGTTCGGTTTCATCCAGCCCGACGACGG
>CAZLUX010000093.1:0-11050 GCA_964562815.1 uncultured Enterobacteriaceae bacterium
CGCCCAGGAGGGATCGATTGGCCAGACAAAACTACCAGTTCGAGAAGCGCCAGCGGGACCTGGCGAAAAGGAAGAAGCAGGAAGAAAAGCGCCTGCGCAAGCAGCAGCGCTCGCAGCCGCAGCCGTCCGAGCCTGCCGCGCCGGAATCGCCGCCGGCCTCGCCGTCCGGCGACGAGGACAAGCCTACCCAGGCATAGCGGGGGCTAGCGCCCCTTCAGCAGCGCCTCGATCGTTTCCTGCACTGCGAGGGCCTCGGCGAACCCCGGCAGGGAGTGGGGGCGGCCTTCCACCATCGCGACCACCTGATCCAGCTGCGCGGCCTGCCCGATCGCGCGGTTCTCCTGCGGGCTGCGCTCGGCGACCCAGTCCGCATCGCCTCTGCGCCTGCGCAGGCCGAACCAGTCGTGGATTTCCACCGCGCCGGCGCTTCCGAGCAGCGTCATGCGGTTGAAATCCGGAAGGCTGCCGCCGACGCGCCCCTGGACCGTGACCGGCACTCCGCCCGCGCTGAGCCGCGCCTCGATCGCACGCTCCGCGCCGACGCCGTCCGGCGAATAGTCCGGCCGCGAAGATTCGACTATGGCCGGCCCGAGCGCGCGCTGCAGCACGAACACGAAGTGCGACAGCACTTCGCGCGTGAATCCGCCCTCGGCGCGCTCGGCGAGCCAGCGCCCCGCGGCCGATTGCCACGCTCGCGGCCACTGGTCGAAGGCGACCTCGATCTCGACTGCGCGCGGCGCGCCGATCGACCCGTCCTTCGCCGCAGCGGCCATCGCCGCGAGCCCGGGCGAGGAGGCGAGCGAGAAATTCACCGTCGCGCGCAGCTTCTGCCGTTCGATGCGCGCGATGCTGCGGCGCGCGGCGTCGAAATCGACCGTGAGCGGCTTCTCGCAGAACACCGCGAGCCCGGCGTCGAACGCCTGCTCCGCGTAGGCGAGGTGGCTCACCGGCGGCGAGGCCACGTACAGGCAATGAAGCCCCGGAGCGCCGATCACTTCGGTCGGCGTTTGCGCCGCGGCGGCCGCGGGGTACCGTTCCCGGGTCGCCGCCATCGCCCGGGCGTCGGGGTCCCAGGCGGCGAGCACCCGGGCGCGCGGATGCTCGGCGATTCGCGCCAGCATGCGCTGCCCCATCACGCCCAGGCCGATGACGCCGAATCCGATGTCTTCGCTCATGAGAGCAGGAACTCCCGCACGATCCCGATCTGGTCGGCGTGCTGCAGGGTCGGCGCGTGGCCGACGCCGGCGATCTCGATCACCTTGGCCTTCGGCCCGCAGGCAGCCATCCGCTCGCAGGTCTGGCGAGAGAGCAGGTCCGAGTGCTCTCCGCGCAGCACCAGCGTCGGGCAGCGCACCGCTTCGTAGATCGGCCACAGCTCGAGGTCTCTTTCCGGCATCTGGGCCCGAAGCGGCTGCGCGAGGCCCGGGTCGTAGTGCATACGGTAGCTGCCGTCGTCCTGCCGTCGCACCACGACCTCGGTCAGGAAGCGCCACTCGGCGTCGCTGTGCGGGCCGAACGGCGCCGAGACCGTGCGCACGTACCGTTCCGCCGCGTCGAAGTCGGGGAAGGTCGGCGCGAGGCCGACATAGGAGGCGATGCGCTCGAGCGAAGCCTTGCTGACGACCGGACCCATCTCGTTCAGCACCAGCTTCGTCACCGGCGTGTTCGGATCCGCCGCGAGCATCATCCCGATCAGCCCGCCCATCGAGGTGCCCACCCAGTGCACCGCCTCCACGTCGAGGCGCGCGATCAGGGCCACGACGTCGGACAGGTACTGCGGATAGACGTAGAGCATCGGATCGGCCAGCCGATCCGAATCGCCACGCCCTGCCATGTCGGGGCACACGACCCGGTAGCGCTCGGCGAGCGAGCGCGCAAGCGCGTCGAAATCCCGCGCACACCGCGTCAGGCCATGCACGCACACCAGTACCTTGTCGTTGCGCGGATCGCCCCATTCGATATAGGCGATGCGGTGCAGTCCCTTGGGGGAGGCGCACTGCACGCTGCGCCGGCGCGGTGCGGCGCTCATGCGCCGCGCGCCCACTCGGCCAGCAGGCGCTCGCGCAGAGGGTGCGCCTCGGGCGGCAGGCTGCTGAAGGTCTGCCCGAGACCGATCCGCTGCAGTCGCTCCGATCTCAGGTTCGCGCCCGCCACCGGCCAGCCGTGATTGTCGTAGTGCTTGCGCTCGAGCACGCTCGCCGCAGACGCGTCCTCGTCGTACCAGAGCCAGTCGTCGGCGAAGCGGAAGGCGATTTCCTCCAGCCGCCCGAGCAGCGCCGCATCGATGTCATCGCCGCCGCCCCAGCGGCCGGTCGCGCCTTCGTCCAGCCGCAGCCGCCCGCCTTCGTCGAGATGGAAATACGCGTGCCGGCTCGCGCTCGCGCAATAGCCGAGCCACTCGTTTCCGTGGCGCATGCAGGCCATGCCGAGCACGAGCTCGCCCCGCGCGCCGCACTCGATATGCAGCGCGAGCAGGCCGCCGCCGATGGGCGCCGTTTCATGGTCGAAAAGCCGCCCGCCCTGGATGATCGCCCGCCCGCGCACGCCCTGCCTGGCATTGCGCCACTCCGCCTCGACCCGAAGCTCCGGAAATTCCTCCGAGGCGTTGGCGAAGGCGGCGAACGGGACCCCCTTCCTGATCTCGAAGCGGTATTCGAGCGCGTCGCCGCCGTGGTGCTCGGTGTAGTTCTCGGCGTCGATGTCCCGCACCATCAGCCAGCGCAGGTGCTCGCGAAACTCGTCCAGCCGCCCGGGACCGGCCACGCGAATGGTCGCCGTGAAGTCGGACCCGGATGCGGCCATGCCTCAGGAGCCGTACTTGAACGACAGCGCAAGGCGCGTCCGGAACGCGACCACCTTGCCGTTCTCGACCTTGACGTCGAGCTTCGTGACTTCCGCGATGCGCAGATCGCGCAGCGACTTCGACGCCGCCTTGACCGCGGTGCGCGCCGCGTCTTCCCACGACTCGCTGCTGGTGCCAATGACTTCGGTGACGCGATAAACCGCTTCAGCGCTCTTCTTGGCCATGTCCCCTCCTGGCGATAGTGGTGCGGAGGATTCCGCCGGATGATTATATGCCGCGCCAGTAGCGGGCCCGGCGCGCACGCTCGCCTTCGACCGTGACGTTCGCGGCGTCGAGGCGCACGCTGATCGCGCCGTCGCGGTCGGTGCGAAGCAGGCGCGCGCCCGCGGCGCGGTAGCGCGCCTGCACCGCGCCGTTCGGGTGGCGGAAGCGGTTGCGGTAGCCGACCGAGATCGCCACCCAGCGCGGCGCCGCTGCGGCAACGAAGGCAGGACCCGAGGAGGTGCGGCTGCCGTGATGCGGCGCGAGCAGCACGTCGACCCGCAGCGCGCGCCCCGGCTCCGCGGCGAGCGACGCCTCGGCTTCGCGCTCGATGTCCCCGGTGAGGAGCATCGCGTGCGGGCCCGCGCTCACGCGCAGCACGCAGCTGAGGTCGTTGCCCCGGCGTTGGCCGTAGGCCTCGCGCCGGGGCGAGAGCAGCGCGAAGCGCACGCCGTCCCACGTCCACGCCTCGCCGCGCACGCAGCGTCGCGCCGACTCGGCGAACGCGAGCGCAGCGTGGTCCGCCGGCAGCGAGCTGAGCAGCGTTGCGGTCGGCACGCCCTCCATCACCGACACTGCGCCGCCGATGTGATCGCTGTCGTCGTGCGAGAGCATCATGGCGTCGAGCCGCGCGACCCCGGTCGCGCGCAGGAGCGGCAGGATGCTGCGCTCGCCCGCGTCGCCTTCGCCGGCGAACGATGGCCCCGCGTCGTAGAGCAGCGCGTGACGCGAAGTGCGCACCAGCACCGCGAGCCCCTGGCCGATGTCGAGCACGGTGATCCAGGCCTCGCCGGGCAGGGGCGCGTGCGGAGGCAGCGCGAATGCGGGCAGCAGGAGCGCGACGCCGCTCGCGCGCCACGGCACCCCGCGCGGCGCGAGCAGCCAGGCGACGCCCGCGAGCGCGAGCAGAACGCTCCACGGCGGCGGCACTCGCGCCTGCCAGACCGCGAGCGGCAGCGCGGCGCAGGCCTCCAGGAATTCGAGCAGGTGGGCGGCGAGCCAGGCGGCGAGGTGAAGAATCGCATCGAGCGGAACCGCGGCGCCGAGCAGCACAAGCGGCGTCACCACCGCCGACACGAGCGGGATCGCCACCGCGTTGGCCAGCGGTCCGACCAGCGAGACCTGCCCGAACAGGAGCAGCGCGGCCGGCGCGAGCCCGATCGTCACGGCCCACTGGATGCGTACCCACTGCAGGATTCTCGGCTCGGCGCCGACCCAGCCCGCCGCGACATAGAAGATCAGCGCCACCGCGCCGAACGAGAGCCAGAATCCGGGCGCGAGCGGCGCCCAGGGATCGGCCAGCACCACCGCGCCGAGGGCGAGCGCGAGCGTGCGCCCGGGCGAAACGACGCGTCCGGCCCACAACGCGAGCGCGACCACGCTCACCATCAGCAGCGTGCGCTGGGCCGGCACCCCGAATCCCGCCAGCAGCGTGTAGCCGAGCGCCGCGGCGATCGCGGCCGCCGCCGCGGCCTTGCGCGCGGGCAGCCACACGCACAGGCGCGGCAGCCGGCGCCAGCCGAAGGAGACCAGCCACGCGACGAGCCCCGACACGAGCGTCACGTGCAGGCCCGAAATGCTCATCAAGTGCGTCACCCCGGTGCGCTGGAACAGGCGCCATTCCTCGTTCGAGATCGCGTGCTGGTCGCCGACCGCGAGCGCGGCGAGAACGCCCGCCGCGGGGGTCGCGCCGAGCACGCGCAGGAAGCGATCGCGGACCACCTCGCGGGCGCGGCCGATGCGGTCGAGCGCGCCGCCGCGCGCGCCGAGCCGTTGCGGCGCCGGATAGGCGCGCACGTAGCCCGTTGCGCCGATGCCGCGCTCGAGCAGCCACGCCTCGTAGTCGAAGCCGTAGGGGTTCACCTGCCCGTGCGGGCGGCGCAGCCGAAGCGTGAATCGCCAGCGCTCGCCCGGGTGCAGCTCGGGAGCGGCGGCCGGCGCCGGCGACGCATACCATGCCAGGCGCAGCCTGCGCGGCAGCTTCACCCCGGGCGGCGCCGACTCGGGCTCGAAGTCGAAGCGCAGGCTGCGCTCGCCCGAGGCGGGCAGCCCGGAAACGACGCCCGTCACTTGAAGATCGCGGCCCTCGAGCTCCGGCACGAGCCGGTCGGCAAGGCGCAGCTGGGCGCAGCCGGCGGCCCACAGGAACCCCAGCGCGAGCGCGGCGGGAAGCCGCAGGCCGCGCCGCCACACGCCCACCGCCAGGCAGGCCGGAACCGCGATCAGCCAGGCAAGCGAGGGAAGCTCGCCCTGCTGCTGCAGGAGCAGCACCCCGGCCACGAAAGCAAGCACGACCGCCGTCATCTACAATGGAACGGCCCGGCCGCGCGCCGGATGACCATGCCGCGAAAGTATTTCCGAAAATACCTCCCCGACGCCGCGAAAGTCCGCTCCTACCGCATCGTGCGGATGTTCGGCTCGCTGCTGCACCACCCCAACCTGTGGCATTTGAACCGGGAATCGGTCGCGGGCGGGGTCGCGATCGGGCTTTTCGCGGGCCTGGTGCCGGGGCCGCTGCAGATGCTGACCGCCGCGCTGCTCGCGGTGCCCCTGCACCGCAACCTGCCGGTAGCGCTCGTGACGACTCTCTATACGAACCCCTTCACGATCGTGCCGCTGTACCTGCTCGCCTACGAGTACGGCACGCTCTTGCTCGGCGCGGGCGCAGGGCCGCCGCGAGTCGGCCCGCCCGATCTCGACTGGACCCATCTGAGCGCCTCTGCGCACGCCCTCATCCACTGGTCGCTGTCGCTCGGCAAGCCGCTTGCGGTGGGCCTGGTCGCGCTCGCCTGCACGCTCGCCGCGCTGGGCTATTTCGGCGTGCACCTTGCCTGGCGCGCCTACGTCGTGCTCGCGTGGCGCGCCCGCCGGCGCGCAAGGAGAAGGCCGCGATGACGATCCACCCCGCTTCCGTTCGCAAGGAGCCGAAAACGTGAAGAGCCCGCCCCGTTTCATGGTGCGCGATGCGCAACCCGCCGACCGGCGGCCGCTCGTCGCGTTCGTCACCGCCCTGCAGGACCTCGAGCGCACGCTGCACGCCGGGCGCGCCGAAGGGCGCCGAATCGCCACCGCCCATCTCGTTCACCTGGAGCGGGCGGCGCGCGAGCGCCGGGGAAGGGTTCTGGTGGCGGCGCGGGGCGAGGAGCGGCTCGGCTTCCTGGTCGGCTGGGTCGAGGAGGAGGCGCGCGGCTCGCACCACGTGCGTCCGCCGGAGCGGCGCTACGGCGTCGTCACCGACCTCTATGTCGAGCCCGGGGCCCGCGCGCGCGGCATTGCGGTGGCCCTGCTGGAAGAAGCGGCGCGCCATTTCGCAGCGCAGGGACTGACCCGGTTACGGGTGAGAACGCTCGCCGCCAATCAGGCCGCGCTGCGCTTTTACCGCGCGCTCGGCTATGCGCCCTACGAGCTCACCCTGGAGCGCGAGCTGCCTCATGCAAGACCCCGTCGCGCAGCTCGAAGACCCGCCCTGCGCGGGACGCGAGCGCGGGGTCGTGGGTCACGATGATGAACGCGGTGGAGTGGTTCGCCGACAACCGCACCATCGCCTCGAACACTTCGTCCGCGGTGCGCAGATCGAGGTTGCCGGTCGGCTCGTCGGCGAGCACGCAGGCGGGCTCGGTGACCATCGCGCGCGCGAACGCGCAGCGCTGACGCTCGCCGCCCGAGAGCTCGCCGGGCTGGTGCTCGAGGCGCTCGCCAAGGCCGACTTCCCGTAGCGCCCTGGCGGCCCGCTCGAGCGCCTTGGCGCGCGCGGTACGCCGGATCAGCAGCGGCATGGCGACGTTCTCGAGCGCGCTGAATTCCGGCAGCAAATGATGGAACTGATAGACGAAGCCGAGCGTCGCGTTGCGCACGCGGCCGCGCTCGGCCTCGCCCATCTCGCTGAACGGGCGGCCCCGCACGCTCACGCTGCCCGCGCTCGGCGCGTCGAGCCCGCCCAGGAGGTGCAGCAAGGTGCTCTTGCCGGAGCCCGAACGGCCGACGACCGCGACCCGCTCGCCCACTCCGACGTCGAGGTCGACGCCCCGCAGCACCGGCACCGCGGTCGGCCCCTGATAGGTCTTTTGCAGACCTCGGCAGGAGAGCACTTCATTCATAGCGCAGTGCCTCGGCGGGATTGACGCGCGAGGCGCGCCAGCTCGGATAGAGCGTGGCGACGAACGAGAGCACGAGCGACACCAGGCCGATGATGATCACGTCGCGCGAGTGAACGTCCGACGGCAGCTCGGGGATGAGATACACGCTCTTCGACAGGAACTGCACGTTGAACGCGTGCTCGATCGCCGGCACCACAGTGGGTATGTTCACGGCGAGCAGCACGCCGCACACCACGCCCACGAGCGTCCCGATCACGCCGATCACCGCGCCCTGCACCATGAAGATCTGCATGACCGAGCCTGGCGAAGCCCCGAGCGTTCGCAGGATGGCGATATCGGCCTGCTTGTCGGTCACCAGCATCACCAGCGCCGACACCACGTTGAACGCCGCCACCGCGACGATGAGCAGCAGGATGATGAACATGACCCGCTTCTCGATCTCGACCGCGCGGAAGAAGTTCGCGTGGCTTTGCGTCCAGTCGGTCGCGTAGACGTTCGGGCCGAGCCGGGCGTTCAATTCCTGCGCGACCTCGCGCGCGGCGAACAGATCGTCCAGCTTGAGCCGCACCCCAGTCACCGCGTCGCCCATCTGGTAGAGCCGCTGCGCGTCCTGCAGGTTGATCAGCGCGAGCCCGGCATCGGCCTCGATGAAGCCGATGTCGAAGATGCCGACCACCGTGAATTGCTTCAGGCGCGGAATCACCCCCGCGGGGGTCACCAGGCCCTGCGGCGCGATCAGGGCCACCTTGTCGCCAGGCAGCACGCCGAGCGCGCGCGCGAGATCCACGCCGAGCACGATCCCGAAGCGGCCCGGCTGCAGGGCGTCGAGGCTGCCGGCGCGCATGTGCTTGCCGAACTGCGCCACCTTCTCTTCCTCGCGCGGAATGATCCCTCGCACGACCGCGCCGCGCACCGCCTGGCCGAAGGTCAGCATGCCCTGCGCGCTGACGAACGGCGCCGAGGCGATCACGTGCGGATTGCGCGCCGCCGCCGCCGCGGTTTCCTGCCAGTCGCGCAGGCGGTGGTCGGCGCCGAAGATCTGCACGTGAGACACCACGCCGAGAATGCGCGCGCGCAGCTCCTGCTGGAACCCGTTCATCACGGACAGGACCACGATCAATGCGGCCACGCCCAGCGCGATTCCCGCCATCGAGATGAGCGAGATGAAGCTGATGAAATGATTACGGCGCTTGGCGCGCGTGTAGCGCAGGCCGATGAGCAATTCGTAACGCACAGTGGCGCGAGAATACTACAATGGCCGGCATGAACGCTGATGCTTACGCTTTGCTCGCGCGGATCATCCGCGAGGTTCGCGTCGCCGCGCTCGGCACCCTGCGTCAGGGTGCGCCACTGGTGTCGATGGTGACGTTTCTGCCCGAGGCGGACTTCGGCGGATTCTGCCTGCGCGTGAGCCGGCTCGCGTGGCACACCCAGGACATGCTCGCCGACGCGCGCGTATCGCTTTCGATCGCCGAGCCGGACGACGGTCGCGCCGACCCGCAAACGCTCGCGCGCGTCGCGCTGCGCGGCGACGTGGTTCAGCTTCCAGGAGGAGGAGAGTCGTTCGAGCGTCTCAAGGCCGACTGGCTCGCGCGTTTTCCCGAATCGGCCGTGACGTTCGGCCTCGCGGACTTCGGTTTCTGGCGGCTCGTGCCGCGGGACGCGCGCTTCGTCGCCGGACTGGGGCGAACCTACAATCTTTCCGCCGAATCGCTGCGCCGCGCGGCGATTTGAGCGATTCGCGCAATCAGGGCAGAATAGAGGGCCCGCGCCCGCCCTCCCCGGCGGGCATTCCGCAATGAAGGATCTCATATAGGCGACGCTACGGCATGCGCAGGCACCGCATTCGATTACCCGCGACGGACCCCCATCAGCTGGATCAGGATCAGGCCTACTTTCTGCTCACCGAGCCGTCGGGCGAGGAAGTGAAGCTCCGGTTGCACGACTACGACGCGATCTACAACCGTCCGGGTTTGTACGAGCAGCTGTTTTACGACCGGTTGAAGTGCTGCTCGCCGAAGAAGGTGATCGACATCCTGCACTACACGGTCAGCACCGCGGGGGACAGCTTTTCCGAGCTGCGCGTCCTCGATCTCGGCGCCGGCAACGGCATGGTCGGCGACGAGCTGAGGCAGCACGGCGTGGCGCGCATCGTAGGCCTCGATATTTCGGCCGCCGCGCGCGACGCCGCCGAGCGCGACCGCGGCGGCGTCTACGACCAGTACTACGTCAGCGACCTGACCAAGCTCGAGGCCCCGCAGCGCGAAGAGCTCTCGGAATGGCATTTCAACTGCATGGTGACGGTCGCCGCGCTCGGCTTCGGCGACATCCCGGTGCGCGCCTTCTGGGAGAGCTTCAACCTGGTCGAGGACGGCGGCTGGATCGCCTTCAACATCAAGGAAACCTTCCTCGACAACAAGGACACCAGCGGATTCTCGGTGTTCGTCAAGAATCTGATATTGACCGAGTACCTCGACATCCACCACATCGAGCGCTACCGACACCGGCTCTCGGTCGACGGCCGGCCGCTGCACTACTTCGGCGTCGCCGGGCGCAAGAACGGCGCGATTCCGGAGTCGATGATCAAGTGAGCCCGAGCTCGAACGCGCGCCACACGGCGGCGCGCGCCGAGCGCACTTCGAGCTTGCGGTAGATGTTCTTGGCGTGGCTCGCGACCGTGTGCAAGGAAACGCCGAGCTCATCGCCGATCTGCAAGTAGGTGTGCCCGCGCGCCATCAGCCGCAGCACGTCCGTTTCGCGGGCAGTCAGTCGAATGGCCTTGTCCATGACGTCCTCCTCCCTCACTCGACTACGACAGACAGGTTGAATTTGCGGTAGCCGTAGAAGCCGATGTTCGAGCGGTTGCGCTCGAGCGACGCAACGAGCGAAAGACGCCTGTCGCGCCAGCGCCAGCGCTTGTTGGCGAGCGACATCTCGAGCCGCGTCGTCGTGTCGGAGCGCCGCTCGCCGAATAACGGGTCGACCGCCTCGTACCTGCGCCCGCCCAGCGCGGCGCGCGCCCCCACCATGTAGAGCGAGCCCGGCCAGAAGAGATCGACGCCGGGTCCGACCTGCCAGCCGGAATAGGAGTACGGGTCTTCGCTCGCGGTCGAGCGCTCGAACGTCGCGCTCAGCGACGTGGCCGCGGTGGCGGACATCACCTTGCGCACCGACGCCGACGCGCTCAGGTAATTCGCGTCGAGATAGCCGAAATCCGGAAACTTCACTTTGCCGAGCTTCAGCTCGCCGGTGAGCCGCGCCGTGCCGGTCTGCTTGAGGATCGAGTCCAGCGCCAAGTAAGGGAAGTGATACAGCCGCTTGCCGCCGAAGGTGCCGAACTCCACGCCCGCCTTGCCGCGCACGCGGCCGGACGACGAAAGAGCTCTCAGCAGGCTGACATCCGCCGTGATCCGGTCGAGCTGCCGGCCGGGATAGTCCGCGTACGACGCGCTCAGGTAAGCGCCGGCATCGGGCGAGCCGTGAAACGGCTTCCAGCCCTGCAGCGAATAGCGCAGCCCCGTCACCTTCTTCGGCGCCTCGGTCGGCGTCACGCGCAGGTTGCCGATCGTGAATTCCTCCTGCCGCGCGAGGTTGCGCGGGTTCGAGTCGGACACGACCGTCACCCCCAGCTTGAGGTAGCCCGAGCGCTCCTCGATCGAGCGCACGAACGGCGCGATGTTGTCGCGCACCCGCCAGGGCGTGTCCGAGCGCATCGACACCTCCTTGAACAGCGCCTTCGCCTCGGCGTCCTTGCCTTCGAGATAGAGCACCCGCGCGAGCTCGAGCCTCACTCGCGCGCTGTCGGTGCGGCGGAGCATGCCGCGCAGGATCCGCTCGGCTTCGGCCAGGTGACCCGCGCGCAGCTGCTGCATCGCCTCGACGAACGCGC
>CAZLUX010000094.1:0-3253 GCA_964562815.1 uncultured Enterobacteriaceae bacterium
GCGCCGCGGCTGAGCGCGGCGAGCGAGCCCGCGACCAGCAGCGCGACGAGCGCGGCGAGCGCGTTGGATGCGGCGCGCCCGCTTCGGCCCCACAGTAGCCACACTGCCGCCGGCAGCAGCGCGAGGTCGATCAGCGCCGCATAAGTGTTGGGGGTGTCGAGAAATGCGAGCGCCCGCTCCTGGCCGACGATGTGCAGCTCGGCGAGCCCCCAAGCGGCGAGCACGCCGGCCACGGCCAGCGCGGCGCCGAAGAGCCGCCGCGGCCGCGGGCAGCGCCGCGCAGCGGCGAAAGCGAGGATGAAGAGCAGCGGATGAAAGACCGCAGCCGGCGTGTACGCCGGGCTCAACACGAGCCCGTTGAAAGCAATCAGGACCGCAAATCCCGCGGCCGCGAGAGTCAGCCACGTCGCCGCGGGTCCGGGGCGGCCGAGGACGTAGAGCGCGGCCAGCGCGAGCGCGGCGGCCGCCCACAGACCGATGACCGCCTGCGCCGAGCCCGCCGCGGCGAACGCGAGCGCAAGAAAAAAAAGGGAGGCCGTCAGGCCCCCCTTCAAGCATGCAGGCGCGCTCAGGCCTGCTGGCGTGGTTGGCTCAGCGCTTGCCAATTCGAGACTGCCGCCTCACGCAAAGTATCAGGGGCCGTTGCAAAGCGCGACAGGGAGTGCCGTGCAAGCTCGAGCGGGATCCGTACCATACTGGGCAGTCGGCGCTGCGCAGGATCCGGCTAGCGTGAGGTTCGCGCTAAGGGTTACGTTGTTCTTGATGGCGGTAAAGCCGCTTGGTCCCTTGTTCGACGCGTACAGCAAAACCGCGGATGACTGAAGCGCGCCGCACGCTCCGTCAGCGACTGCATCCTTGGCGCTCTGCGATAGGTCGGTGAACTGGGGCACCGCGATTGCCGCGAGGATGCCGAGAATCACGATCACCACAACCAGTTCGATTAAGGTGAAACCCTGCTGTTCGACCCGTTTGATCTTCATTACCGAGTACCTCCCTCTCGTAGCCTCGTGTGCCGTTCCAAGGCCGAATTTAGCCAAACTTTGACCAATTTTGTCAAGGTAAGTCAGATAGTTTCGCAGTTTTTCTCGAACTTTTGTGAAGTATTAACCACCATTCGGTTCCCAGCGGTAGGGGCTCGCCGCATGCAGCAGATACGGCGAATAGGCACCCGAAGGCGTGCGCTCGAGCCGAAGGCGATATCGGATCGCCGGCACCGCGTCCGTGCCGCCGGAGAAATCCTGCGCCCGGCGCACCAAGTAGACCAGCTCGTGTTGGCTGCGGTCGTACAGCCAGTTGCCGGAATCGAGCGTAGTCAGGTCCGGGTGATCGAATTCGCCCAGATAGTTGGGCAGCTCCGCGTGCGCGAGCACGACGGGGTTGCGGTTCTGCCAGTCGAGGGAGGTCCCGGGCTTGCCCGACAGCACCACCTTCGCGGCGCGGGCGTAGAGCGCAAACTGAAGGCGCGCGAGCGTCGCCTCCATCGCGCTCTTCTCCGCCACCGCGGAAAGCTCGAGCAGGCGGTGCAGCAGCAGCGCCGCGAGCACGCCGACGATGACGGCGTAGAGCGCCGTTTCCAGGTGGCTGCGCTGCCGGAAGTGGATCCGGAACGGGATCACCGCGCCAGCATGACCTTGCCGAGGCCCCAGATCGGCAGGAACACGCCGAGCGCGAGGATCAGCACCATGACGCCCATCGCCACTGTCAGGACCGGCTCGATGTTGGCGGAGAGGTTGCGGATCTCGTAGTCGACCTCGCGCTCGTACATCCGCCCGACCTCGGAGAGGAGCTCGTCGAGCTCGCCGGTCTCCTCGCCGACCGCGATCATCTGCAGCACCACCGGGGTGAACACGCCCACCGCCGCCGCGGTGCGCAGCAGGCTCTCGCCGCGCTCGACGCCGTCGCGCATCTGCTCGATGCGCTGCGCGATGTAGACGTTGTCGACCACGTCGGCGACCACCGTCAGGCCCTGCACGATCGGGACGCCCGACTGCATCGACACCGCCAGGCTGCGCGCGAGGCGCGACAGCGTCGCCTTGGCGATGATCCCGCCCGCGATCGGCAGGCGCAGCTTGTAGCGGTCCCAGGCGTAGCGCCCGGCGTCGGTGCGCACCCAGGCGCGCAGGCCGACGACGAGCCCGATCAGGCCGACGAGCATCGCCGGCCACCAGGCCAGAAAGAACTGCGAGGTCGCGATCAGCGCCCGCGTCAGCAGCGGCAGCGGCACCTTGTTCACCTCGTAGATCCTGGCGAAGGCCGGGATGACGGCGAAGTTCACGATCGCGATCGCGATCGCGATCGCGGCGAGGACGATCAGGGGGTAGCGCAGCGCGGTGCTGATCCGCTCGCGCACGCCGCGCTCGAACTCGATGTGGTGGAACATGCGGTCGAAGGACTCGGCGAGCGTGCCGGTGGTCTCGCCGACGCGCACGATGCTCACGTAGTAGTTGCTGAACACCTTCGGGTGCCGGCGCAGCGCGGCGGAGAGCTCGCGCCCGGCATCGAGGTTCACCAGCAGGTCGGCGATCACGTCCTTGAGCGCGGGATTGCGCACCGACTCCTGCAGCCCCGCGAGCGCCCTCAGGATCGGCACGCCGGACCTGAGCAGGGTGTACATCTGGCGCGAGAACAGCATCAGGTCGATCTCGCCCACGTCCGGCGCGGTCAGCGCGCGCCACCACTGCGGCGCGCCCGCGCGCCGCTCCGCGCTCGGTGCGCCGGCGATGTCTACCGGCGTGATCCCGGTCGCGAGCAGCTGGTCGGCGACCTGCCCGGTGTCCGCGGCTTCCAGCCGCCCCGTCACCAAGTCGCCGCGCGAGTTGCGGCCGCGGTAGGAGAAATGCGGCATCAGCCCTCCACGTCGGTGGCCACCCGGATCGCCTCGGACACCGTGGTGCGTCCGGCGAGCACCAGCGCGAGCGCGCGGTCGGTGAGCGTCCTGCCCTCGAGCTGCGGCCGCGCCGCCGCGCCGAAGGCGTTGGGATCCGCGAGGCTCGCGGCGCGCACCAGGTCCGGCGTCATCTCCAGCATCTCGTACACGCCGGTGCGCCCGGAGAAGCCGGTGCCGTTGCAGTGCGAGCAGCCGCGGCCCCGCACGAAGCGCGCCGCGCCCATGCCGTCGCCGAGCTGCGTCGTCAGCCAGCGCTCCTCGTGCGCTTCGGGCGGGTGCTCCTCCTTGCAGCTCTCGCACACCAGCCGCAGCAGGCGCTGCGCGACCACCGCCTGCAGCGAGCTCGCCACCAGGTAGCTCGGCGCG
>CAZLUX010000094.1:3353-10884 GCA_964562815.1 uncultured Enterobacteriaceae bacterium
CAGGCGCTGCGCGACCACCGCCTGCAGCGAGCTCGCCACCAGGTAGCTCGGCGCGCCCATGTCGACCAGGCGGATCGCCGCGCTCGCGGCGTCGCGCGTGTGCAGGGTCGAGAACACCAGGTGGCCGGTCAGCGCCGCGCGCAGGCCGATCTGCGCGGTGTCCTCGTCGCGCACCTCGCCCACCAGGATGATGTCCGGGTCGTGCCGCAGCACCGAGCGCAGCACGCGGCCGAAGCCGAGGTCGATCCTCTCGTTCACCTGCACCTGGGTGACGCCGGCGAGGCGGTACTCGATCGGGTCCTCGATCGTGATGATCTTGCGGTCGACCTTGTTCATCTCCTGCAGCGCGGCGTAGAGCGTGGTCGTCTTGCCGCTGCCGGTCGGGCCGGTGACCAGGACCATGCCGTTCGAGCGCTGGATGACGACGCGAAAGCGCTCGAGCATATCGGGCGGCATGCCGATCTTGTCCAGGCTCTGCAGCGTCGAGGCGCGGTTGAGAAGCCGCAGCACGACCGACTCGCCGAACTGGCTCGGCAGCGTCGACATGCGCACGTCGACCGGCTGGCCGCGCACCATCACGTTGAGCCTGCCGTCCTGCGGCAGGCGCTTCTCGGCGATGTCGAGCCCCGCCATCAGCTTCAGGCGCTGCGCGAGCGCGGGGCCGATGCGGCTGTCGGCCTCGGCCTGCGACATCAGCGCGCCGTCGATGCGGACCCGGATCTGGACCCTGGTTTCCTGCGGCTCGATGTGGATGTCGGAGGCGTTGACCTGCAGCGCGTCCTCGAACACCGACTGCAAGAGCTTCACCACCGGCGCTTCCTCGGCGCCGAGGCCGGCGCCGAGCGCGCCGAAATCGATGTAGTCCTCGCCGATGTCGCGCTCGAGCTCCCTGGCCAGCCCGCTGATCTCCTCGGTGCGGCGGTAGACGCGGTCGATCGCCTGCACCAGCGGCGCCTCGCTCACCACCGCGAGCTCGACGTCGCGCTTGAGCAGGCGCTGCAGCTCGTCGAAAGCGAACAGGTCGGTCGGGTCGGCGAGGCCGACGAGGTAGCTCGACTTGCGGTCCTCGAGCACGATGGCGCGGAAACGCCGCGCCTGCGTCTCGGGCAGCGCGCGCACCACCTCGGGCTTGAGGTTATAGAACTTGAGGTTGACGAAGGGGATCGCGAGCTGGCGCGAGATCGCCTCGCTGATCTGCTCGTCGCTGACGAAGCCCATCTCGAGCAGCACGCGCCCGAGCCGGCGGCCGCTCTTCTTCTGCTGCTCCAGCCCGAGCCTCAGCTGCTCGCGCGAGATCAGCTTCTGCGCGACGAGGAGGTCGCCGAGCCGGACCTTTTGCGGTCGATCCATGGTCACATTATGCGCGATTCGGGCACGGGCAAAAGCCCGTCCGCTGCGGCTATCATAGGCGCCCTCTCAGGCACGATACACGCAAGGACGACCTCGCCATGACAAAGACTTTCGCCTCCCGGGGCGATCTCAAGCCGAAGAAGATCACGTTCAAGAAACTCTCGCCCAGCTGCTACGCGTTCACCGCCGAGGGCGACCCGAACACCGGCGTGGTGGTGGGCGACGACGGCGTGCTGGTCGTCGACGCGCAGGCCACGCCGCTGATGGCGCGAGAGGTGATCCGGCGCATCCGCCGCGTCACCTCCAAGCCGATCCGCTACGTCGTTCTCTCGCACTACCACGCGGTGCGCGTGCTCGGCGCCGCGGCCTACAAGGCCGAGCAGGTCATCGCCAGCCAGACCACGCTCGAGCTGATCCGCGAGCGCGGCAAGCAGGACATGAAGAGCGAGATCGGGCGCTTTCCGCGGCTTTTCCGCGGCGCCGGCTCGATCCCCGGCCTGACCTGGCCGACGCTCACCTTCAAGGACGAGATGACGCTCAGGATGGGCAAGCTCGAAGTGAAGATCCTCCACCCCGGGCCGGGGCACACCGCGGGCGACACCATCGTCTGGGTGCCGTCGCAGCGCGTGCTGTTCTCGGGCGACCTGGTCGAGTACGAAGCCGGCATCTACGCCGGCGACGCGCAACTCGAGGAGTGGCCGGCGACGCTCGCGCGCCTGCGCGCGCTCAGGCCCCGCGCCCTCGTGCCCGGGCGCGGCCCCGCGCTCACGACGCCCGCGCAGTGCGAAAAGGCGATCCGCTACACGCAGGATTTCGTGACGCAGCTCTACGCCAGCGCCAGGCGCGCGGTCGCCTCAGGCAGGACGCTGAAGCAGGCCTACGACCAGACGCGGCGCCGGATGGACCCGAAGTACGCCGGCTACCCGATCTACGAGCACTGCATCCCGTTCGACGTCACGCGCGCCTACGACGAGGCGAGCGGCATCAAGCACCCGCGCATCTGGACCGCGCGGCGCGACCTGGAGATGTGGAAGATGATTGCCTAGGAAGTGCGGTCCCGCCCCGCACTTTCGGTGCGGAGCGGGACGAACCCCGCCGCGGAAGGAGGAGGGAGGAGGAATCCGCGGCGGGCGCAGTCGGTGATCAGTTGTGGCGCAGGCCGGCGCCGGTCTGGGTGGCCGCGCTCTCGCGCAGCGCGCGGAAGTAGGCGGCGATCCGGGCCCCGAGGCCGCGGAACATCGCGGCAACCGCCTCGGCGCGGTCGCGGTGGGCGCGCCGAATCAGCATATGCATTTCGTACTGCGAGAGCGGCAGGCGCGGCTCGGCCTCAAGGTGTTGTTCGATATAGCGAATTTCGCTTGCGTTCATGGTGATGCCTCGTTCAGCGGTGTTGCGATGCAGCAATAATACGGCTTTGCTGCATAGTTTAGAATAGGCTTAAGTATCAATTCAGCTTTGCGTAGATAGCAAAGATATGTCCGACTCCCTTCAGCAAATGTCGATCTTCGCCAAGGTGGTCGCGAGCGGCAGCCTGTCGGCTGCGGCGCGCGAGCTGGGGCTCTCGCCGGCAGTGGTCAGCCGCAGCCTCTCCGCGCTCGAGGCGCGCCTGGGCACCCGCCTTCTCCACCGCACCACCCGGCGGCTGCACCTGACCGACGAGGGCGCGGCCTACTACGAGTCGTGCAACCGGATCCTCGAGGAGATCGAGGAGGCCGACGCCGCCGCCTCGGCCGGGCGCGACGCGCCGCAGGGCGTGCTGCGGGTCGCGCTGCCGGCCTCGTTCGGCCACCTGCACGTCGCGCCGCTTGTGCCGCAGTTCGCCGCGCGCTATCCGAAGCTGCGCCTCGCGCTGAACCTGTCGGACCGGCACGTCAAGCTCGTCGAGGAGGGCTTCGACCTCGCGGTGCAGATCGCCGAGCTGACGGATTCATCGCTCGCGGCGCGCAAGCTCGCGCCGAACCGCCGCGTCGTGTGCGCGAGTCCCGACTACCTGCGCCGCCACGGCACCCCGCGAACGCCGCAGGAGCTGAGTCAGCACAACTTCCTCGTCGCCAACTGGGGCGAAGGCGGCTTCAGCATGACCATCGAGTACAAGGACCCGACCGGCAAGCAGGGCGAGGTGCGGGTCGCGGGCAAGTACGCCTGCGACAACTGGGAAGTGCTGCGCGACTGGGCGGTCGCCGGCCTCGGCGTCGCGCTCAAGTCGACCTGGGACGCGCGCCGCCAGCTCGAGGAAGGCTCGCTGGTGCCGCTGTGCCCCGGCTATACCTTCGACACCGACGTGGCCATCTACGCGGTCTACCCGCACCGCCGCCACCTGCCGGCGAAAACGCGCGCCTTCATCGACTTCCTCGCCGAATCGTTCGGCCCCGAGCCATACTGGGACCTGCCGCCGGCGAATCCGCTCAAGCCGCGCATCAGGGCGCGCGCCGCGGCCCCGTCAAGCTGACAAGGCGCGAACCAGTGTTTCGCCCGCCCCTGCGAGCCGCTATCCTAGGAAGGCTGACGATGTCCGGGCGGGACACGATCCCGCGAGGACGATGGCGCCAAGCCGCACAACCCCGCGCGGCCGAGGGCCCCACACGAACACGATTTTTGTGGAGATACGCTGATGAACGCACCGCTTGACCCGACCAAGCTCGCCCAGGTCTCGCTCGACGACAAGTACACGCTCGACAAGGGGCGCGTGTTCCTCACCGGCACCCAGGCGCTGGTGCGCTTGATGCTGCTGCAGCGCGAGCGCGACGTTCGCGCCGGCCTGAACACCGCCGGCTACATCTCGGGCTACCGCGGCTCGCCGCTCGGCGGCGTCGACCAGACGATGTGGGGCGCGAAGAAGCATCTCGAGGCGCACCACGTCGTGTTCCAGCCCGGCGTCAACGAAGACCTCGCGGCGACCGCGGTGTGGGGCACGCAGCAGGTCGGCATGTTCCCGGGCGCCAGGTACGACGGCGTGTTCGGCATGTGGTACGGCAAGGGCCCGGGCGTGGACCGCTGCGGCGACGTCTTCAAGCACGCCAACGCCGCCGGCACCTCCCCGCACGGCGGCGTGCTCGCCCTCGCGGGCGACGACCACGCGGCCAAGTCCTCGACCCTGCCGCACCAGTCCGAGCACATCTTCAAGGCCTGCATGATCCCGGTGCTAAACCCGGCCAACGTGCAGGAGTACCTCGACCTCGGGCTGCACGGCTTCGCCATGAGCCGCTACGCCGGCTGCTGGGTCGCGTTCAAGTGCGTCACCGACGTGGTCGAGTCCGGCGCCTCGGTCGACGTCGACCCCGAGCGGGTGAAGATCCGGCTGCCGACCGACTTCGCCCTGCCGCCGGGCGGGCTCAACATCCGCTGGCCCGACGGCATCATCGAGCAGGAAGCGCGCCTGCTCGACTGGAAGGCCTACGCCGCGCTCGCCTACGTGCGCGCCAACGGCCTCGACCGCATCGTCTGGGACTCGCCCAAGGCGCGCCTGGGCATCGTCACCACCGGCAAGTCCTTCGGCGACACCATGCAGGCGCTGGCCGACCTCGGCATCGACGAGAAGGTCGCGCGCGACATCGGGATTCGCGTCTACAAGGTCGCGATGACCTGGCCGCTCGAGCCGCAGGGCGCGCGCCGCTTCGCCGAGGGGCTGGAAGAGATCCTGGTGGTGGAGGAAAAGCGCCAGCTGATCGAGTACCAGATCAAGGAAGAGCTCTACAACTGGAAGGAAGGCGTGCGCGCGCCGCGCGTGGTCGGCAAGTTCGACGACAACGGCGAGTGGAGCCGCGCCGCCGGCCAGCCCGCCGGATCGTGGCTGCTGCCCGCGCACTACGAGCACTCGCCCGCGATGGTGGCGAGAGTGATCGCGCAGCGGCTGACGAAACTGGGAATGGAAAAGGATCTTGGATCCCAGTTCAAGGACCGCCTCGCCTTCCTCGACTTCAAGGAAAAGGCGCTCGCCAAGCCGCGCGTGACCTCGGTGCGCCAGCCCTACTTCTGCTCGGGCTGCCCGCACAACACCTCGACCCGCGTGCCCGAGGGCAGCCGCGCCACCGCCGGCATCGGCTGCCACTTCATGGCGGTGTGGATGAACCGCAACACGGCGACCTTCACCCACATGGGCGCCGAGGGCGCGCCCTGGATCGGGCAGGCGCCGTTCACCGACGAGAAGCACATCTTCGCCAACCTGGGCGACGGCACCTACTACCACTCCGGGCTGCTCGCGATCCGCGCCGCGGTCGCGGCCAAGGTCAGCATGACCTACAAGATCCTGTTCAATGACGCGGTCGCCATGACCGGCGGCCAGCGCCACGACGGCCCGCTCGATCCGGCGCTGATCTCGCGCCAGGTCGCCGCCGAGGGCGTGTCGAAGATCGTGGTGGTGACCGACGAGCCGCACAAGTACCCGGCGACGACCAACTGGGCGCCGGGGGTCACCGTGCGCCACCGCGACGAGCTCGACGCCGTGCAGCGCGAGCTGCGCGACACGCCGGGCGTCACCGCGCTGATCTACGACCAGACCTGCGCCTCCGAGAAGCGCCGGCGCAGGAAGCGCAACGCCTACCCCGACCCGGCCAAGCGGGTCGTCATCAACGACATGGTGTGCGAGGGCTGCGGCGACTGCAGCGTCAAGTCGAACTGCCTCTCGGTCGAGCCGCTCGAGACCGAGTACGGCAGGAAGCGCAAGATCAACCAGTCGACCTGCAACAAGGACTACTCCTGCGTGAAGGGCTTCTGCCCGAGCCTGGTCACCGTCGAGGGCGGGCAGCTGAAGAAGGGCAAGGCGCCGGCGGTCTCGACCCAGGAGGATTTCCACCTCGACGAGCCCGAGCTGCCGTCGCTCGAGAACCCGTTCGGGGTGCTCGTGACCGGCATCGGCGGCACCGGCGTCATCACCATCGGCCAGATCCTGGCGATGGCCGCGCACCTCGAGGGCAAGGGCGTGTCGGTGCTCGACATGTCGGGCCTGGCGCAGAAGTACGGCGCGGTGATGTCGCACGTCAAGCTCGCCTCGAACCCCGAGGCGCTGCACGCGGCGCGCCTGGGCGCGGGCAACGCCAACCTGGTGGTCGGCTGCGACCTGGTGGTGACCGCGACCAACGACGCGCTGGAGAAGATGGATCCATCGGCCACGCACGGCGTGATCAACGCGACCACCACCCCGACCGCCGAGTTCGTCGCCAACCCCGACTGGAAGCTCCCGGGGAGCGACCTGCGGCACGACGTGGCGCAGGCCTGCGGCGAGAAGAACGTCGACTTCGTGCCGGCGGCCGAGCTCGCCACCGGCCTCATGGGCGACTCGATCGCGACCAACATGTTCATGCTCGGCTACGCCTACCAGAAGGGCTGGGTGCCGCTGTCGGGCTCGGCCATCGTGCGCGCGATCCAGCTGAACGGCATCGCGGTCGAGTTCAACGTCGCGAGCTTCACCTGGGGCCGCCGCGCCGCGGTCGACCTCGAGCGCGTGCGCCGCGCGGCCACGCCGGCCGAGGTGATCCCGATCGGCGAGCACTTCTCGCGCAACCTCGAGGAGCTCGTCGGGCGCCGCGTCGAGCTGCTGACCGGGTACCAGGACGCGGCCTACGCCGCGCGCTATAGCGCGTTCGTCGACAAGGTGAGGAAGGCCGAGAGCGAGAAGCTCGGCTCGACCAAGCTCGCCGAGGCGGTGGCGCGCTACTACGCCAAGCTCATGGCCTACAAGGACGAGTACGAGGTGGCGCGGCTGTACGCGAGCGGCGATTTCGCCAAGCGCATCGCCGGCATGTTCGAAGGCTCCTACAAGACCTACTTCTACCTCGCGCCGCCGCTCATCGCCAAGCCCGATGCGCGCACCGGCGAGCCGAAGAAGATGCGCTTCGGGCCGTGGGTGATGACCCTGTTCAAGGTGCTCGCGCGCATGAAGGGCCTGCGCGGCGGCGCGCTCGACGTCTTCGGCCGCACCGAGGAGCGCCGCACCGAGCGCGCGCTGATCGGCGAGTACGAGAAGACCATCGAAGCCCTGCTCCCCGCTCTGTCGGCGCAGAACCACAGCCTCGCGGTGCAGATCGCCTCGGTGCCCGAGGAGATCCGCGGCTACGGCCACATCAAGCTCAAGAGCATCGACGCCGCGCGCGCGCGCACCGACCAGCTGCTCGCGCGCTTCCGCGCCGGCGGCGCCGAGGAGCGTGCCGCGGCGTAATTCGGGGTCAGACCACGTTTTTCTCAA
>CAZLUX010000095.1:0-10884 GCA_964562815.1 uncultured Enterobacteriaceae bacterium
GCATGTAGCCGTCGGGGTCGATGGTGGCCACGTCGCCGGTCGGAAACCAGCCATCCTCGAGCGGGTCGCCGCCCTCGCCCTTGAAGTAGCCGGTGGTGACCCAGGGCCCGCGCACCTGCAGGTCGCCGAAGGCCTTGCCGTCCATCGGCAACTCCTTGCCGTCCTGGCCGACGATGCGCATGTCGACGCCGAAGATCACCCGGCCCTGCTTGGCCTGCACCGCGTAGCGTGCCTCCTTGTCCATCTTCATGTGCTTTTGCTTGAGCGTGCACACGGTGCCGAGCGGGCTCATCTCGGTCATGCCCCAGGCGTGCAGGACGTTCACGCCGTAGTCCTCCTGGAAGGCGCGGATCATGGCCGGCGGGCAGGCCGAGCCGCCGATCACCACGCCCCTGAGAGTCGAGAACCTGAGCTTCGACTCCTTCATGTAGTTGAGCAGGCCGAGCCAGACCGTGGGCACGCCCGCCGACATCGTCACGCCCTCGGCCTCGAACTGCTCGTGCAGGCTCTTGCCGTCGAGATGGGGCCCCGGGAAGACCAGCTTGGTGCCGGTCATCGCGCAGGAGTAGGGCAGGCCCCAGGCGTTGACGTGGAACATCGGCACCACCGGCAGCACCGCGTCGCGCGCCGAGAGGTTGAGCGCGTCCGGCAGCGCGGCCGCGTAAGCGTGCAGGATCGTCGAGCGGTGCGTGTACAGCACGCCCTTGGGGTTGCCGGTCGTGCCCGAGGTGTAGCACAGGCAGGCCGCGGTGCGCTCGTCGAGATGCGGCCACTCGAACTTGTCGTCCTGCGCCTCGAGCAGCTCCTCGTAGCAGAGCAGGTTCGGAATCGGCGACTGCTTCGGCATGTGCGCCCGGTCGGTCATCAGCACGAAGCCCTTGACGGTCTTCAGCTGGCCCGCGAGCTTCTCCACCAGCGGCAGGAAGGTGAGGTCGAAAAAGACGAACCTGTCCTCGGCGTGATTGGCGATGTAGACGATCTGGTCGGGGAACAGGCGCGGGTTGATGGTATGGACCACCGCTCCGCTTCCGGCCACCGCATAGTAGATCTCGAAATGGCGGTAGCCGTTCCAGGCCAGGGTGGCGACGCGGTCGGAGGGCTTCACGCCGAGCGCGGCGAGCGCCTTGGCCAGGCGCCGCGAGCGCTTATGCGCCTCGCGGTAGGTGTAGCGGTGGATCCCCCCCTCCACCGTCTTGGAGACGATCTCGGTCTCTCCGTGGTGGCGGTCGGCATGCCGGATCAGGTCGGTGATCAGCAGCGGTGCGTCCATCATCAGGCCTTGCATGGGGTTCCTCCGGAATGCTTTTTCACGATACGGGCAGGCGGATGAAGTTACTCTGCGTCATCAATGGCGGTCAAGCAGCGAGCCGAAGTTGCCGTAAAATCGGCCTTCCCACCGCGCGGCCATCCAAATCGGAGAACATCGCATGAGCGACGCAGCGCCCTATTCCGTACGCGACGGCATCGCCGTCATCACCCTCAACAACCCCCCCGTGAACGGCCTGGGCAGCGTGCTGCGCCCGGCGATCATGGACGGCATCAAGAAAGCGGGCGCGGACCCGGCGGTCAAGGCGCTGATCGTCATCGGCTCGGAGAAGGCCTTCTCCGGCGGCGCCGACATCCGCGAGTTCAACACGCCGAAAATGAACGTGCCGCCTTCGCTGCCGGAAATCAACGAGGCGCAGGACGCGTTCGGCAAGCCGATGGTCGCCGCGATCGGCGGCTTCGCGCTCGGCGGCGGCCTCGAGCTCGCGCTCGGCTGCCATTACCGCGTGGCGCTGCCGAGGAGCCAGCTCGGCCTGCCCGAGGTGAAGCTCGGCCTGCTGCCCGGCTCGGGCGGCACCCAGCGGCTGCCGCGCGTCGTGGGCGCCGCGGAGGCGATCCGGATGATGACCAGCGGCAACCCGATCCCGGCCGAGAAGGCGCTCTCGCTCGGCCTGGTCGACGAGATCGTGGACGGCGACCTGCTCGCCGGCGCGCTCGCCTACGCGAAGAAGCTCCTCGCCGACGGCAAGGGGCCGCGCCGCATCCGCGACATGAAGGTCAAGCTCGACGGCGACCCGAAGGCGTTCTTCGAGGCCGCGCGCGCCGACGTCTCCAAGGCCGCGCGCGGCTATCCGGCGCCGCTCGAGATCGTCGCCTGCGTCGAGGCGGCGGCGACCAAGCCCTTCGACGAAGGCCGCGCCGAGGAGCGCAAGCGCTTCCAGTTCCTGGTCGAAGGCGACGAGTCGAAGGCGCTGCGGCACATGTTCTTCGCCGAGCGCCAGACCACGAAGATCCCCGACGTTCCCGAGGACACGCCGGCGCGCGAGATCAAGAAGGCGGCGATCATCGGCGCCGGAACGATGGGCGGCGGCATCGCGATGAGCTTCGTCAACGTCGGCATCCCGGTGACGCTGATCGAGATGAAGCAGGAAGCGATCGACAAGGGGCTGGCGACGATCAAGAAGAACTACGCCAACACCGTATCCAAGGGGCGCCTGAAGCAGGAGGACATGGACAAGCGGATGGCGCTCATCACGCCCGCGCTCGACATCGCGGCGGCGAAGGACGCCGACATCGTGATCGAGGCGGTATTCGAGCGGATGGACGTCAAGCAGGACATCTTCAAGAAGCTCGACGCGACGGCGAAGGCGGGCGCCATCCTCGCCTCCAACACCTCGACGCTCGACGTGAACGAGATCGCAGCGGCCACCAAGCGGCCGCAGGACGTGATCGGCACTCACTTCTTCTCGCCGGCGAACGTGATGCGGCTGCTGGAGGTGGTGCGCGGCGCGAAGACCGCCAAGGACGTGCTCGCCGCCACCATGAAGCTCGGCAAGCGGCTGAAGAAGGTGCCGGTGGTTTCGGGCGTGTGCGACGGCTTCATCGGCAACCGCATGATCGAGAAATACGGCCAGCAGAGCCTGTTCCTGCTGGACGAGGGCTGCACGCCGCAGCAGGTCGACGCCGCCGCGCAGAAGTGGGGCCTGGCGATGGGGCCGTTCACCATGGGCGACATGGCGGGCCTCGACATCGGCTGGGAGATCAGGAAGCGCCGCTACGCCGAGCGCCCGAACTTCGTCTACTCGCGCGTGGGCGACCGCATCTGCGAGCAGGGACGCTACGGACAGAAGACCGGCAAGGGCTGGTACCTGTACGAAGCCGGCAGCCGCAAGCCGATCCCCGACCCTGAAGTTGAAAGAATAATTTCTCAGTATAGAAATGAGATTGGGATCAAGCCGAGACAGATCTCGGACGAGGAGATCGTCGAGCGGCTGATCTACGCGCTGGTGAACGAGGCGGCGTATATCCTCGAGGAAGGCATCGCGCTGCGCGCCTCCGACATCGACATGGTCTATCTGACCGGCTACGGCTTCCCCGCCTACCGCGGCGGGCCGATGTTCTACGCCGACACGGTGGGCCTGCCGAAGGTGCTGGCGTCGATCGAGAAGTTCCAGAAGGGCTACCAGGGCGTGGTGTGGAAGCCCGCACCGCTGCTGGTCAAGCTCGCCAAGGAAGGCAAACGCTTCAACGGCTAGGAGAATCAGATATGACCGAAGCAGTCATCGTATCGACCGCAAGAACCCCGCTCTGCAAGAGCTGGCGCGGGGCGCTCAACATGACCCACGGTGCCACGATGGGCGGACACGTGGTGAAGGCCGCGCTCGAGCGCGCCAAGCTCGAGCCCGGCGAGGTCTACGACGTCATCATGGGCTGCGCCAATCCCGAAGGCGCGACCGGCTCCAACATCGCGCGTCAGATCGCATTGCGCGCGGGCCTGCCGGTGACCGTCTCGGGAATGACCGTGAACCGCTTCTGCTCGTCGGGCCTGCAGACCGTGGCGCTCGCGAGCCAGCGCATCATGCAGGGCGAGGCCGAGATCATGATCGCCGGCGGCGTCGAGTCGATCTCCTGCGTCCAGAACGAGGCGAACAAGCACATGATCCAGGAGGCGTGGCTGATGGAGCACAAGCCCGAGGTCTATTGGCCCATGCTGCAGACCGCGGAGATGGTCGCCAAGCGCTACAAGATCCCGCGCGAGGACCAGGACCGCTACGGCGTCGAGAGCCAGCTGCGCGCCGCCAAGGCGCGCTCGGAGGGCAAGTTCAAGGACGAGATCGTTCCGATCGCCACCAGGATGAAGGTGGTCGACAAGAACACCGGCGTCGAGACGCTGAAGGACGTCACCGCGTCGGAGGACGAGGGCATCCGCCCCGACACGAACTACCAGGGCGTGTCGCAGATCAAGCCGGCGATCGAGGGCGGCGTGATCGCCGCCGGCAACGCGAGCCAGTTCTCCGACGGCGCCTCGGCGCAGGTCGTGATGAGCGACAAGATGGCGGCCAAGAAAGGACTGAAACCGATGGGCGTCTTCCGCGGCTTCGCGGTGGCGGGCTGCGAGCCCGACGAGATGGGCATCGGTCCCGTGTTCGCGATCCCCAAGCTGCTCGCGCAGACCGGCAAGAAGATTGAGGACATCGGCCTGTGGGAGCTGAACGAGGCCTTCGCGGTGCAGGTCATCTACTGCCGCGACAAGCTCGGCATTCCGGCTGATCGCCTCAACGTCAACGGCGGCGCGATCGCGGTCGGCCATCCCTACGGCGTCACCGGCAGCCGGCTGATCGGCCACGCGCTGATCGAAGGCAAGCGCCGTGGCGTCAAGCACGTCGTGATCACGATGTGCATCGGCGGCGGAATGGGCGCGGCGGGGCTGTTCGAAGTCCTGTGAAGATCGCCATCGTCGGCTGCGGCGCGATGGGCTCGGTGTACGCCGGGCTGTTCGCCGCCGCCGGCAACGAAGTCTGGGCGATCGACCGCTGGCGCGAGCACGTCGAGGCGATGCGCAGCGCAGGCCTGCGCCTGGAGGGCGCCTCGGGCGACCGCACCGTGAAGGTCAACGCGACGACCGAGGCGAAGGAAGCGGGCCCCTGCGACCTCGTGATCCTCGCCACCAAGGCGATGCACGTCGCCGCCGCCGCCGAATCGGTGAAGCATCTCCTGGGAAAACAAACGGTCGTCCTGTCCATCCAGAACGGCCTCGGGGGTCCCGAGACCGCCGCGTCCGTCATCGGCCGGGAGCGCGTCATGGTGGGCGTGGTGGGCGGCTTCGGCGCCTCGATGAAGGGCCCCGGCCACGCGCATCACAACGGCATGGAGCTGGTGCGGCTGGGTGAGTTCGGCGGCCCGATCACGCCGCGCCTCGAGAAGGTCGCCGACGCCTGGCGCGGCGCCGGATTCCGCGTCAAGGTGTTCGACGACATCGCGCAGCTGGTGTGGGAGAAGCTCATCTGCAACTGTGCCTACTCCGGCCCCTGCGGCCTCACCGACCACACGGTCGCCGAGGTCATGAACGACCCGGACCTCGCGCGCGTCTCCGCCGCCTGCGCGACCGAAGCCTACGACGTCGCGAAGAAAAAAGGGGTCAGGCTCGATTTTTCCGACCCGGTCGCCTACGTGCGCGACTTCGGCTCCAAGATCCCCAACGCGCGCCCCTCGGTGCTGCTCGACCTGATGGCCGGGCGCAAGTCCGAGATCGAGGTCATCAACGGCTCGATCCCGCGCGTCGGCAGGGAAGTCGGCGTCGCCGCCCCGGTGAACGACGCCCTCACCGCGCTCGTTCTCGACAAGGAACGTCGGCTGGGCTGCCGCTAGAGGCGAGCTACCGTAAAGGGTAGTATGGAGAGCATGGCGTCAGGCTCTCTCGAATCCCTGCCCGAGTCGCTGCTGAGCGAAATCGCGGAGCGGGCCTCGACCCGCACATTCGCCAAGGACGAGCATGCGCGACCTCGTCTTCGTCGACGTCTACGGCCGCGTCGCGCGCCTCTTGCTCGATCTGGCCGAGGACCAGGATGGCCGTTTGGTCATCGCCCATAGTCCCAGCGACGAGGGCGTCGCGACCCGCGTCGGCGCCACGCGGGAGATGATCGAACGGATCTTTTCCGATCTTGAAGAGAGCGGCTACCTCATGAGGGAGAATGGCCGCCTGGTTCTAATGCGCAAGCCTCCTCCCGCGCTTTGGTAGGCGCCGCGAGCAGGGCGCTCGCGCCGAGCAGGAGATCTCGGCGGCTCATCCGGCTCATGCCTGACCCTCCCATCCTTGAAGGCGAAAGGCGGGCACCGGTTGCGAAAATCCCTTCAGGGTCAGCGGTCCGGCCCGCTGGAGCTCGGCGGCACCCCCGATTTCGGCAGCCACATGCCGGTCGACCAGAATCTCGCCGCCGGCGGCCTCGGCGCACAGGCGCGCCGCGAGGTTGGTGACCGTTCCGATCGCGGCGTAGTCCCAGCGCCCCTCGAAGCCGATCGCGCCCAGCGTCGCGCTGCCGCTCGCGATCCCCGCGCCGAGCGCGAGCGCGTGGCCGCGCGCCTGCCAGTCTTCCCGGATCGGCTCGAAGGCGCGCCGCATTTCGAGCGCCATGGCGACCGCCTCGTGCGTCGGCCGCTCGACGGGCACCGGGTCGTTGAAGAACACCATGATCGCGTCGCCGGCGAAGCGCTCGAGCGTGCCGCCGTGCGCGAGCACCAGCCGGCCCATCGCCTCGTGGTAGGCGTGCAGCAACTCCATGACCTCCCCGGGCGCGGCGCGCTCGGCGAAGGCGGTGAAGCCGCGCAGGTCGAGGAAGACGACGGTCACCTCGCGCCGGTGGGTCGCGAGCAGCCGCTCGCCGTCGCCGGCCATGATGGCCTCGGCCAGCGCGGGAGAGAAGAACCCCTTCAGGCGCCCGAGCCGCTCGTCCTGCAGCCGCTTGATGCGAAGCAGCGACTTCACGCGCGCCAAGAGCTCGGGCTGGTTGATCGGCTTGGAGAGGAAATCGTCGGCGCCCGCCTCGATGCCGCGCACGCGCTCCGCATGCGGATCGAGGGCGGTGACGAGCACCACCGGCAGCAGGGCGGTGCGCGGGTTCTCGCGGATCCGGCGGCAGACGTCGTAGCCGGAGAGTCCGGGCATCATCACGTCGAGCAGGACCAGATCGGGCGATTCAGTCTCGAGCTTCGCCAGCCCCTCCTCTCCCGTGGCCGCGGTCGCCACGGAATATCCCTTGGCGACGAGCAGGTCGTGCAGCAGCTTCACGTTCTGCGGCGTGTCGTCCACCACCAGGATGCGCGCGCTCATCCCGGCGGCTTCTCCAGCGCCGCGCCCACGGTCTCGAGGAATCCGCGCACGTTGATCGGCTTCTCGATGAAGCCGTCGAACCCCGCCGCCTCGATCTCGCGCCGGTTGTGCTGCATCACGGAGGCGGTGATCGCGATGACCGGAATGCCCGCGGTCGCCGGGTCGGCCCGCAGCTCGCGCAAGGCGTCGATGCCGCCCATCCCCGGCAGCCGGATGTCCATCAGGATGAGGGCCGGCAAATGCGCGCGCGCGAGCTCGAGTCCCGTCTCGGCGCTCGCTGCTTCGAGCGTCGCGTAGCCCTTGGCCTGCAGCAGGTCGCGCACCAGCTTCAGGTTCTTCGGGTTGTCCTCGACGATCAGGATCGTGCTCATTGGGCAAGCGGTAAGGTGAAGGTGAAGACCGAGCCCTTGCCGGGCTCGCTTTGCAGCGCCATCGTGCCGCCGTGCAGCTCGACGAATCTGCGGCTCAGGGCGAGGCCCAGCCCCGTGCCTTCGCCGCCCCCGCCGAGCTGGCGGAACTCCTCGAACACCGCCGCCTGGTCCTCCGGAGCGATTCCCCTCCCGGTGTCGGCGACGGCCACCTCGAGGCACCCCTGCCCGATGCGCGCGGTCAGGGTCACCCTGCCGCCGTCCGGAGTGAATTTGACCGCGTTCGACAGAAGATTGAGCAGGATCTGCTTGAACTTGCGCTCGTCGGCGCTCAACTCGCCGAGCGCCGGGTCGATGTCCACCGAAACCGCGATGTCGTGCCGCTGCGCGCGCTCGCGCACCAGGGTCACGCAGTTCCCGATCGCCGCCGGCGCGCTGAACAGCGAAAGGTCGAGCTCCATGCGGCCGGCCTCGATCTTGGAGAGATCGAGAATGTCGTTGATCAGCGAGAGCAGGTGCCTGCCCGAGGCATGGATATCCTCCAGGTACTCCCGCTGCTTCGCGTTGAGCTCGCCGAACAGGCCCTCGCCCAGCGCCTCGGAGAAGCCGATGATCGCGTTGAGCGGCGTGCGCAGCTCGTGCGACATGTTGGCGAGGAACTCCGACTTGTGCCGGTTGGCGATTTCGACCTGGGCCGTTCGCTCCTCGACCTTGCGCTCGAGGTCCGCATAGGACTCGCGCAGCTGCGCGGTCATGCGGTTGAACTGTCCCGCGAGCGCCTCGAGCTCGTCGCCGGTGTGGACCTCGATCGACTGCCCGAGGTCGCCGCCGCCGATCCTGCGGGCCCCGTCCTCGAGCCTTCGAATCGGCCGAACCATGCCGCGCGCGAGCGCGAGCGCGACCAGCGCCGAGATCACCAGCCCGGCGACCAGCAGGCCGGCGGTACGCAGAATCGAGGCGTGCAGCGTCCCGTAGACCTCCGACACCGGCTCCTCGACGAACACGGTCCATCCCGGCGGATCGATCGGCGCGAAGGCGCTCAGCACCTCGACGCCCTCTGCGTTGCGGGCGATCATTGCGGGGCCGTCTTTGCCGGCGCTGAACGCGGCCCTGACCTGGGCGAGCGACGCAAGGTTGGTCCTGCGCAGCACCCGGCCGATGTCGGGATCGGCAACCAGGTCGCCGGCGGCGTCCACGACGTAGGCCGTGCCCTTCTTGCCGATCTTGATGCGCGTGATCACGTCCCAGATGAACTTGAGGTTGACCTGGGCCTCGGTCAGCTCCTGCTGCGTGCGCAGCGCGATCGTCATGTACGGCTCGCTCTGCTGGCGGAACGTCAGCGGCCCGAACCAGGTCCTTCCGACCTGCGCCTGCCGAAACGCCGGCTCTTGCGAGCGGTCCCGGCCGGAATCGATGGCGTCCATCTCCAGCCGCGAAACCGAAAGCCGCTCCCGGCCGGAAGCGTCGAGTTGCGCGACATCGGTAACCGCCGGCACCAGCCGCAGCAGCTTGATGAACTCGAGGTGGCGCTGCTCGACGCCCGCGACGCCGAGCTGCGGCAGCGCGGCGAACCTGAGCTGGCGCACGATCTGCTGCATGAACGCCTCGATGCGCGCCGCGGCGGTGACCGCTTTCTCGTGCTGCAAGCTGGCGATCGCCGCCTTGTTCTCCTGGTAGGAGAAGTAAACGCCGATCGCGCCCGAGGCGAGCAGCGCGCCGCACACCAGCGCGAGAATCAGGGCGAAGTACTTGCGGAACAAGCGGCTGCGCCGCGTCCTCGGTGTGGGCGGCTGATCCTGAACGATGTCCAGTCGCGCGGCCATCTGCCCTGCCCCAAAAACGGGATTATGCGCGTCCCGCGCGAGGCGAGCCGATCGCCGCAAGCCACGGGGCTCTGTTACTTGGATGGCTTCGATGGGAGGCTGTAGCTGGCGACCCCCTCGGTTTCGGCGAGCCCCTTGAATTCCGGGCTCTTGTCGATCTGCCTGGAGGTGTAGCGAAGCGTTCCCTCGATCCCCTCGAAGCGCCCGGTGCCGTGGGTGAAATGACCCCGGTGCGGAATCACCCACAGTCCCTTCGGGCCGATCGAGAACTGACCCTTGAACTTCGTCGACCAGGTCGAGCCGTCGGCGAACTTCGTCGTGTCGTAGCCCGAGACGGTTCCCTTTCCCTTCGTGATGTCGATGTCGCCGAGGGCGGAATAGGCCGCGACCTCGCCGTCGGCGAAGATCGTCAGGCCCTTGCGCGCCCAGACGCCGTACACGTGGCCGTCGGCCGGGTTGCCGACCGGGTAGACGTGCTGTTCGGTCGGATAGTGCACCTCCGTGTAGCGCACGCTCGTCCTGGTCTGCGCCTGCGCGAGGCCGGCAATACCCAGGAGCCACGCGGAAGCAAGCAAGGACAGGAAGGCCAGCCTGGTTTGTCTCTTGACTCTCATGTCACCTCTCCTTTAAGCAGCTAGAAATTAGGAACACCCTTCTTCACGGCGAACGCGACTTCCCAACCATCCGCCACCTGTCGGCCGGCGATCCTGTCGTGGTGGAGCCTGTTGCGCTCGATCTGGAGCGGCCGATTGCCGCACGCCCAAGCTACGCCGGGCCGCGCGGGGAAGCTGTGACCGGCGAGGCACCTGAGATGTGACGCATTCACACTCCTTGCCGCCGCGCCGAGACCGGTCGCACAATGCGGCGCAAAGGGGAGGCGCCCATGAACGCCGGGTCGATCGAGGCGCTGCCGGAGCCGCTGCTCGGCCAGATCGCGCAGCGCGCCGTGACGCGCACTTTTCCCAAGAACGCCATCATCGTCACCGAGGGCGACGAGAGCGACTCGCTGTACCTGCTGCTGGTGGGGCGCGCCAGGGTCTATACCTCGGACGACAAGGGCCACGAGATCCAGCTCAACCAGCTGGGCCCGGGGGAGTATTTCGGCGAGGTCGCGATGGACGGCGGCCCGCGCTCGGCCTCGGTGATGGCGCTCGAGAGCTGCCGCTGCGCGGTGGTGCGGCGCGGCGAGCTGGGCGCGTTCATGGCCGACTACCCCGAATTCGCGCTGCACGTGCTGCGCAAGCTCGCGCATCGCGTGCGCGAGCTCACCGGCAGCGTGCGCGACCTCGCCTTCGTCGACGTCTACGGCAGGGTGGCGCGGCTGCTGCTCGAGCTCGCCACTGAGCGCGACGGGCGCTTCGTCATCGAGGAAAAGCTCACCCACAAGGACATCGCGCAACGCGTCGGCGCTTCGCGCGAGATGATCAGCCGAATCTTTTCCGACCTCGTCGAGGGCGGCTATCTGGTCAAGGAAGAGGGCCGCCTGGTCCTGATGCGCAAGCCCCCGCCCAGGTGGTGAGCCTGGGAATCGGGGTCTGACCCCGATTTCGGCCTAGCCGAGAAACTCCAGCAGCAGCCGCACCACCTCTTCGGGCCGTTC
>CAZLUX010000096.1:0-10854 GCA_964562815.1 uncultured Enterobacteriaceae bacterium
GCGACTTCCTTCACCATCTGCGCGCCCATGTTCTCGAACTTGTCCTTCAGCTCGACTTCCTTGGCGACCGAGACGCCGTCCTTGGTGACCGTCGGCGCGCCGAACGAGCGCTCGAGCACGACGTTGCGGCCCTTGGGCCCGAGGGTGATCTTGACCGCGTCGGCCAGGATGTTCAGGCCGTGGACCATCTTGGCCCGGGCGCTGTCGTGGAAACGTACTTCTTTTGCAGCCATATGCTTCTCCTAATTGATTCGGTTGAACTGTGACGGGGCTCAGGCGCCTTCGACCACGCCCATGATGTCTTCCTCGCGCATCACGAGGAGCTCATCGCCCTTCACCTTCACGGTCTGCCCGGAGTACTTGCCGAACAGCACGCGGTCGCCGACCTTGACGTCGAGCGGAATCAGCTTGCCGTCGTCGCCTTTCTTGCCCTTGCCCACGGCGACGATTTCGCCCTGGTCCGGCTTCTCGGCGGCGGTGTCGGGGATCACGATCCCACCGGCGGACTTGCGTTCTTCTTCGATGCGCTTGACGATCACGCGATCATGCAGCGGACGGATTTTCATGCGACTCTCCACGATTGGTACATTGAAATTGTCTAATTTACAAAGGGTTGGAGGACTCCAACCCAGTCAAAACGGGGTCTTGTTAGCACTCACCCATTGCGAGTGCTAATGATAGGGGCGAACCCCGCAGGTTTCAAGGGCCCCGAGCGGTTTCCGGAAGGGAAGGACTACAGCCCAAGGTCGCGCCAGATGGCGTCGACCTTTTGCTGCACTGCCGCATCCATCCTGATCGGCCGGCCCCAGGTCCGGCTCGTCTCGGCCGGCCACTTGTTGGTCGCATCGATCCCGAGCTTGGAGCCGAGGCCCGCCGTGGGGCTCGCGAAATCGAGGTAGTCGATCGGGGTGCTCTCGGCGACGAGGGTGTCGCGCGCCGGATCGACGCGCGTGGTGATCGCCCAGACGACCTCCTTCCAGTCGCGCACGTCGACGTCGTCGTCGCAGACGACGATGAACTTGGTGTACATGAACTGGCGCAGGAAGCTCCAGATGCCGAACATCACGCGCTTGGCGTGGCCCGGGTACTGCTTCTTCATGCTGACGACGGCCATCCGGTACGAGCAGCCCTCCGGCGGCAGATAGAAGTCGACGATCTCCGGAAACTGTTTCACCAGCAGCGGCACGAACACCTCGTTCAGCGCCACGCCGAGCATCGCCGGCTCGTCCGGGGGCTTGCCGGTGTAGGTCGAATGGTAGATGGGGTCGCGGCGCATCGTGACGCGCTCGATCGTCAGCACCGGGAAGCGCTCGGCCTCGTTGTAATAGCCGGTGTGGTCGCCGAAAGGGCCTTCGAGCGCCATGTCGTCGGGATGGATCGCGCCCTCGAGAACGATCTCCGCGCTCGCCGGCACCCGCAGCTCGCTGCCGATGCATTTCACCAGCTCGGTGCGCGCGCCGCGCAGCAGCCCCGCGAACTGGTATTCGCCGAGCGTGTCCGGCACCGGCGTCACCGCGGCGAGCATCGTCGCCGGATCGGCGCCGAGCGCGACCGCGACCGGAAACGGCTCGCCCGGATGCGCGAGCATGTGGTCGCGAAAGTCGAGCGCGCCGCCGCGGTGCGCGAGCCAGCGCATGATCACGCGGTTCGGCGCGATGACCTGCTGCCGGTAGATGCCCAGGTTCGCGCGCGGCTTGTGCGGCCCTCGCGTGACGGTCAGGCCCCAGGTGATCAGCGGACCAGCGTCCTCCGGCCAGCAGGTCTGCACCGGCAGCCGGCCGAGGTCGACCTCGGCGCCCTCCCGCACCACTTCCTGGCAGGGCGCCGAGCCGACCTGCTTCGGCGCCATGTCGAGCACCTTGGAAACCAGGCCCCGCAGCTGGGGCAGCTTGTCCCAGACGTCCCGCAGCCCCTTGGGCGGATCCGGCTCGCGCAGGGCCGCAAGCAGCTTGCCGATCTCGCGCAGCGCGGGCGCCGGCGAAGCGTCCGCCTCGACCCCCATCGCCAGCGCGATGCGGCGCACGGTTCCGAAGAGGTTGCCGAGCACCGGCATCGAATGGCCTTCGGCGCGCTCGAACAGGACCGCGGGCCCGCCGGCGCGCAGTACGCGGTCGCAGATCTCGGTCATCTCCAGGCGCGGCGAAACGCTCGCCGTGACCCGCTTGAGCTCCCCGAGCGACTCCAGCTGGGCGATGAACTCGCGCAGATCGGCGTAGCGCACTAGCGCCTCGCCGACAGGAGGCGTTCGCTGGCGGCTTCCGCGAAGTCGTACAGCATCGCGTTGCGCCCGCGCACCGGGAAGTCGCGCTCGACCGCGCCGAGCGTCAGCGTGAGCGTGGTGGCTCCGAGCCAGCCCAGCGCGAACAGCGCCGCGGCCCAGAGCACCAGCGCCGCCGCGACCACCGGAAGCGCATGCGCGAAGGATTGCAGCGACTGCAAGACCGAGATCACGGCGCTGGCGACGCTATGGCCGTGCGCCTGGGCCACGACCTCGTTCGTCGCCGTCGTCGCGAGCGCGGCCAGCGGCCCCGACACCCCGACCAGAACGAGCGCGACGACGACCAGCGCCGTCCCCCACCCTATGAGACGCTCGTCCCGGGCGAACGCGACGCGTATCCCCGCGACCGCGCGCATCGGAATCGTCTCGGCAAAGGCACCGCCCCGGTGCAGCAGCGAATCCGGAAAGAGCGTCAGGTGCGTGCCGCGCAGCGGCCCGCTCGTGAAATCGTAGGTGGTGATCGGTGCGGCGCTGCTCATCGCCAGGGAAGAGCCATCGGATAGGAAAACGCGATGCCCGCGAAGATCGCGGCGCCGACCCAGTTGTTGTGCCGGAACGCCTTGAAGCAGCCTTCGCGCGAGCGGCCGCGGATGAGCAAGTAATGATAGCCCATCATCGCCCACGCCGCGGCCAGGCCGGCATAGTACGGCAAGCCGAAGCGGCGCTCACCGCCGATCCAGACCAGCAGCAGGACCATCGCGCCGTAGCAGGCCATCACCGCCGCCACGTCGAAGCGCCCCAGCGTCAGCGCGGAAGTGCGAATGCCGAGCTTGACGTCGTCGTCGCGGTCGACCATCGCGTATTCGGTGTCGTAGGCGATGGCCCAGAACACGTTGGCCGCGAGCAGCACCCAGCATTCCAGCGGCAGCCGGTTCTGCACCGCCGCATAGGCCATCGGGATGCCGAAGCCGAAGGCGATGCCGAGGTAGGCCTGCGGCAGCGAGAAGAACCGCTTGGTGAACGGGTAGCTCGCCGCGACCGCAAGCCCGAGGAACGAGAGCAGGATCGCGAAACGGTTGAGGAACAGGACCAGGCCGAAGGCCAGCAGCGCGAGGAGCGCGCCCACCGCGAGGGCCTCGGCGGGCGCGATCTCGCCCGCGGCGAGGGGGCGGTTGCGGGTGCGCTCGACGTGGGGATCGAAGTTGCGGTCGGCGAAGTCGTTGATGGCGCAGCCCGCCGAGCGCATCAGGAGCGTGCCCACCACGAACACGATCAGGATGTACGCGGCGGGACGCCCGTTCGACGCCAGCCACACCGCCCACAGCGTCGGCCACAGCAGCAGAAGCGTGCCGATCGGCTTGTCGAGCCGGATCAAGCGCTCGTACGCGTCCAGCCGCCTGACGATGGCCGAGAGATTCATGCAGCCGCGATCATAGCTCAGACTTTCGCGTAGTCCTGCCGGCCGGAAAGCCAGCGCGCGACGTGCGCGCGAGCGCGCTCCGGATCTTCCTTCAGCATCGCTTCTCCCGCCTCGCGCGCGGCGCGCACCAGTTCCTCGTCGCGCTCGAGGTCCGCGAAGCGCAGAAGCGGAACCCCGCTCTGGCGCTCGCCCAGCACCTCGCCCGGACCGCGCAGCATCAGGTCGCGGCGCGCGATCTCGAAGCCGTCGGAGCTCTCGAAGACGACCTTCAGGCGCTCCCGCGCGGCTTCCGACAGCGGCGCCGCGTAGAGCAGGATGCACACGCTCTCGCGCGCGCCGCGGCCGACGCGACCGCGCAGCTGGTGCAGCTGCGCAAGCCCGAACCGTTCCGCGTGCTCGATCACCATCAGCGACGCGTTGGGAACGTCGACGCCCACCTCGATCACCGTCGTCGCCACCAGAAGCTGCACTGCGCCCGCCGCAAAGGCCTCCAGCGCCGCGGCTTTCTCGGCCGCCGAAAGGCGTCCATGCACCAGGCCGACGCGCAGCTGCGGCAGCTCGCGCGTGAGCGCAGCAAAGGTATCGAGCGCGGTCTGCAGGTCGCCCTCCTGCGACTCCTCGATCACGGGACAGACCCAGTACGCCTGCTGGCCTTCGGCGCAGGCCTCGCGGATGCGCGCCAGCACCTCGCCGCGCCGCGCCTCGGCGACCAGGCGCGTCGCGACCGGGCGCCTGCCGGGAGGGAGCTCGTCGATCACCGAGACGTCGAGGTCGGCGTAGTAGCTCATCGACAGCGTCCGCGGGATCGGCGTCGCGCTCATCATGAGCTGGTGCGGCACGAGCGGCGAGCCGCGGGTCCCGGCCTCGCCCTTCTTGCGCAGGCTGAGCCGCTGCTGCACGCCGAAGCGGTGCTGCTCGTCGACGACTGCGAGGCCGAGCCGGGCGAATTCGACGCCGCGCTGGAACAGCGCATGCGTGCCGATCGCGATCGCCGCCTCGCCGGAGGCGACCGCCTGCTGCGCCGCGCGCTTTTGCTTCGCCGACAGGCCGCCGTGCAGCCAGGCGATGCGCACGCCGAGCGGCGCGAGCCACTCGCAGAACTTGCGGAAGTGCTGCTCGGCGAGCAGCTCGGTCGGCGCCATCATCGCGGACTGGCAAGCGGCGTCGGCGGCCGCGAGACAGGCGATCGCGGCGATGATGGTCTTGCCGCTGCCGACGTCGCCCTGCAACAGGCGCTGCATCGGATGCGGCTCGGCGAGATCGCGCAGGACCTCCGCCATCACCCTCGCCTGCGCCGGCGTGAGCCTGAACGGAAGCTTGCCGAGGAACCGCCGCAGCAGCGGGCCGTCGGACCCGATTGCGGGCGCGCTGCGGCCGCGCCGCGCGCGGTAGGCAAAGCGCAGCGAGAGCTGCTGCGCGAGCAACTCGTCGAATTTCATGCGCTGCCAGGCCGGGTGCGTGCGGGCGGCGAGCGCCGCGAGATCCGCGCCCGGGGGCGGCAGGTGCAGCTGTCGCACGCTTTCGGCGAAGCGCTCGAGCCCGTAGCGCCGGATCAACGCGTCGGGCAACGTATCCTCCAGATCGGCCTCCTCGAGCGCCTGCAGCACCCGCTTGCGAAGCTCGGCCTGGCCGAGCCCCGCGGTCGTCGGATAGATCGGCGTCAGGCTGTTCGCCAGCGGCTCGCCTTCGCGCACGATGCGATAGCGCGGGTGCGCCATCTCGGCACCGAACCAGCCCGGGCGAACCTCGCCGAAGGCGCGCACGCGCCGTCCCTGCTCGACGGCGCGCTCGAACTGCTTGAGCTGGCTGCCGTAGAAGTTGAAGAAGCGCAGCGCCAGCGGCTCGCCTTCGCATTCCGCGTGGACCACCAGCTGGCGCCTCGGACGGTACGCGACTTCCGCGCGCCGCACCGCGGCCTCGACCAGCACCGGCTTGCCGGCCTGCGCCAACCGCGGCGAAGTCAGCGCCGTCTCGTCCTCGTAGCGCAGCGGCAGGTGCAGCACCAGGTCGAAACGCGACCGGATGCCGAGCTTGGCGAGCTTCGCCTCTGCGCTCACCCCGCGTGCAGGATGGCGTCGATCTCGACCAGTGCGCCGCGGGGCAGGCTCGCGACGCCGATCGCGGCGCGCGCGGGGTAGGGCTCCTTCAGGTAGCGCGCCATGACCTCGTTGACCCTTGCAAAATGCGCAAGGTCGGTGAGATAGACGGTCATGCGCACCGTGTGCTCCAGGCCGAGCCCTGCCGCGGCCGCGACCGCGGACAGATTTCGGAACACGCGGTCGATCTGCGCCTCGATGCCGTCGACCAGCTGCATCGAGACCGGGTCGAGGCCGATCTGCCCCGACAGGTACACCGTATCCCCGGCCTGCATCGCCTGCGAATAGGTTCCGATCGCGGCCGGGGCATCCTTAGACTGGATTGCGGTCTTCATCTTGGACACGAGGGTAAAATCGCGGTGGCAGTCCAGCCATCTTAGCCGAAATGTCCTCCCCGATGATCTCGAACCTCGAGAAGATGCTCGGCACGCCGCGCGACGGCGCGCTGCTGCGCTACTCCCTCGGCGCCGAATACCTCAAGGCCGGAGATCACGCGCGCGCCGCGGATTTCCTGCGCGAGGCGGTGGCGCGCGATCCCGGCTATTCGGCGGCCTGGAAGGCGCTCGGCAAGGCGCTGGCGGAAGGCGGACGCGCCCGGGAGGCGCTCGACGCCTACCGCCGCGGCATCGAGGCGGCGCAGGCGAAAGGCGACAAACAGGCCGAGAAGGAAATGACGGTGTTCGCCCGCCGCATCGAACGGAGCCTCGCCGGTTGAGCTTCTTCCGGGGTCTGCGCCAGGCGGTGCTCGGAGCGCCGCTCGATCCGCTGTCGAACAAGACGCGGCACAGCATCGCGCTGGTCGCGTTCTTCGCCTGGGTGGGACTCGGCGCGGACGGCATCTCGTCGTCGTGTTACGGGCCGGAAGAGGCTTTCCGCGCGCTGGGTCCGCACGCCCATCTCGGACCCTACCTCGCGCTCGCCACGGTCGCGACGGTCTTCATCATCGCCCTCGCCTACAACCAGGTGATCGAGCTGTTTCCGACGGGCGGCGGCGGCTACCGCGTCGCGACCCGCCTGCTCGGGCCGACTGCCGGCGTCGTCACGGGCGCGGCGCTGCTGGTCGACTACGTCCTGACGATCGCGATCTCGGTCGCCGCCGGCGTCGATGCGCTGTTCTCGCTGCTTCCGGTCGGGTTCCATCATTACAAGCTCCCCGCCGGCCTCGCCATGGTCGTCGCGCTGATGCTGCTCAACCTTCGGGGCATGAAGGAGGCGATCAAGGTCCTGCTGCCGATCTTTCTCGGCTTCGTCGCGACCCACGCGGTGCTGATCGGCTACGGCATCTTCGCGCACGTGGGAGAGTTCGGCCGCCTGATTCCGGAGATGACCGCCGACACCCGTGCGCTCGGCAACGCGATCGGATGGGCGCCGCTGGCTGCCTTCCTCCTGCTCGCCTATGCGCAGGGCGGCGGCACCTACACCGGGCTGGAGGCGGTCTCGAACAACGTGAACGTGCTCGCCGAGCCGCGCGAGCACACCGGCAAGCTGACCATGCTGTTCATGGCGCTGTCGCTCGCCTTCACCGCCGGCGGCATCATCCTGGTCTACCTGCTGTGGCACGTGGCGCCGGTCGAGGGGCGCACCTACAACGCCATCGCCTTCGGCGCCGTGCTGCATGCGATGGGCTTCGACACCCCGGCGGCGAACCAGTGGGCCCTGCTGGTCGTGCTCGGCTTCGAGGCCGGGCTGCTGTTCGTGGCGGCGAACACCGGCTTTCTCGGCGGACCCGCGGTGCTGTCCAACATGGCCGCGGATTCCTGGGTGCCGCACAAGTTCCGCTACCTGTCGACGCGCCTGGTCACCGAGAACGGCATCGTCGTCATGGGGCTCGCCGCGCTCGGGATCCTGTGGTGGACCGCAGGCAGCGTGACGCTGCTGGTGGTGCTCTATTCGATCAGCGTGTTCCTCACCTTCTCGGTCTCGCTGCTGGGGCTGGCCACCTACTGGTGGCGTCAGCGCGCGAGCAAGGCGTGGTTCGGCCGGCTCGTGCTCTCGCTGCTCGGCTTTCTCGTCTGCGCCGTGATCCTCAGCCTGCTGGCGGTCGAGCGCCTCGAGCAGGGAGGGTGGGCGGCGTTCGCGATCATCGGCGCCATCGTGCTCGTCTGCGTCGCGGTGCGGCGGCACTACGACTGGACCAAGGCGGCGCTTCGCCACATCGACGAGCAGTTCGAGAGCGTGCCTTTCGGCTCGGTCGCCGAGCCGCCGCCGCTCGTTCCCGAGGCGCCGACGGCGGTCTTCCTGGTCGGCTCCTCGCGCGGCGGCGGGCTGCACGCGCTGCTCTGGGTGCAGAGGATGTTCCCCGGTCACTTCCGCAACTTCGTGTTCATCAACTCGCGCACGGTCGATGCGCGCAGCTACGGCGGCGCCGAGGACATGGAAGCGATGAAGGTCGAGGCCAACGTGGCGCTCAAGTTCTTCGTCAATTTCTGCCACTCGAACGGGCTGGCGGCGAAATCCTACCTGTCGTTCGGCACCGATCCGATCGACGGCTTCGCCGAGCTCGCCGCCCAGGTGCGCGACGAGTTTCCCAACAGCATCTTCTTCACCTCGAAGCTGATCTTCGAGAGGGAGAACTGGTTCGTCGGCCTGCTGCACAACCAGGCCGCGCGGGTGCTGCAGGAGAGGCTGCACGCGGCAGGCCTGCAGATGGTGATCCTGCCGATGAAGGTGGAGGTCTAGGGCACGAGAATCATCTTGCCCCGCACCCGCCGGGCGGCGAAGCAGGCGAGCGCGTCCGCGAAGCGCTCGAGCGGAAAGGTTGCGCTCACGAGCGGCCTGAGCCTGCCCTCCAGGTACAGCGCGTAGAGCGCCTCCTGCACGCGCCGCACCCTGTGCGGTTCGCGCTCGCGGTAGTCGCTCCACTGCAGGCCGACGGCCGAGATATTCTTTAGCAGCAGGTAATTCGCCTTGATGTCCGGCAGCTGCATCGAGGCGAAGCCGACCACCACCATGCGCCCGCACCAGGCGAGCGCACGCAGCGCCCCGTCGAACACCTCGCCGCCGACGTTCTCGAGCACGATGTCGACGCCGCGCTTGCCGACCGCGGCGTAAACCTGCTCGCGGACGCTGTCGCGCAGCTTCGGCGCCGCCAGGTTGATCACGTGGTCCGCGCCGTGGCGCCTGGCGAGCTCGCCCTTTTCCGTGCTCGTGACCCCCGCGACCACGGTCGCGCCGAGCGCCTTGGCGATCGCGACCGCCGCGAGCCCGACGCCGCCCGAGGCGCCGGTCACAAGCACCGTCTCGCCCTCGCGGAAGGCAGCCCGCTCGACCAGGGCGAAGTACGAGGTCTGATAGGCGAGGCCGAGCGCCGCGCCCTCCTCGAACCCCATCGGCTCGGGCAGGCGGTAGCAGGTCGCCTCCGGCGAGAGCGTCTTCTCGGCGTAGGTGCCGTACTCGCGCTGCGCCATCACGCGATCGCCCGGCCTGAAGCGGGTCACCCCGGGGCCGACGGCGCTGACGACGCCCGCGACCTCCTTGCCGGGGCTGAACGGCAGCGGCGGCAGGAACTGGTACCTGCCCTCGATCACGAGCATGTCGGGGTAGTTGACGCCGATCGCGCGCGCGTCGATCACCACCTCGCCGGGTCCCGGCACGGGATCGTCGACCGTCTCGACGCCCGCCGAGCGGAACGGGCCGTAGTCGTGAACGATCACCGCGCGCATCGATTCTAGTGGGCGATTCCCTGGCCGCCGTCGACGTAGATCGTCTCGCCGGTGAGGAAAGGAAGGTCCTCGGAGAAGAGCGCCGCCACCAGACGCGCCACGTCGTCGACGCCGCCCGGCCCGCCGGCAGGGATGCGCGCCTGAAGAAACGCGCGCAGGGCGTCCTTCTTCATCGCCTCGGCGTTGAGCTCGGTTTCGATGTAGCCGGGCGCGACGTCGAGCACGCGTATCTTCTTCGGCGCCCACTCGACCGCGAGGCAGCGGGTGATCGCGCCGACCGCCGCCTTGGAGGCGCAATAAGCGAGGTTCTGCTTGACGCCGAGCTTGTCGAAGAACGAGCCGATGTTGACGATCGTGCCGCCGGCGCGCTCGAGATACGGATAGATCTCGCGGCAACCGATGAACACGGAGCGCGCGTTGGTGTCCATCACCTCCTCGTAGCGCGCCGTCGCGAGCTCGGCGGACTTCCCGTACAGGTGCACGCCGGCGTTGTTGACCAGCCCGTCGATGCGTCCGGCCTTGTCCGCGAGGGCCTTGAACGCCCGCCTGACGGAGTCCTCGTCGTTGACGTCGCAGGCGATAGGGAGCGTGCCGTCGATGCCGATCGCCTTTCGGGTGAGGGAGCCGACCGTGAAGCCGCGGCGCACGAGCTCGGCGGCGATCGCCGCGCCGATACCGCGACTCGCCCCGGTGACCGCGACGACTTTCGCCATGTCAGCGATCCGTGAAAGCGGCTTTGCGCTTGTTCATGAACGCGTCCATCCCCTCGCGCGCGTCCTCGAGCTGGAACGCGAGCGTGGAAAGGTCGGCCTCGATCCTCAGCCCCTCGTGCACCGGGGTGTCGAGCGCGCGCTCGACCGCCTCGCGCGCAAAGCCGAGCGCCGGCAGGCTGAAGCGGGAGAACTCGCGCGCGAAGGCGACGCCGGCGGCGAGCGGATCGCCGTCGATCACGCGGTTCGCGAGCCCCCAGGCCACTGCGGTCTGCGCGTCCACCGCCTTCGCGGTCAGGATCATCTCGAGGGCGCGCGCCTCGCCCACCGCGCGCGGCAGGCGCTGCGTGCCGCCGTAGCCCGGGATGAGGCCGAGCTTGATCTCGGGCAGCCCGAGCTTGGCGTTCGGCGTCACCAGACGGAAGGTGCACGCCAGCGCGAGCTCGAGGCCGCCGCCGAAGGCGTAGCCGTTGACGATCGCCACCGAGGGCATCGGCAGGCGGGTGATCCTCTCCATCGTCGCCTGGCCGAGCTCGGCGCCGCGCTTGGTCTGCGCCAGCGTCCTGCCGGCGAGCTCGGCGATGTCGGCCCCGGCGCAGAACGCCTTCTCGCCCGCGCCGGTGACCAGCAGCGCGCGCGCATCGCTCGCCGCGACCTCGTCGATCGCGCGCGACAGGTCCTCGACCAGCGCGAACGAGAGCGCGTTCAGCGCCTGCGGTCGGTTGAGGCGGATCAGCGCGAATTCCTC
>CAZLUX010000097.1:0-10737 GCA_964562815.1 uncultured Enterobacteriaceae bacterium
CGCCGATCGCCAACCCGCGCTACATGATGGACCAGTGGAGCTTCGGCATCCAGGAACGGCACCTGCAGAAGATGATCGACGAGGTGCGCGCGAAAGGCGCGCAGGTCGTGGTGCTGCTGTCGCACAACGGCATGGACGTCGACCTCAAGCTCGCCGGCCGCGTGCGCGGAATCGACGTCATCATGGGCGGCCACACGCACGACGGCGTGCCCGCGCCGACGGTGGTGAAGAACCCGGCGGGCCGCACCCTCGTCACCAACGCCGGCTCGAACGGCAAGTTCGTCGCGGTCATGGACCTGGACGTCAAGGGCGGCGCAGTCGCCGGCTACCGCTACCGGTTGCTGCCGGTGTTCGCGAACCTGCTCCCGGCCGACGCGGAGATGACGGCCTACATCGAATCCGTGCGCGCGCCGCATCGCGCCAGGCTGGAGCAGAAGCTCGCGGTGACCGAGGGGCTGCTCTACCGGCGCGGCAATTTCAACGGCAGCTTCGACCAGCTGATCCTGAACGCCATGATGGAGGTCAAGGGCGCCGACCTCGCCTTCTCGCCCGGCTTTCGCTGGGGCACCACGTTGCTGCCCGGCGACGCGATCACCTTCGACCATGTCATGGACCAGACCGCGATCACCTACCCGTACAGCACCCTCACGGAGATGACCGGCACGCAGATCAAGTCGATCCTCGAGGACGTCTGCGACAACCTGTTCAACCCCGACCCCTACCGCCAGCAGGGCGGCGACATGGTGCGCGTGGGCGCCATGACCTACGCCTGCGCCCCGAACGAGAAGATCGGCAAGCGCATCTCCGACATGCGCCTCGCGGGCAAGCCGATCGAAGCCGGGAAGAAATACAAAGTCGCCGGCTGGGCCCCCGTCGCCCAGGGCGCGAGCGGCGAGCCGATCTGGGACGTCGTCGGCCGCTACCTGCGCGACCGCAGGACGATCCCGCCGCTGGAGCTGAACGAGCCGCGCATGATCGGCGTCGAGGGCAATCGGGGAATCGCCTAAAAAAAAGCCTCCGCGAGGGAGGCTTTTCGAAGTCCAGCTTTGTTTCTTGTATCAGTCGGTACGGCAGCTCGAGGGGCCGTACTTGGTCGGCGCGACTTCGCACGACCAGGTGACCGTGTTGCCCGACGCTTGCCACACCGGGGCCAGCGTCACCGTGATGCCCGACGTCCCCATCAGCGAGTCCGTACCCGAAACGCCGATCGTGCCGTTGGTGTCGACCTGCGCGGCGCTGATCTTGCCGACCGCGGCGATCGTGATGCCCGTGCCGGCGTTAAGCAGCGTATTCAGGTTCTGCGCGGCTTCCGTCACCGAAGTGCGCGCCGAGCTCGCCGCAAGCAGCAGCTCCGTGACCTTCGCGCGGACCGTATAGTCCTGGTAAGCCGGCAGCGCCACCGCCGCCAAGATACCGATGATCGCAACCACGATCATCAGTTCGATCAAAGTGAAGCCCTTTTGAAGCTTCTTCATGAGTCCTCCAACGTTTGCCCGGGAACAATCCCGCATGTCTTAAAGCATGGTCCGTGCCAGGCGAAATCGGGGATCGGTTCGAGACATTTGTCACGCAGCGCATGGCGCGCGGTGACGAGAAGCGTCACCCCGGGACATTTCTGGTCCAGCGCCGCCGTGCGGACCGCTAGGCGCCGGAGGCGACCCGCTCCTTCAGCCGACCCGCCACCTGCTCGATGAGAGCCGCCCAGTCGCCGAGCTCGGCCTGCCGGATCAGGCGCGCGGACGGGTACCAGGGCATGCGCTCGCCCGTCCGGCCGTAGCGCCACTCGGCCACCGCCGGAACGAGCACCCACACCGGCCGCGCGAGGGCGCCGTTCAGGTGGATGACCGAGGTGCAGACGCTGATCGTGAGGTCGAGCGCACAGCACAATGCGGCGGTCTCGTCGTAATCCTCGATCGCCGAGGGCCAGTGCGCCACCTCCAGGCCGAGGTCGCGCGCGCAGCCCTCGAGCTCGGCGGCGACGTCGCCGTACTGCAGGTTGACGAAGCGGCAGCCGGCCACCCGCAGGATCGGCGCGAAATCGTCGAGCACGAGGCTGCGCAGCCGGCGGCGCGTGCTCGAGGTGCCGCCGCGCCAGGAGATCCCCACCTTGAGCCCCGGGCCGAGCCGCCCGAGCTCGTCGCGCCAGCGCGCAATCTTGTCCGAATCCGCCCGCAGGTAGCCGCGGTGCTCGGGAAAGCTGTCCCGGGTCCTGCGCAGGTACCGCGGCAAGGTGCCGGCCGAGATGTGATAGTCGGGCATGCCGACCTGCTTCAGCCAGCGCGGCTTCATCTCGTGCTCGCTCGAGAGCACCGTCGCACCCGGGAACGAGCGGGTAAAGAGCGCCGCGAGCCGGCTGTCGGATTCGACGTAGACCTTCTCCGCCTGCCCGATTACATCGGCCAGGCACGACGCGAACATGATCTGATCCCCCAGCCCCTGCTCCGCGCTGACGACGACCGTCTTGCCCTCCAGCGGCTCGCCCTTCCACGGCCGGAACGGAATCAGCCTCGTCTTCCAGACGCCGTCCTGCTGCATCCGGTACTGGTATTCCTCCCAGCCGCGCTCGAAGTCGTGCCGGGCCAGGATCAGGGTCGCGCGGTTCCAGCGCGCCGCGAAATTGTTGGGCTCGTACTGCAGGACCTGTTCGTAGATCCGCTCGGAGCGCGCGAACTGGCCCATGTTGTCGAGCGCGTTGCCGAGATTGATCCGCGGACTGAGGGCCGAATCGGGAGTCATCGCGCAGAGCTTCACGAAGAGCTCGTAGCCGCGCTCGTACTGCTCGAGCCGGGCGTAGTTGAAGGCGAGACTGCTCTGCACCGCGATGCTGAGCGGATCGAGCTCGGCGGCGCGCTCGAGCACTTTCAGCGCCTCCTCGTGATGGTTGCGCACGAGGTACAGCCGGCCCAGGTCGACCAGCGCTTCGACGAAGTCCGGCTCGATTTCGAGCGCCTTCTTCAGAAAATCGATCGCGCCGTCGACATCGCCGCGCACGCGGTGCACGCTGGCAAGCTCGAGATAGGCTCGCGCGCTGCGGGGATCGCGATAGAGCACGTAGGAGAGCTCGTCGAGGCAGCGATCGTGCTCGAGCTGTCTCCTGTACACCTCGGCAAGCTCCAGTCTCGCCTCGAGCTGCTCGGCGTCGAGTCCGACGGCCGTCTCGAGCAGCTCCCGGGCGCGCTCGTCGCGCCCCGAGAGCTTTTCCAGGCGGCCCGCCAGGACCAGAGCCGGCACGTGCCCGGGGTCCAGGCCGATCACCTCCGCGACGATCCTCTTCGCGGCGGCGGCGTCGCCCGCCTCGAGCGCCTGCCGCGCCTCGGCGACCCGCCGATCCGGCTCGTCCGCCCGCAGCACGCCCTGCGTCCCGTCCGTCACCTCGACCCCTCCGCCACGCGCTCGTTGCGAGCGCACCAGTCGCGCCACATCGCGCGATAGCCCGCTTCCACGTCTCTCATGAAGCCCTGCGCGTCGCACAGCACGGACTCGCGCAGGCGCTGCCGCAGCCCTCTTCGGATGCCCGCCAGGGCGTCGCGCCGGCCCGCGAATTCGCGCGCCTTGTCGACGTACTCCTCGTCGCTGCCCGCGACCCAGTCCGGCATGCCGACGGCGCCGAGCAGGCTGGCGCCCGAGCGCGCCATCGTCTCGTCGCCGCGCAGAGTGAGAACGGGCACGCCCATCCACAGCGCGTTGCAGGTCGTCGCGCCGCCGCCGTAGGGGAACGAATCGAGGGCGATGTCGGTTTGGGCATGCAGGGACAGGTAGCGCGGGAAGTTCACCCGCTCGATCAGCGTGACGCGCCCCTCCTCCACCCCGCCGGCGGCCAGCGCTTCGACGATGCGCCGGCGCCCCGCGCCCGGGCGAACGCCGACCACCATCAGCCGCGAGCGCGGCACGAGCGCCAGGATGCGCGCCCAGGCGGCGAGAATCCGGTCGGAGAGCTTCGGGATCTGGTTGAACGATCCGAAGGTCACTGCGTCCGAGGCGCCCGCGGGCAGGGCGCCGACCTCGGGCGCGTCCGGGGAAGGCGCGAAACACCACATGCAGTTCGGCAGGCGGAACAGGCGTTCGACGTAGAAGGCTTCGTTGCCCGGCGGATCGACCCGCGCGTCGGTCAGCCGCCAGTCCATCGCCGGCACCCCGGTGGTGGCGCCGTAGCCGAGATAGCTCACCTGGACCGGCGCCGGCCGGCGCGCGAACGCGGTCAGCCGGTTGCCGCGCGTATGGCCGTTCAGATCGACCAGGATGTCGATGCGGTCGGCGCGCACGCGCCGGCAAAGCGCATCGTCGTCCAGCTCGGTCACGTCGCGCCAGCCGTCGGCGAAGCCGCGCAGCTTCTCGGTGCCGCGATCCTCCCGTTTCGAGGAGCAGTAACAGACCGCCTCGAACTGCGCGGACTGCCGGCTCGCGAGCAGCGGCTCGATGAAGTTCATCGCCGACGAAAGATTGAAGTCCGCCGAGACGTAGCCGATGCGCAGGCGCCGCTCGGGATCCGCCCTTCCGCGATCCGTGTCCTCGCGGGCCCAGCCGGGGTCGCCGCCCGCGAAGCGCCTGGCCCATTCGGCGTGCCGCTCGAGCTGCCGGGCGCGATCGTGCGGCACGAACTGCTGCTGGAAGAGAACCGCGGTGCCCGCCATGGCGTCGTCCGGGCGCAACTCGGCGACCCGGCCGAAGAGCGAAAGCGCCTTGTCGACGAATCCCGAGTCGCGGTACAGCCGGGCGAGATGCTCGCAGGCCTCGACGTCGTCGGGACGGGAGGCCAGCCGTGCTTCGACAAAGGCGACCGCGTCGTCGAATCGCCCCTGCGCCTGCAACACCTCCACCAGGCTCGTCGTCAGGCCGGACTGGTCCGGGTAGGCCTCGATCAGGCGCCGCAGCAGGTCTTCCGCCTCTTCCAGGCGGCCGCTTCGCTGCATCAGCTTCGCGGCGAGGATGGAGATCCCGCGCTCGGCCACGCCGTCGCCCATGGCTCGCCGCAGGTGCCCGAGCGCCGGCTCGATCTCGCCTTCGCCCTCGTGCAGCAATCCCAGCCCCATGTGCGCCGAGCGGCACCCCGCGTCGTGGGCGAGGGCCTTTTGGAACGAGCGCATGGCCTCCAGGCGGCGCCCCGCCTGCATCTGCCGCGCGCCCTCCGCGCACAGGGCCTGCGCCGCTTCTGCGCCGCCGGCGACCGCGCCGCGCCCCCGCAAGAGCTCCGCGAGCACGCGCGAGATCAACGACATGGCGCGGCGGCCTCCTCGACCGCGAGGCGGCGAAGGTCCCCGGTGACGGCCGCGATCGGGCCCTCCCAGGCGCAGTCCTCGCCTTGCCTGACCAGGCGCACCGAGCGGTACCAGGGCATGGTCGGCCCGCTGCGCAGGTAGCGCCAGGGCGGCGCGTAGGGCGTCAGCACCCAGACGGGACAGCCGAGCGCGCCGCCGAGATGCACGAGGCTCGAGCACACGGTAATGACGAGGTCGAGCGAGCTCATCAGCGCGGCGGTCTCGTCCATGTCCGCCAGCGCGTCGGGCCATTGGGCGACGGCGAGCTCGCTCGCCTCCGGCTCGGCCGATTCGGCGTCGCCGCGGTAGCGGTGCTGCAGGCTCACCCAGCGCACGCCGGGCACGCCGAGCAGGTCGCGCAGGTCGCGGTAGCTCAACGAGCGCTGCGCGCGCCCCGTGCGCGCCAGCCCGCCGCGCCAGGCGATCCCCACTTTCATGCCGGGTCCCAGCTCGCTCAGCCGGGCGGACCAGCGCGCGCACTTCTGCGCGTCCGCCACGAGATACGGCGTGCCGGGAAAGTCCGCTTCATTGCGGCGAAGAAACCGCGGCAGAGACCCGATCGGGGAGGCGAAATCGATGCCCGCCGAATCCGCGTCTCCGCTCGCCTGGACCTGGCTGCGGTTCTCGAGCAACTCGATTGACGGGAACGATCTGCGAAACAGCGCCCGCAGTCTCGGCTCGCAGTCGAGGACGCAGCGCGCCCCGCCCGCCGCGAGATCCGGCAGGCAGGAGGCAAACATGATTTCGTCGCCGATGCCCTGCTCGCCGTACACGTAGATCGCGCGCCCCGCCAGAGGCTCTCCCTGCCAGCGGGGGAACGGGGTGACGCGCCCCACGCCCGAGTGCGCCCGCAGCCGCGCCTCGTAGCTGTCCCAGCCGGCAGCGAAATCCCTGCGCGAGAGCTGGGCGTGCGCGAGCGCCAGGCCGGCTTGCGCATGCTCCGGATCGGCGCGTAGCGCAGCGCGCGCGGCGCTCTCCGCGCCCTCCACGTCCCCCTGGCGCAGGCGCAGATCGCTCAAGGCGGAAAGCGCGTCGGAGTCCTGCGGCGCCGGCGCGAGCGCGCGCTCGAGCGCCTCCTCCGCCCCCCCGAGGTCGCCCTTGTCCTGGCGTACCCCGGCAAGCGCCAGCAAAGCGTCCTTCTCGTCCGGTTTCATCTCGATCGCGCGGCGGAGCGCGTCCTCGGCCTCGTCGATCTGCTCCAGATTGCGCAGCGCGATTCCGAGATTGACGAGCGCAACGTAGTAGTCCGGCCTGATGAAAGTGGCCCGCAGAAAGTGCCTGCGCGCCGTCGGGACCTCGCCGCGGCGCGCGGCGATCAGGCCGAGGTTGTTCCAGGCCTCCGCGTGCTCGGGCTCGATATTGACCGCCGTGTTGAGCGATTCCGCTGCCTTGTCGTAGTTGCCCAGCAGAATTTCGATCAGGCCGAGCTCGTTCCAGACGTCGGCGCTGCCGGGCGCCAGCGTGTTGGCAGTACGGTAGTAGAAGCGCGCCCAGAAGTAGTCCTTCTCCAGATAGTGGCAGGTTCCGAGATCGAGCCATGCCTCGTATCGCTCCGGGTCGAGCACGAGGGCGCGCCGATAGGCGGTTTTGGCCTCCTCGATCCGGCGGCGGCGGCGCAGGGTCTCGCCGCTCAGGACGAGGGCATCGACGTTCTCGGGCTCGCCCTCCAGCACGGCCTCGACCATCGCGAGCGCCTCGTCGAGATTGCGCGCCTTGACGAGCGCGCGGACCTGCTCAAGCGCCGAGGCGGAGTCGGCCCCGGCGCGGGATGAGTCGAGCGGTGGAGCCTGCCGCGCGAAGACCTGGCTCAGCAGCCTGCGCAGGATCCACACAGGTCAGTTGCCGAGGCGCGTTTCCAGGTTGCCTGTCCCGTTCGGAGCGCGCGACTGGACCCACGCCTCCCAGGTCGTGCCGCCGTGCCGCGCGGCCGCCGCGTCGAATATCGCGCCCCACCATTCCGGCTCCCGCAGCGTGATATGCGCGTTCTCGCCGTTGGGAAGGCGCTTGCGCGCCGGGTAACACGCGATCGTGGCGAAGACGAAGCGCCGGGCGAACGAGAACATCTCGTCGACGATCCACGGAACGTCTTCTTCGGGACAGTGCTCGAGCACGTCGGTGGAGACGACGCCGTCGAAGCGCTCGCTCGGAGGCTTGCTGTACGGAGGGTAGGCCGGATCGAAGCAGACGACTTCGTCGACGCCCCAGTACTCCAGCACGCTCTCCCAGCTCCCCTCGCCATCCACCCGCAGCGGGCTGGGGTCGTATTGCTGTCCCTTGCCACTGCCGTAATCCAGCACGGTCGTGGCTCCCGTCTTCTGAATGAGCTGCTTGATGCGCCTGACCTGAGCCCTCAGGCTCCTGCCGTCGAAAGTCTCGCGGGCCGGAATGCCTATGAATTTCTCGCCGTGGAGGTGCATCTCGCGGTACATGCTGAGCAGCTGAACGTAGCGCGGACTGGGATTGGCGCGCGAGTAGGTCATCGTGGTGCCCGGACGGATTTGCACAGGGTGAGCATGGGCTCAATGGTACAACGAAGGCGCTCGTCCGCGCCGCGGCACAAGTCTCGACGTATCCGTCAGGCGCGCTCGCACGGCCCGCAAGCGGCGACGCAAGCGTGCGGTATTTCACGGCCGCGGCCGCGCCCCGGCCCGCGCATCCTCAACGGCCCCACTCTGCTATATTAGGCGGCCGGGACCACCTGCGGGACGGGGAGAAAAAGGAGAGGCGACGAAGATGGGAATGCTCGACAAGCTGCTCGGTCGCGACGTGGACGCGTTCGCCAAGGAGCTCGCGGAAATGGTCGCCAAGCGCTATCCGCCGACGCTCGACAAGGCGCCGGAGCGCCGCATCTCGGCGAACCGGATCACCAAGGTCCTCGAGGACGCCCTCTCGAAGGCAGCCGACTACAACCGCAGCGCGCGCCTGGGCGTGTACAAGAAGGCGCGTCTCGCCAACACGTTCAAGTGGCAGCTGAAGGAGCTCGGCTACAGCGACCGCTTCGTCGAGGTTGCGACCGAAGGGCTCGTCGTCTACGTTTCGCGCGCGGACACCCCGAAGGAACCGAAGAGCAAGAGCTAGCCCGGGGCTTTCGGCGCGTGCTGAAAGACCTTCTCCTGTCCGTCCATCGGGCCAAGGCCGCGTCGAAGCACAAGGCCATCCTCGCCCCCTATCTCGACGCCGGCACGCCTTGCGTGCTGAACGTGGGCGGCGCCAGCAAGGCTTACGCGCTGCCCGGGCATTACGCCGGATGGGGACACGTGCTGCTCGATATCGCGCCCGGGAAGGACGTCGACCTCGTCCTGGATGCGCGCAGACTCGGCGAGCTCCCGCAATCCGTCTTCGACGCGGTCTATTGCTCTCACAATCTCGAGCACTACTACGCCCACGAAGTCCCGCTCATCCTCGCGGGCTTCGCCCATGTCCTGAAGGCCGAAGGATTCGCCGAAATTCGGGTTCCCGATCTCGACTCGGTCCTGCGCGCGATGGTCGAACGCAATCTCGACGTGGAGGACGCGCTATACCAGTCGCGCTCCGGGCCGATCTCGGTGCGCGACGTGCTCTACGGACTGGGAAGCGCGGTCGCGAGCGGCAAAGTCTACTTTGCGCACAAGACAGGTTTTACGATGCGCTCCCTCCGCAAGGCGCTCGATGCTTCCGGTTTTACGCAAGTTCACGATCTGGCGCCCCTCGGGGGATACGAGGTCCGCGTCGCCGCGTTCCGTACTGCGCCCGGCCCCGCGCAGCGGGCAGCGCTCGGGCTTGACGCCGCGGCGTCGTGACGGCCGCGCGTACGTCCGGTGTAAACTGAGCCTTCACTTCAGGCGGAAGCCGACTCACCCTTGACCAGCCAAGAGAATTCCCTGCCCGAGGCGATCAGCGTCGTACGCGACGGCCTCGAAGTGTCCTTCACGGTGGTCAACGACCGGACCGCCTGGCGCGCCGCGAGCCTCATGTCCAAGGAGCCGGGGACCGTCGCCTGGATCGAGGGGTTCTCGGCGGGACAGACGCTGGTCGATGTCGGCGCCAACGTCGGAATGTACTCGCTCTGCGCGGCCCGCTTCCGCGGCGTCAAGGTGTATGCCTTCGAGCCCGAATCGCAGAATTACGCGATCCTCAATCAGAACATTCATCGCAACGGGCTGCAGGACCAGGTGACGGCCTATTGCGTCGCGCTGTCGGACGGGACGCGCTACGACGCGCTCTACCTGAGCGAGTTCATCATCGGAGGGTCGTGTCACACCTTCGGCGAGCGGACCGGCGCCGACGGCCGGCCCATGAAGCCCGCCTTCCGGCAGGGATGCTTCGCCACCACGCTGGACGCCATGGTCGGGGAAGGGGCGGTGCCGGTGCCCGACCACGTCAAGATCGACGTCGACGGCATCGAGCCGAAGGTCATCGCCGGGGCGCGAGGGACGCTGGCGGACAAGCGAGTGAAGTCGGTCCTGATCGAGATCAATTCGACGATGGAGGAGCACTGGGAGATCATCGACCTGATGCTCGCGCTCGGGTTCGACTATTCGCAGGAGGAGGCCGACCAGGCGCGGCGGACCGACGGTCCGTTCGCGGGGGTTGGCAATTATGTCTTTCGACGTTGAGGAATTCGTCCACTACCAGATCGCGAACGCGGAAGTGCGTCGCTATCCTTTTCCCCACTTCTACGTTGCGCCCATCTTTCCGCCCGATTTCTACGGGCAGCTGCTGCAGAGCCTCCCGCCCACCGACTGGTATCGCCCGATCGAGGAGACCGCTTCGGTGCACTTCCTTCAAGAGGCGCCGCAAGGGGCGTCCGCCTACCCCGAGCGGTTCATCACCGACCTGGCCGACGTCGAGGAGCGCGAGGAGCAGGCCGGGACGGGCGATTTCTGGCGGCGGATCTCCGAGTGGATCACGGGCGACCGCTTCCGCACTCTCGTGCTGCGCAAGTTCGGGCCGGACATCACCGCCCGCTTCGGCGCGGGCACCAAGCTCGCCACCGGGATCGACGCGCGCCTGGTGAGGGACTTCACCCGCTATGCGATCGGCCCCCACACCGACTCCACGACGAAGCTCGTTTCGCTGTTGTTCTACCTGCCGAAAGATGCCGGCATCAGCCACCTCGGCACCTCGATCTACTCGCCGCTGGACCCGTCGTTCCGCTGCCCCGGGGGGCCTCACTATCCGTTCCGCAAGTTCAGGAAGGTCGCAAGCATGCCGTTCGCGCCCAATGCCCTGTTCGGCTTCTTCAAGACCGACCAGTCCTTCCACGGAGTCGATCAGATCGTGGACGAGAACGTGGAGCGTAACCTGCTTCTCTACAACATCTACGTTCGCGGGATGTCGAAGCGCGCCGCCCGGAAATGGCCGTGGTCGGCCCTCCGGAATCAGGCGTCGGGATAGGACTGGTAGCCCGGGATCCGGCTCTCGTCGACGACGTCGATCTGCTCCCGGTCGAGGAAGGCCTCGGCATAGCGCTGGTAGACCTTCTTGCGCACGAAGACGTCGA
>CAZLUX010000098.1:0-10523 GCA_964562815.1 uncultured Enterobacteriaceae bacterium
CCTTGCGGTCGAACTTGTTGATCGCGACGAAGTCGGCGAAATCGAGCATGTCGATCTTCTCGAGCTGGCTCGCGGCGCCGAACTCGGGCGTCATGACGTAGAGCGAAACGTCGACGTGCGGAACGATCGCGGCGTCGCCCTGGCCGATGCCCGAGGTCTCGACCACCACCAAATCGAACCCGGCCGCGCGGCATGCGGCGACCGCGTCGGGCAGCGCGGCGGCGATCTCGGCGCCCGAAGCGCGCGTGGCCAGCGAGCGCATGAACACCTGCTTGCCGTGGATCGCATTCATGCGGATGCGGTCGCCGAGCAGCGCGCCGCCGGTCTTCCTGCGCGAAGGGTCGACCGCGATGATCGCGACGGCGAGCCGGTCGCCCTGGTCGAGGCGGAAGCGCCGCACCAGCTCGTCGGTCAGCGAGCTCTTGCCCGCGCCGCCGGTTCCCGTGACGCCGAGCACCGGCGCCGGCTTCGCCTTCGCGGCTCGCAGAAGCTCGTCTTTCAGGTTTTCTTCGAAGGCGCCCAGTTCCAGCGCGGTAATGACCTGCGCCAGCGCCCTGCGGTCGCCGGCCTTGAGCGCCTTGAGGTCCCTCGGCGCGTACTGCGACGGGTCGAAATCGCAGCGCGCCAGCATGTCGTTGATCATGCCCTGCAGACCCATCTTCTGCCCGTCTTCGGGCGAGTAGATGCGCGCCACGCCGTAGTCGTGCAGGGCCCGCATCTCGTCCGGCACGATCACCCCGCCGCCGCCGCCGAACACGCGAATGTGCTCGCCGCCCCGCTGCCTGAGCAGGTCGACCATGTACCTGAAGTACTCGATGTGTCCGCCCTGGTAGGACGACACCGCGATGCCCTGGACGTCCTCCTGCAGGGCCGCGCTCACCACGTCCTCGACCGAGCGGTTGTGGCCGAGATGGATCACCTCGGCGCCGGAGGCCTGAAGGATGCGGCGCATGATGTTGATCGACGCGTCGTGGCCGTCGAACAGGCTCGCCGCGGTGACGAAGCGGATCTTGTGCTTGGCCTTGTAGACCAGGTTGCTCGACTCGGACAGGTCGGTCATCGGTGCCTCCGGGGACCGCCAGCCTAAGTAACGTTTACGTAAACGTCAACCTTGCGCGGCCCCGGCTCGGGGAGCAAGCCCCTTCGCCGCGAGTATAGCCAAGGCAGCGGGGCTCAGATATCGGACAGGGGCTTGGCGTGAGCCCCCCCGTCGCTCACCTGCATCGTTGCGATCAGCTCCTCGAGCCGTCTGCGCAGCGCCGTGAGGCTCGCCGGCGGCAGGTCCTGCAGACCCTGCTGCAGCACGCCCCTGAGCGGGCGCGGCGCCTTGGCGAGCACCGCCTGACCCTTTGCGGTCAGATACAGCTGCACCCGGCGGTGGTCCATCTCGCCGCGCGTGCGCTGCACCAGCTTGAGCTCCTCCAGGCGCGCCAGCAGGTTGCTCGCGGTCGACGGATGAATGGCCAGCTCGTGCGCGAGGTCGCCGGGCGCGAGCCCGCGCGTCGCGGCGATGCGCTCCATCGCCCACAGTTGCGCCCCGCTCACGCCGCAATGGCGCTCGACGAATCGATAATGCTGCTTGATCGCCCGCAGGACGATGCGGAACTGGCGCAGAACGTCGAGCATCTGCTCTTTTCCGGCCGCCGGGGCGGGGGTGCCGGTCGCCTGCCGGCGCGGGGTCGCGCGTGAGCCCATGATTTTCACACTTTAGTCCCGAGGGAAAGTGGCCCACCGAATACAATTGCACAAAACTATTTTGCAGCATACGATTTCACGCACATCCGCTGCGGCGAACGGGTGCATCGGTGAGCCGGAGGCGCGAGCCTCCGTGCCCGCAGAGGCAAGAGGACCGTGGCGGGTGACAGCAGCCGTGGCCGCGGGCGCGTTCCGCCGCCACGACCCTTCAGGGGCCGCGCGAGCGCGCCCCTTTTTCTTTTCCCGCCGCTAGGCCTCGAGCCGGTCCGCCACCAGCTCCACCAGGCTCCGCATCGACTTGTCCCACTTGTAATACGCGGCGCCGTCGTCGAAGCTGAGGCGGCAGTTGGCGCAGCTGGTGGCGAGCAGCTCGGCGCCGGTCGCGTCGATCTCCTCCATCTTGATCCGAAACGCCCCGCGGCGCAGCGCGTCGGCGCGCTGGATCGCCACCACCCCGCCGCCGCCTCCGCAGCACCAGGCCGCGTCGGCGTGGTCGCCCATCTCGCGCAGCTCCACCCCCATCGCGGAGAGCACCTCGCGCGGCGCCCCGGAGGCGCCGCCGCGGCGCGAGACCTGGCAGGGATCGTGGAAAGTGAGCGACTTCGCGAGCGGCTTGACCTTCAGCCGGCCGCTGCCGGCCAGCGAGGCGAGGTACTCGGAGATGTGCAGAACCTCGAAGGGCAGCGGCGCGCCGTGCACGTTGGCGCCCTCCCACCTGAGCGCGCCGTAGGCGTGCCCGCACTCGGGCAGCACCACGGTCTTCGCCTTGCACGCGATCGCCGCGCCGATGATGCGCTCGCTCAAGTCGTGCTGCCAGTCGCGGTTGCCCGAGAGCATGCCGAAGTTGGTCGCCTCGTAACCCTTGGTCGAGACCGTCCATTTCTCTCCCGCATGCTCGAGGACCTTCGCCATCGCGACCAGCGAGTGCGGGTACTTCATGATCTCGACCGACGAGAACGTGACGAGCACGTCGGCCTGCGGCAGGTCGAGCGGGATTTTCACGCCGTGCTCTTCTTCGAGCCAGTCGATGCGCTCCTTGAGCACCTTGGGCGTCGCCCCGAGCGGGCTCATCTCGTTTTCGGCGCGCTCGGCCGCGGCACGCAGGTCCTCCGGAACCAGGCCGGCGGCGAACATGCCGTGGCGCGCGCGCCCGATCAGCGCCGCGATGTCGATGCCCATCGGGCACACCAGGGTGCAGCGCCCGCACATCGTGCAGGCGTCGTAGATCAGCGCCTGCCAGGACTCGAGCTCATCCAGCGTGACCTCCTTCTCCGCGCCGAGAAGGCGCGCGAGCGGTGCCCAGGGCGCCGTGGTGCGCCGGTAAGCGTGAAGGAAGGGCTCGAGCTTGTTGATCGGGGTGTACTTGGGGTCGAGCGTGGAGGCGTAGAAATGGCAGGCTTGGGCGCAGTGCCCGCAGCGGATGCAGGCGTCCATGTGCACCGCCGCCTCGCGCGTGAAATCGCGCACGAAGGCCTGCATGGCCGCTTCGACGCGCTCCGGCGCCGGACGGTTGCTCTCGAGACTCATGGCATCGCTCCCCGGCGTCCGTACTTGACGCCCGTTATCCCGCGGGCCCAGAAAGCCAGCCCCACGTGCATCAGCTTGCCGAACGGAAACCAGAGCAGCAGCAGCTCGACCGTGAGCAGGTGCACCGCGATGTAGGTCGGGTTGTCCGCGCCGACGGCGGTGTCGAACGCCGCCATGCCGGTCGCCACCGGCAGGAAGACCACCAGCCAGCTGAAGTAATCGTCGAACCGCGACAGCAGGCGCTTCACCGGATCGGTCAGGCGCAGCATGAGCGCGATCAGCAGCGCGAACATCGTCACGCCGCCCGCAAAGTAGGTGACCGGCGCCGGAAGCGCGGGCCAGCCGACGCCGATCAGCTTGCGGATGAATTCGATGTGCGGCAGATAGGCGAAGACGATCACCGCCAGCCCGACGTGATACAGGTAGCCGATGAACACCGAGAAGCCGATTCGCGCGCCGAACCGGGGGTGCGGCCAGAAGCGCCGCAGGATTCCCCGCAAGGCGTCGGCCGCGGCGGCCTCGACTCGCGGCGCCGAACGGTCGGGCGGCGCCGGCCGCGACAGCAGGCGAAAGATGCGCCACAGCGTGCCGAGCACGAAAACGGTCAATGCCACCGTCAGCGCAGGGCCGCGGGCAAATTCGAGCAAGGTCATGGAACTCTCCTTTTGCCGATGTTGCTATGCTGCGCGATATGTCCGGAGCCGATTTGATCGGGGTCAAGATTCGTTGGGGTTCGACCCGATGAGCACCAGGATCGAGCTCCCGCGCAAAAGCGCGCTCCAGTTCTTCGACCGCCAGTTCGGCAAGCAGGTCGAGGCGCGCGACTACGAATTGAATCCCTTCGAGCGCGCGACCCTGCCGCACTTGCGCGGCGACGTGCTCGACCTCGGTTGCGGGCTCGGCAACCTGGCGCTCGCGGCCGCAGAGCGCGGCTGCCGCGTCACCGCGCTCGACGCGAGCGCGACAGCGGTCGCCGACCTCGCGCGCCGCGCCGGCGAACGCGGCCTCGCGCTCGAAGCGCACTGCGCGGACCTGCGCCATTACGTGCCTGCCGGCCAATACGATTGCGTGGTGTCGATCGGCCTGCTGATGTTCTTCTCCTGCCCCGACGCGCGCGGGCTGCTGGCGCGTCTGCGCGACGCGGTACGCCCGGGCGGGCTCGCGGCGGTCAACGTCCTGATCGAGGGCACGACCTTCATGGACATGTTCGACCCCGAGGCTTACTGCCTCTTCGGCCGCGACGAGCTCGTCAAGGCGTTCGCCGGGTGGGAGGTGCTGCTGTCGCGCCGCGAGGATTTCCCTGCACCCGGCGGGACGTTGAAATGCTTTCACACCTTGATAGCGCGTGCCGCACGATGAGCACGGCTGCGCAACTGGAAAGCACGCTGACCTGCCCGGCCTGTGGGTACGCCAGCCGTGAGCGCATGCCGACCGACGCCTGCGCGTATTTCTGGAACTGTTCTGCGTGCGGCGCGCGCATCAAGCCGAAGCAAGGGGACTGTTGCGTGTTCTGCAGCTATGGCAGCGTGCCCTGCCCGCCCGTGCAGGCCGAGCGCAACGGGTACGATCGGGAACCGCGCGCCGCGCGCGACCTGGCGCACCACGTGCTCGCCGCCTACCCTGCGCTCGACGAGTTCGAGCGGCGCCTGTCGCTTGCGCTCTATCGCGAACTCGCGGGCGGGTTGCCGGTCACGCCGCAGGCGCTTGCCGAGCGCGTTGGAGCAAGCAGCGATGAAGTGGCCCGCAGGCTGAACGACTGGCCCGCCGTGCGTCGCGACGAGCTGCAGCGGATCGTCGGCTACTGGGGCCTCACGATCGTGCCGACGCGGCACAGGATGCGCGTCGCCGGGCGCGAGCTCTATGCGTGGTGCGCCTGGGACACGCTGTTCCTTCCCGCACTGTTGGGCGTAAGCGCCGAAGTGCACTCGACCTGCCGCGCGACGGGCGCTCCGGTGCGGCTGACCGTCGGACCGGACGCGCTCGAAGCGCCGGTTCCGGCGGACCTCGCGATTTCGTTCGTGCTGCCTGAGGCGAGCGCGATGCGTCGCGACGTGGTCGCGAGCTTCTGCAGTCACGTGCACTTCTTCCGGTCGGCGGAACTGGCAGGCGCTTGCCGCGAGCTGCCCGCGACGGCCTTCGTGCTGAGCCTCGGCGAGGCGTTCGAAGCCGGTCGCCTTCGCAACAAGGGTCGTTACTGGGCTACGGGGCTCCCCGCCGGGCCGGCCGGCGCAGGATGAGCGAGACGGCGGCTCAGGCCGCGTTCAGCCACTGCTCGATCTTCTCGCGCTCGGGCACGCCGCCTGCATGCACCACCTTGCCGTCGATCACCACGCCGGGCGTGCTCATGATGCCGTAGCCGGCGATCGCCTTGAAGTCTTCGACCTTCTCCAGCCGGACCTCGACGCCCTTCGCTTTCGCCGCATCTTCGATCAGCTTGAGCGTGCGCTTGCAATTGGCGCATCCGCTGCCGAGCACCTTGATCTCTTTCATGGCGCTTCCTTTCGTCACAGAACCAGATTGAACACGTAGCCCACCAGCAGGATGCCGGCGGCGACGACGCCCGCGAAGACTGCGATGAGGCGGGGCTTCAGCACCTTGCGCAGGATGATCATCTCCGGCGCGGACAGCGCGATCACGCTCATCATGAAGGCCAGCACCGTGCCCAGCGCGGCGCCCTTGCCGAGCAGCGCCTGGACGATCGGGATGATGCCGGCCGCGTTGGTGTACATCGGCACGCCGATCGCCACCGCCGCCGGCACCGACCACCAAGGGGCGTCCTTGCCCATGATCGAGGCCATGAAGTCCTCGGGCACGTAGCCGTGAATGAGCGCGCCCAGCGCGATGCCGACGATCACATAGGGCCAGACCTTGCCGACGATCTCGCTGACGTGGCGCGCGCCGGCGCCGAAACGCTGCGGCCAGCTCATCGTGCCCCCTACCGCCTGCGCAGTTTCGCCGGCGAGAATCGCCCGCACCCAGTCTTCCAGGTGGCGCTCCATTCGCAGCTGGCCGATCGCAAAGCCGGCCACCACCGCAACCAGCAGCCCAAGGCCGAGGTAGAGCGCCGCGACCTTCCAGCCGAACAGGCCAAAGAGCAGGACGAGCGCCACCTCGTTCACCATCGGCGCGGAGATGAGAAAAGAGAAGGTGACGCCGAGCGGCACGCCCGCCGAGAGCAGCCCGATGAAAAGCGGCACCGCAGAGCAGGAGCAGAACGGCGTGACGACACCGAGACCCGCGGCCATGACATTGCCTGCGCCCAGGCGGCGGCCCGAAAGCAGAGCCCGCGTGCGCTCCGGAGAGAAGAACGTCTGGATCACGCCGATCACGAACACGATCCCGCCGAGCAGGAGCAGCACTTTCGGAGTGTCGTAAAGAAAGAAGTGCAGCGCTTCGCCCAGGTGCGTGTCGCGCGACAGCCCCAGCAGCCCGACGACGCTGTCGGCGAACGCGGGAAGCCGGCTGTAGACGAATGCCCACAGCACGGCAGCGGGAACCAGCACGCTGAGCCAGCGCCAGGTCGGGTTCCCGCCGGGAAGGTATTCGGCGCGATGCGACATGTCGTTCAGTCTGACGCCCGTTTCCTTTGCCACGTTGATTGTCGTCAAACGCGCGCTTGGAGCACACCGCGCGAGTACCAGCGCTCGGTCGCGTTGACGATCTTGACCACGGCGAGCATTACCGGCACCTCGACCAGCACGCCCACCACGGTCGCGAGGGCCGCTCCCGATTCGAAGCCGAACAGGCTGATCGCCGCGGCGACCGCGAGCTCGAAGAAGTTGCTCGCGCCGATCAGCGCCGAGGGGCAGGCCACGCTGTGCTTTTCCCCGAGCGCGCGGTTGGCGAGGTAGGCGAGACCGGAATTGAAGAACACCTGGATCAGGATCGGCACCGCGAGCAGCGCGATGACGAGCGGCTGCGCGAGGATCGCGTCGCCCTGGAAGGCGAACAGAAGCACGAGGGTTGCGAGCAGTGCAAGCGTCGACCACGGCTGCAGCCGCCCGAGCAGGCGCTGCAGGGCCTCTTGGCCGCCGCGCGCAAGGGTCCGCCGGCGTACGAGCTGCGCCGCGATCACCGGCACGACGATGTAGAGCACGACCGAAGTGAACAGCGTGGCCCACGGCACGCTGATCGCCGAGATGCCGAGCAGCAGGCCCACGATCGGCGCGAAGGCGAACACCATGATGGTGTCGTTGAGCGCGACCTGCGAGAGCGTGAAGAGCGGATCGCCGTTGGAGAGCCGGCTCCAGACGAACACCATCGCCGTGCACGGCGCGGCAGCGAGCAGGATCAGCCCGGCGATATAGCTGTCGATCTGGTCCGCGGGCAGCCAGGGTGCGAACAGGTGGCGGATGAAGATCCAGCCGAGCAGGGCCATCGAGAACGGCTTGATCAGCCAGTTGACCACCAGGGTGACGCCGATGCCTCGCACGTGCTCCTTGACGCGGTGCAGGGCGCCGAAGTCGACCCGGATCAGCATCGGGATGATCATCACCCAGATGAGCAGGCCGACCGGAACGTTGACCTGCGCGAGCTCCATGCGGCCGAGCGCCTGCACCGGAGCGGGGATCAGCTGGCCGAGCATCACGCCGGCGCCGATGCACAGCGCGACCCACAGGGTGAGCCAGCGCTCGAAAAAGCTCATCGCTACTCCGTCTTCGCTTCGGTGCCCGCCTTGCCGATCTCTCTCACTTTGGCGTGCAAGGCGGTCCGTTCGAGCAGCTCGGGTCGCAGGCTGGCGAACAGCCGCACCCGAGCGCCGAGGACGCGGAAGGCGGCGAGAAAGGCGCGGCGCATCTCGTCGTCGGTGCCCTGCACGGCAGCCGGATCCTCGACGCCCCAGTGCGCGGTCATCGGCTGGCCGGGCCAGAACGGGCAGGCTTCGCCCGCGGCCTGGTCGCAGACCGTGAAGACGAAGTCGAGCCGCGGCGCGCCGGGCGCGGCGAACTCGTCCCAGCTCTTGCTGCGCAGGCCCTCGACCGGGAGCTTATTCTGGCGCAGCAGCTCGATCGCGAAGGCGTTGACCTTGCCGCTCGGGTGGCTGCCCGCGCTGTAGGCGCGGAAGCGCCCCGCGCCATAGTGGTTGAGCAGGGCTTCGGCGAGGATCGAGCGCGCCGAGTTGCCGGTGCACAGGAACAAGACGTTGTAGGTCTTCACGCCGCCTCCCGCGGCGGCGCGCAGCATGCGCCCTTCTGCTCCGCCTTCACCTGCGATGCGGTATCGGCGCCGAACACGGGGATCGTATCGAGGGTGTGGAACGACTCCCAGGCGATGCCCTGCGGGTCGAGAGTCCAGTATTTGTCGCTCTTCGCGTAACAGCACGAGGCGTTCTTCTGCGGCAGCACCGCCACGTCGGCCTGCGCGAGCCGCGAGCCGAGCGCCTCGAGCTCGGCGTCGTCTTCCGCCTGGATCCCGAGGTGGTCGAGCCCCGCCTTCTTGCCGCGCGTCGAGATCGCGAAGTTCACGCGCGGATCCTCGAGCTGCCATTTGGCGTAGTCGGCGTGGCGCACGCCGGGCTCGGCGGCGAACAGCGCGGTGTAGAAGCGGATGCTCTTTTCGAGATCCTCGACCCCAAGGTGGACATGTAGGCGTTTCATGTGGCTTTCCTTTTCGCGGCTTTCACGGGTTGGGGGGCGGGCGCGCAGGACGCTCCGCCGCAGCAGTTCTCGGTGAGAAACCCGAGCAGCGCGTTCATGTGCTCGAAGTCGGCCGAGTAAATGACGAAGCGCCCCTGCGTGCGCGAGCCGAGCAGTCCGGCGCGCGTGAGCTGCGCGAGGTGGAACGACGCCGTCGCGGCGGGCAGCCCGAGCCGGGCGCTGATCTCGCCTGCGGGCAGGCCGGCGGGCCCCGCTTCGACCAGCATCCGGAACACCGCCAGGCGCGTTTCCTGCGCCAGTGCGCCGAGCGCTTCGACAGCCTTCCCCGTTTCCATATTTCCAATAATATGGAAATAAATGCCGAGCGTCAAGCCCGCGGCGCTCATTCAGGCGCGCCGCGTCACCCTATCTTGGCCAGGCCGGGAAAGGTCTCCAGCAGCCAGTAGCTGAACGCAGTCAGCTCGCCGGTCATGATCGCGACGCCCATGACCACCATCACGACCGCAGCGATCGTTTGCAGAGAGCGCCCCGCCAGGCGCAGCCGCTTCCAGCGCCCGGTCATCTCGTGCAGGAACAGCGCCGAGAGCAGGAATGGCACAGCCAGTCCCAGCGAATACGCGCCCAGCAGCCTGATGCCGGCGGCGCTCGAGTCGGCCACCGCCGCGACCGTGAGGATCGCGCCCAGAATCGGGCCGATGCACGGGCTCCAGCCGAACGCGAAGGCGACTCCCAGCGCAAAGGCGGAAAGAGGATTGCCGGCGACCCCTTCGACATGGAAGTGAAAGCCGCGCTGCAGGAACGGCACCCGGCCCAGGCCGACGAGCATCAGGACGCCGAACCCGGTCACCAGGGCTCCGCCGACGATGCCCGCCTCGTAGCGGTACTGCAGCAGAACCCTGCCAAGGAGCGAGGCGCTCGCGCCGAGGGCGATGAAGACGGCGGAGAAGCCGAGAACGAAACAACCGCTCAGAAGCGCCGCCGAGGCGCGCGAGCGCGGGTCCGTGGGGGCGTCGCGCGTATGTCGGTGCAGCGACTGCCCGGCGACGTAGGACAGGTAGGCCGGCACCAGCGGCAGCACGCACGGCGAAAGGAAGGAGATCACTCCCGCCGCAAACGCCGTCATCAATCCCAGGCTTGCCAGGTCGCTCACGTCCGCCGCGTCTCGCTCTGGATTCCTAAGCGCCCAGGTCGCGGCCTTTCTGCTCGAATTCCTCCCGGTCGATTTCGCCCCTGGCGTAGCGTTCGGCAAGGATTTCGCGTGCGCCGCCCGCGCTTCGTCCAGCGATTCCCGCACCGAACAGCCACTTCACGAGCAACGCCACCACGACGATCAAGAGCGCCCACCACAGCAGCATCGGAAGGAAGCCGAGGAAGCCGCCGGATCCGGCTCCCCAGCCCATGTGTTGTCCGTAGTTCATCCACATTGCCCGTCTTCCTCTGTCACGCGCCGAATTCCGATGCTACGCAGGACCGGGTGCGAGGAGTTGATGCACATCAACCCGCCGCGGGGCTCGCAGGATAGCCGGCTTCAGCCAGCGCTTTGGTGAAGGCATCGAGACTGCCGGTGCTGTTCACGTGCACGCGTTTGGTCGGCAGGTCGATATCAACGGTGGCGTTCGGGTCGACCGACTTCACGGTTTTCGTGACGACGCCGACGCAATGGTTGCAGGTCATGTCCTTGACGGTCAGTTCGATCATGGTTGC
>CAZLUX010000099.1:0-10177 GCA_964562815.1 uncultured Enterobacteriaceae bacterium
CGCACCCTCGCCGCCGAGGGCTGGCGCGTGCTGTCGGGCGTGCGCGATCCGAGGACGGCGCCGCGGGGAACGGGCGCGGAAGCCCTCGACGTGGGCGACCCTGATTCGATCGAGGCCCTGGCCGAACGGCTACGCGCGAGGAACGAGCGGCTGGACGCGCTCGTCAACAACGCCGGCGTCTACAGCGGAGCCGGCGCGCGCCGGATCTGGGACGTGAACGTGCTCGGCCCGCTGCGGCTCACCCGCGCGCTCGAGCCGCTGCTCGCGCCGAACGCCCGCGTGGTGATGGTGACGAGCGGCCTGGGGGCGCTCTCCGCCCAGTCCGCGAGCCTGGTCAAGCGCCTGTCGGATCCCAAGCTGTCGCTCACCGATCTCGAGAACCTGGCAAGGGAAGCCCCGGGCGGCTACGGCGCGAGCAAGGCCGCGCTCAGCGCGATGGCGCGCGTGTTCGCAAAGGCGCTGAAGCCGCGCGGGATCCTCGTCAACGCGATCAATCCCGGCTGGTGCCGCACCGACATGGGCGGGGCCGGCGCGCCGCGCTCGGTGGAACAGGGCGCGGCGAGCGTCCTCTGGGGCGTGCGCCTGCCGCCCGGCGGGCCGACCGGGGGCGTGTTCAAGGACGGGGAAGCGAGCGAATAGCCCGGTCTTTCCCCTGTCTCTCAGCTCACGGTCTCCGCGCTGTAGCGCGCGAGCAGGCCGGTGCGCACGGCGTGGCGGTAGACGCGCACGAAGAAGAGCGCGGCGAGCACGATGTAGAGCGCCGCAAGGCCCGCGGCCCACACAAGGTTCATCGCCGGGAACGCCTCGCCGGCGACGATCGCGCGCATGCCTTCGAAGACGTACGACGGCGCGAGCGCGTACGCGATCGCGTGCATCCAGCCGGGCAGCGTCGAGAGGGGATAGAAGACGCCCACGAACGGCGAGAGCAGCGCCGGCAGCGGCCAGATCAGCCACTCCGCGGCCGGCCCCAGGCGCAGCACGACGGCGGCGCCGAAAATGCCGAGCGCGATGCCGGTGAGGAACAGGACGAGCAGGAAGGGCGCGAGCATCGCGCCGTAGGCGAGCATCGACAGTCCGAAGACGGTGGTCGCGAGCGCGGTCATCATCGCCAGCGCGAGCGAGCTCGTGACGATGCTGGTGAGCACCAGCCCCGAGACGTACTCCGGGATCCCGAGCGGCGTGGCGAAGATGTTGAGGAAGTTGCGCGACCAGACGTCCTCGAAGAACGCGGTGGTGATGCCCATCATGACGCGCCCGAAGAAGTCCCACAGCAGCACCGCGCCCAGCAGCGTGGCGACGAAGTTGAAGCGGGGCGCCGCGACGGTCTCGAGGTAGCGGGTGATGAAGCCCCACAGCAGGATGTCGACCGCGACCCAGATGACGAGCGGGAACAGGCGCGCGGGACTGCCGCGCATGAGATAGAACTGGCGCAGCACGATGGCGAGGACGGGACGCAGGCGCACGCTCTCACCCCGCCCCGATCGTGAGCGGCTCGCGCGCGACCGAGACGAACAGGTCCTCGAGCGAGCCCTTGCCGTGCTCGGCCGGCAGCGTGCGCGGATCGCCTTCGAGCAGGATCGCTCCGCGCGACAGGAACAGCACCCGGTCGCACACCTCCTGCACCTCGATCATGTTGTGCGAGGTCCAGAGCACCCCGACCCCGTCGCGGTGCGCGAGCTCGCGGATCTGCGCGCGGATCTCGCGCGCCTTCGACGGATCGAGCGAGGCGGTGGGCTCGTCGAGCAGCAGCAGGCGCGGGCGGTTGAGCATCGCCTTGGCGAGCGCCGCGCGCGTCTGCTCCCCGGACGAGAGCACGCCGCACTTCACGTCGCGGAAGGCCTCGAGCTCGAACTGCTCGAGCAGCGCCTCGATCCGCGCCGCGCTGTTGCCGACGTCGTAGATCAGGGCGAAGAAGCGCAGGTTCTGGTACACGGTGAGGTTGCCCGGCAGGGGCGCGTAGACCGCCGCGAAGTTGGTGCGCGCGAGCGCCTCCGCGCGTTCGCGCGCGACGTCGCGGCCCTCGATGCCGATCGCGCCGGCGCTCGGCTCGAGCACGCCGAGGATCGTGTTGATGATCGTCGTCTTGCCGGCGCCGTTCGGACCGAGCAGCCCGACGATCTCGTTCGGGCGGACCTCGAACGTGACGCCGTCGACGGCGACCTTGTCGCCGAAGCGCTTGCGCAGCGCGGAGACCGACAGCACCGGGCCCGCCACGACGCCTTCGTTCGCCATGCGCTCAGTACATCCTGGCGCGGAACAGCCACGCCGCGAGCGAGAGGCTCACAGCGCCGATCAGCGCCATCGGCCAGAGCTCATGCACCAGGATCGACGCCGGCACGCCCTCGAGGAAGAGCTTGCGCAGCACCACCAGGAAGTAGCGCAGCGGGTCGATGTAGGTCAGCAGCCGGACCGCCTCCGGCATGTTGGCGATCGGGGTCGCGAAGCCGGACAGGATCACTGCCGGCACCATGAACAGGAACGCGCCGAGCAGCCCCTGCTGCTGCGTCGCCGCGAGGGCCGAGATCATCAGCCCCATGCCGACCGACGACATCAGGAACAGCCCGAGCCCCAGGTAGAACGTGCCGATGCTGCCGAGCATCGGGATGCGGAACCACAGCACGGCGATCGATGCGATCACCGTGGCCTCGGCGAAGCCGATGACGAAACCGGGCAGCGCCTTTCCCGCCAGCACCTCGAACGGGCGCATCGGGGTCACCAGCAGCTGGTCGAACGTCCCCTGCTCGCGCTCGCGCGCGATCGTCAGCCCCGTGAGCAGCATTGTGATCAGAAGCGTCAGGATGCCGATCAGCCCGGGCAGGAAGAACCAGCGGCTCTCGAGGTTCGGGTTGAACCAGGCGCGGGTCTCGATCCGGGCCGGCGCCGGCGGCAGTCCGTGCGCCCGGCTCCAGTCGTCGTTGAAGCGCGACACGATCTGGCGCACGTAGCCGACCGCGATCAGCGCGGTGTTCGAGTTGCGCCCGTCGACGATCAGCTGCAGCGACGCGGTCTTCCCGCTCGCCAGGTCGCGCCCGAACTGGGGCCCGATGTGGATCACCAGCAGCACGTCGCGCGCATCGACCAGCGGCGCGATCTGGTCGCTCGAGGCGATGCGGACTTTCTCGCGGAAGTAGCCCGAGCCGCGAATCTGCGCCTCCAGCTCGCGCGAAAGCGCGCCGCGGTCCTCGTTGTAGATCGCGTAGGGCACCTGCCTCAGGTCGTAGGTCGCGGCGTAGCCGAACACCAGCAGCTGGATCATCGGCGGCACCACCAGCAGCACCCGGCTGCGGGCGTCCTTGAGCACCGCCAGGAACTCCTTCTTCATCAGCGTGAGGATCCGCCCCAGCACGGCGCTCACTCCAGCCGCTTGCGCGCGCGCCGCCAGGTCAGGCCGAGGAAGATCACGGCCATCAGCACGAGCGCGAGCGTGTTCGGCACCACCACCGACCAGATGTCGCCGGCGAGGAACAGCGTGGTGACGATGGAGACGAAGTAGCGCGCGGCAAAGAGATGCGTGATCGCCCGCACCACCGCCGGCATGTTGCCGATCTCGAAGATCATGCCCGAGAGCAGGAAAGCGGGGAGGAAGGTGGTGATCAGCGCCACCTGGCCCGCCACGTACTGGCTTCGCGCCACGCTCGAGATCAGCAGCCCCATGCCGAGCGCGACCAGGAGGAAGACCGACGAGGTCGCAAACAGCAGCCAGAACGACCCCACCAGCGGCACGCCGAAGAGCCAGCGCGCCATCGCCACCGACAGCAGCATGCCGCCGATGCCGAGGATGAAGTAGGGCACCAGCTTGCCCACCAGGATCTCGCCGGCCGCCACCGGGGTGACCAGCAACGCCTCCATGGTGCCCCGCTCCCACTCGCGCGCCATCACCATCGCGGTGAGCAGCGCGCCGGTGAGCGTCATGATCACCACCACCAGCCCCGGCACCAGGAAGTTGCGGCTGCGCAGGTCCGGGTTGTACCAGACGCGGTGCTCGATGCGCACCGGAATCGGCGGGTCGAGCCCTTGCGCCGCGGCGCGCTGCAGGAGCCAGGTCGACAGGGCTCCGTCAAGGTAGCCTTGGACCAGGCGCGCGTTGTTCGCGTCGACGCCGTTGACGATCACCTGCACCGCTGCGCCCGTGCCGCTTCGCTCGCGCGCGGCGAAGTCGGCGCGCAGGTGCACGATCGCGTCCACCGAGCCCTCGAGCAGCGCCTCGGTGGCCTCGCCCATATCCGCCATGCGCCGCGGCGAGAAGTAGCGCGAGCCGTCGAACGTCGCGGTGAAGTCCGCGGTGTCGGCGCTCGGCCGGTCGACGACCACGGCCACCGGCACGTGATCGACGTCGAGCGACAGGCCGTAGCCGAACAGCAGCAGCAGCGCCACCGGCAGCACGAAAGCGATCGCGATGCTGCTCGGGTCGCGCAGGATCTGCAGGAACTCCTTGCGCACCAGCCCGCGCAGCCGCATCGCCCTGCCGCCGCGCGCGCTCACGGGCTCACCTCGGCAGCGGCCTCGATCAGGCGGATGAAGGCTTCCTCCATGGTCGGCTCGGGCGCGCCCTCGGAGCGGGCGCGCGCCTTGATGTCGGCCGGCTCGCCGGTGGCGAGGATCTCGCCGGCGGCCATGATCGCCAGCCGGTCGCAGTACTCGGCTTCCTCCATGAAGTGCGTCGTCACCAGCACCGTCACCCCGACGTGCGCGAGCGCGTCGATGCGGCGCCAGAACTCGCGCCGCGCCAGCGGATCGACGCCGGAAGTCGGCTCGTCGAGGAACAGGATCTCGGGCTCGTGCATCAGGGCGCAGGCCATCGCCAGGCGCTGCTTGTAGCCGAGCGCGAGGTCGGCGCTCGTCGAGTCCGCGGCCTCGGCGAGGTCGAAGGCATCCAGCGCCCAGGCGGTGCGGTCCGCCCGGCGCGCGCCGGCGAGGCCGTAGGCGCCGGCGAAGAACTCCACGTTCTGGCGCACGCTCAGGTTGCCGTAGAGCGAGAACTTCTGCGACATGTAGCCGATGCGCGCGCGCGCCGCCGCCGCGCCGTGGCGCAGGTCGATGCCCGCCACGCGCAGGCTCCCCGCGCTCGCCGGCAGCAGGCCGCAGAGCATGCGAAAGGTGGTCGACTTGCCCGCGCCGTTGGCGCCCAGCAGGCCGAAGATCTCGCCGCGGCGCACCTCGAAGCTGACGTCCTTCACCGCGAAGAAGTCGCCGAAGCGGCGCTGCGCGCCGCGCACCTCGATGACGACTTCCTTGCCTGGAGGGATTTCTCTTTTCAACATCGAGTCATCGCCCGCCTGTTCTGGCGTCGATGCCCTGCGCTTGCGCAAGAGGGCGACAAAGGCGTCCTCGAAGCGCGGCGCGGCCGGCTCGACGCGCGCGCCCTCGAGCGCAGGCGGCGCGGCGCCGGCCTCGGTCACCAGCCGCACGTCGGCGCCCTGGATCAGCGCGTCGATCACCCCCGGCGCGCGCATCGCCGCCTCCTGCAGCGCGCGCCTGCCGGCGCCCGCCCCGCGCGCGAGGAAACAGCGCCCGCGCATCGGCGCGCTCAATGCGGCGGGCTCGCCCTCTTCCAGCGGCTCGCCCTCGTGCAGCAGCAGCACGCGATCGCAGCGCTCGGCCTCGTCCAGGTAGGCCGTCGAGAGCAGCACGCTCATGCCCTCGCTCTTGACCAGGCGGTAGACGATCTGCCACAGCTCGCGCCGCGACACCGGGTCGACGCCCACGGTCGGCTCGTCGAGCAGCAGCAGCTGCGGCGCGCGCACCAGCGTGCAGGCGAGGCCCAGCTTCTGCTTCATCCCGCCCGAGAGGCGCCCGGCCAGGCGCGCGGTGAACGGCGCGAGCCCGGTCATCTTCATCAGCTCGTCGTAGCGCGCGGCGCGCTCGGCGCGCGGCACGCCCTGCAGGTCGGCGTAGAGGTCGAGGTTCTCCTGCACGCTCAAGTCCTCGTACAGGCCGAAGCGCTGCGGCATGTAGCCCAGGCTCGCCTGCACCGCGAGCGACTCGTGCGTCGCGTCGAGCCCGAGCACCGTGATGCGCCCCGCATCGGGCGCGAGCAGGCCGGCGGCGAGGCGCATGAGCGTGGTCTTGCCCGCGCCGTCGGGGCCGACCAGCCCCATCACCAGCCCGGGGCCCATGCTCAGGCTCACGCCGCGCAGCGCCCTGGTCTCGCGCCTGCCGGCGCGAAACGTCTTCGCCACGCCGGCGAGCTCGAGCACCGCCTGGGGCGTGTTCATGCCCCGCTGCGGCAGGGATCCTGACCGTCCCCTGCGGCCGGCGCGGGCTGGTCGGGCGCGATCGATACCGTGGCGGGCATTCCCAGGCGCAGGCCGTCGGCGGGCGCGCACACGAACACCCGCACCTCGTAGACGAGGGAAGTGCGCACCTCGCGCGTCTCGACCGACTTGGGCGTGAACTCGGCGGTCGGCGAGATGTAGCCGACCCAGCCGCGGTAGCGCCGGTCGGGATGGCTGTCGGTGCTGATCGCCGCCACGCTGCCCGGGCGAATCCTGCCGAGGTCGGGCTCCGGCACGTAGACCCTCACCCACTTCGGATCGGTGAGCGCGAGCGTGTAGACCGGCTTCTGCGGCGAGGCCATGTCGCCCGGCTCGAGCACGCGGTTCTCGATCACGCCGGCGGACGGCGCATGCAGCTCGGACTCGGCGAGGTCGCGCCGCACGACCGCGAGCGCGGCCTCGTTCGCCGCGAGCGACGCCCTGGCCGCGGCGATGTCCTCCTTGCGCGGGCCCAGCTCGACCAGGCGCAGCGCCTCGCGCGCGGACTTGAGCCGCTCCGCCGCCGCCTTCGCGGCGGCGCGCGCGTCGTCGGCCTGCTGCTCGGGAACGAAGTGCTTCGCCGCCAGGTCGCGCGCACGGCGATAGGTCTGCTCGGCGTTGGCGGCGTCGATGCGCGCGGCCTCGGCGTCGGCACGCGCCTTCGCGATCTCCTCCGGCCGCGAGCCCGCCTCCAGCCGCGCCACCACCTCGCGCTGCGCGTCGGCCTGCGCCGCCGCCTGCGCCTCGAGGTGGCGCAGCCGGGTGGCGTCGAGCGCCGCGAGCAGCTGGCCTTTTTCGACCGCCTCGCCTTCGCGCGCGAGCATCCTGTCGATGCGGCCCGCGGAATTGAACGCCAGATCGACCTGCCGGATGTCGACGTTGCCGTGCAGAACCACCTCGCTCGAAGGCGCGGTCGCGGCGCGCTGCGTCCACCACCAGGCGCCGACGCCGGCCGCGGCCAGAAGCAACACCACGAGGGGAAGGGCTCGGGCCTTCTTCATTGCGAGATTGACAGAAACGCCGGCTGCTAGGATACCGCATGCGAAGACGTGCGATCATTGCACCGGCAAAGGAGACCGCAATGCAGATTAACGGCGCTCAACGCATCCGCAGCCCGTTTCAAACACTCGCCGCCGCGAGCGTGATCGCGTTCGTGCTTGCCGCCTGCGGCGAGAAATCGCCTCCGCCGCCGACGCCCCAGCCTGCATCGCCGGCACCGGAGGCGCCGAAACCGCAGGCTCAACTGACCCCCGCGCCCGCTGCGGAGGAGAAGCCCGACCCCGACAAGGCGCTGGCGAAGAGCGTACAAAGCTCGCTGCGCGACTCGCTCGGCTCGCTCGCGGACAATATCGACGTCACCGCGAGCCGCGGCAAGGTGACGCTGTGGGGAACGGTGCCCGAAGCCGCCAAGCGCAAGCAGGCGGTGCGCACCGCGACGGGCGTCCCGGGCGTGAAGTCGGTCAGGGACAACATGGCCATCGTCTCGGGGTCCTGACGTGTTCGGCAACCTGCCGCCCGTCACGCGCGGGCTGATCCTCGCCAACGTCGCCGTCTTCCTGCTGGAGGCGATGGTCGGCGTCAACCGGATGACCGTCTATCTCGGATTGTGGCCGATCGGCACGGCGTCCTTCTATGGCGGCATGCCCGGCTTCCAGCCGTGGCAGATCATCACCTACGGCTTCCTGCACGGCAGCGTGATGCACATCTTCGTCAACATGTTCGCGCTGTTCATGTTCGGCGGCCAGCTCGAGCGATTGTTCGGCCCGAAGCGCTACCTCAACCTGTATCTCGCGAGCATCATCACCGCCGGGCTGTCGCAGCTCGCCTACGCCGCCATCACCGGCGCGGAGCCCTATCCGACGATCGGCGCCTCGGGCGGCGTGTTCGGCCTGCTGCTCGCCTTCGCGATGTACTTCCCGCGCCAGACGATCATGCTGCTGATCCCGCCGATTCCGATGCCGGCCTGGCTGTTCGTGACGCTGTACGGCCTGCTCGAGCTGTTTCTCGGCGTCTCGGGAATGGAGGTCAACGTCGCGCACTTCGCCCATCTGGGCGGAATGGTCGGCGCGTGGCTGATGATCCAGTACTGGCGCGGCCGGCCGCCGTTCCGGCGCCGGCACTGAGGGAAGCTAGATGCGCGCGACCCAGTCCACGCCGGCCTGCGCGGCGTAGGCCGCGGCCATCGCGAGCGCGAAGATCATCGCGCTGCGCGTCATTCCGCGCGGAATGTCCATGTCGTCGAACTGCCGCTTGAGAAAGAACGCGGCGACGAAATAGGCGACCGTCGAAACGACGATGTCGCGCATCGAGAATGACATTTCATTGACCTCCTTCTGCTACCCTAGCGCCTGTTTCGGCCCCGGACAAGCAACTTGACCCCACTTGGCAAACGATTACGCGCGCTCGCGCCGGAGCAGCTCGCGGGTATCCTGCGCGGCGTCGAGAAGGAGGGCCTGCGCGTCAAACCTGACGGGACGCTTGCCGATACGCCGCACCCGGCGCAGCTCGGCTCGGCGCTGACGCATCCGAGCATCACCACCGATTTCAGCGAGTCGCAGCTCGAGCTGATCACCGGCGTGCATGCGGACATCGACGGCTGTCTGCGCGAGCTGAGCGAGGTCCACCAGGTCGTCTACCGCGCGCTCGGCAACGAAATGCTCTGGTGCAGCAGCATGCCCTGCAGGCTGCCGGCGGACGAGCAGATCCCGATCGGCCGCTACGGGACCTCCAACGTCGGGCGCGCCAAGACCGTCTACCGCAACGGCCTGTCGTACCGCTACGGCCGGCGCATGCAGACCATCTCCGGCATCCACTACAACTTCTCGCTGCCCGAAGCCGCCTGGCCCGAGCTGCAGCGCGCCGACGGCCGCCAGGGCCCGATCGCCGCCTACCAGAGCGACGCCTACTTCGGCCTGATCCGGAACTTCCGGCGCCGCTCCTGGCTGCTGCTCTACCTGCTCGGCGCCTCGCCCGCGGTGTGCAGCACCTTCGTCGCCGGGCGCAAGCACGCGCTGCAGCCGCTCGCCGAAGGCACGCTCTGCCTGCCCGGCGCGACCTCGCTGCGCATGGGGCCGCTCGGCTACCAGAGCGACGCGCAGGCCTCGCTCGCGGTCAGCTTCAACGGCCTCAAGAGCTACGCCGCGTCGCTCCATCCCGCCCTCACCGGAAGCTACCCGCCCTACGAGGCGATCGGAATCCGCAACGGCGACGAATACCGCCAGCTCGCCACCAGCCTGCTGCAGATCGAGAACGAGTTCTACGGCACGATCCGGCCCAAGCAGCGCATCTTCCCCGGCGAGCGGCCGCTGCACGCGCTGGGCGAGCGCGGCGTCGAGTACGTCGAGGTGCGCTGCGTCGACATCGACCCGTTCCTTCCGGTCGGCATCGACGCGCGCGCGATGCGCCTGCTCGACGTGTTCCTGCTGCACTGCCTGCTGAGCGACAGCCCGCCCGACACGCCGCAGGAGATCGAGAACATCTCGCGCAACCAGCACCGCGTCGCCGGCTACGGCCGCGAGAGCGGCCTGGGACTGTGCCACGACGGCGGGGAGCGCACGCTCGTCGAATGGGGACTGGAGCTGCTCGAGGCGTGTGCCCCGATCGCCGAGGCGCTGGACGCGGCCCACCAGGGCGACGCCTATGCCGAAGTCCTGGCGGACGCCGAGCGCGCGCTGCGCGACGCCTCGCTCACGCCGTCGGCGCGCGTGCTGCAGGCGATGCACGAGGATCACGGCGACAGCTACGTCGCCTTCGCCACAGCGCAGTCGCTGCGCCACCGCGAGGCGATGCTGCGCGCCGCGCTCGCGCCCGAGGTCGAGCTGCGCTACGCGCGGATGGCGCGCGAATCCTTCAGCGAGCAGCGCCGCATCGAGGCCGCGGACAGCGTGCCGTTCGAGACCTACCGCCAGCAGTACATCTCGCAG
>CAZLUX010000100.1:0-4676 GCA_964562815.1 uncultured Enterobacteriaceae bacterium
CGCGTGCTCGGCGGCGGGCTGGTCGAAGGGCAGGTGGCGCTGCTCGCGGGCGATCCGGGGATCGGCAAGTCGACGCTGCTGCTGCAATGCGCATCGGCGCTGGAATCCTCCTCGCTCTACGTCTCGGGCGAGGAGTCGGCCGACCAGATCGCCCTGCGCGCGCGCCGCCTCGGCCTGCCGGCCGGCAGGGTGCGCCTGCTGGCCGAGATCCAGCTCGAGCGCATCGTCGCCGCGATCGAGGCCGAGCGGCCGCAGGTCGCCGTGATCGACTCGATCCAGACACTCTACTCGGAGCAGATGCAGTCCGCGCCCGGGTCGGTGGCGCAGGTGCGCGAATGCGCGGCCCAGCTCACGCGGCTCGCGAAGCGCAGCGGCACGGCGGTGCTGCTGATCGGGCACGTCACCAAGGAAGGCGCGATCGCGGGGCCGCGGGTGCTCGAGCACATCGTCGACACCGTGCTGCACTTCGAGGGCGACCCGCACTCCGCGTTCCGCCTGGTGCGCGCGATCAAGAACCGCTTCGGCGCCGTCAACGAGCTGGGCGTGTTCGCCATGACCGAGAAGGGTCTGCGCGCGGTGAGCAACCCTTCGGCGCTGTTCTTGGCGCAGCACGAGCGCGAAGTCGCGGGCGCCTGCGTGCTGGCGACGCTCGAGGGCACTCGGCCGCTGCTGGTCGAGATCCAGGCGCTGGTCGACGCCGCGCAGGCGCCGACGCCGCGGCGGCTGTCGGTCGGGTTGGAGCAGAACCGGCTCGCGATGCTGCTCGCGGTGCTGCACCGGCACGCGGGCATCGCCACGGTCGACCAGGACGTGTTCGTCAACGCGGTGGGCGGCGTTCGCATCGCCGAGCCCGCGGCCGATCTCGCGGTCTCGCTCGCGGTGGTGTCCTCGCTCACCGACCGGCCGATCCCGCGTGGCGTGGCGGTGTTCGGCGAGATCGGGCTCGCGGGCGAAGTCCGCCCCGCGCCGCGCGGCCAGGAGCGCCTGAAGGAGGCGGCCAAGCTCGGCTTCGCGCGGGCGATCGTGCCCAAGGCGAATCGCGCCAAGCCCATCGCCGGGCTCGAGCTGATCACGGTCGAGCGTGTCGACCAGGCGGTGCAGGCGCTGCGCTCGCTCTAATCTCTCTGCGCGAGGATGAACAGGCGCCGGAAGGGAAACAGCGTACGGCCGTCCGCCTCGGGGGGATAGGCGGCGAGCACGCGCGCGCGGTAGTCGGCCTCGAAGGCGCTGCGCTCGGGCTCTTCCAGCCGGTCGAGGAAGGGCTTGAGCCAGGTGCCCTTAGTGAACTCGGCCACCGGGTTCTCGCCGCGCAGCACCTGCAGGTATTCGATTTCCCAGATCTCGAGCGCCGTGGCCTTGTCGGCGAGCAGCCGCCAGTAGAAAGCGGGCTCGGCCACCGGGTTCGCGCGCAGATGCGGCTCGAGCCGCGCGCGCCACGGCCCGCCTTCGATCGTGTCGCGCACCGCGGTGTGCGAGGGCGCGCCGAAATTGCGCGGCATCTGCACCGCGAGCCAGCCTCCCCGCGCGACAGACCGGAGCAGGTCCGGGAACAGCCGCTCGTGCCCCTCGAGCCAGTGCAGCGTCGCGTTGCTGTAGAGCACGTCCACCGCTCGAGCGGGACGCCAGTCGCCGACGTCGGCCTCGACGAACTCGGCCTGCGGGTGATCGGCGCGCGCCTTGGCCAGCATCTGCGGCGAGCCGTCGACACCGGTGAGCCGCGCCTGTGGCCAGCGCGCGCGCAAGAGCGGCATCAGGTTGCCCGCGCCGCAGCCGAGATCGACCACCGCGCGCGGCGCGGCGGCGGGAACGCGCGCAAGCAGGTCGAGTGCCGGCCGCAGGCGCTCGCCGGAGAATTTGAGGTATTGCGCCGGGTCCCAGCTCATTGAAGTCGAGCATAGCAAAGCCGCGCGGCGCGGACGCCGCTGCGCGCGGCGGCTTCCAGCGTGGGCGGATACTCGGGATCGGTGTAATCGCCCGCGAGGAGCACGTTCGGCCACGGCGTTTCCGGGCCGATGCGCGGGCGGCCGGGCGCGCACTCGACGGTGGCGCGCTTCTCCGCGATCACCCGCGACCATTGCGGCGCGGGCAGTCCGGGCAGCGCCTGCGCGAGCTCGCGCGCGCACGCCGCGGCGAGCGCGTCGTGGCTCATTTGCTGATGCTCGCCTTCGGCGCTGATGACGCACGCGAGCCGCCCGCGCTCGCCAAGCAGCGCGCCGCGGTCGAACACCCATTGCACCAGACCCGCATCCAGTCCGAGCATCGGCAGCGGCAGGTGCACGCGCCCGGGGTACTGCAAGTAGCAGGTCGTGATCGGCTGGTAGGCGTAGCGGGGCGCGAGCCCGGGCGCGAGCGCCTCGAGCTGGTGCGGGCCGACCGCGAGGACCACCGCGGCGTGCTCGCGCCGCAGCGCCTCGAGGTCGCGCACGCGCGCGTTCAGGCGCAGCTCGCCGCCGCGTGCGGCGATCCAGGCCGCCGCCGGCTCGGGAAACAGGCGGCTTAGGTCGACCTTCGGCAGAAGCAGGTCGGCCGCGCCGGGAGCGCCGCCGAGCGTGTCGCGAAGGACGGCGAGGAAGGCCTCGGCCGAGGCGCGCGCGGGCGGCGTGTTGAGCGCCGAGATGCACAACGGGCGCCACAGGTGATCTGCGATCAAGCCCTCCTGGCCATGATGAGCGAGCAACTCGTCGACGCTGCAGTCCTTCTCGAGGCGGAAGCGGCGCCGCCTCAGCGCGAGCACGAAACGGACCGCGCCGAGCCGCTCGCCAAGCGGCGCGCCGCGCGCGGCGAGCAGCCCGCCGAGCAGGTCGAGCGGCGGCGGCAGCCACAGCGCGCGCAGGGCGAAGCCGCGCGCGTAGCGCAGCTCGAGCGGCATGCGCAGCAGCGCCTCGCTCGGCACGCCGACCCGCTGCATCAGGCCGAACAGCTCGGCGTAGGCGCCGATCAGGATGTGCTGGCCGTTGTCGAGCGCCTCGCCTTGCGCCACGACGCGCCGGGCGCGCCCGCCGGGAACCGGGCCCGACTCGAACACCGTGACCGGCACGCCGCGGTCCGCGAGCGCCACGGCGCAGGCCATGCCCGCGTAGCCCGCGCCGACGATCGCTACGCGGCGACCCACGTCTTCCAGGCGAGCCACAGCTTGCGCAGCGGCGTGAGCGAGGTGCGCCGGTCGAGGACGCGAAAGCCGTCGCGCTCGATTTCGTCCAGCAGGGCGCGGTAGATCGCGGCCATGATCAGCCCCGGGCGCTGCGCGCGGCGGTCCCCTTGAGGCAGCGCGCCGAGGGCGCGCCCGTAGTAGCTCTTGGCGCGCTGGGCCTGGAAGCGCATCAGCGCGGCGAAGGCGTCGCTGTAGCGCGCGTTGAGGATGTCGGCCGCGGTGACCCCGTGCGCCTTGAGGTCCTCCATCGGCAGATAGATGCGGTTCTTGCGCGCGTCCTCGCCCACGTCGCGGATGATGTTGGTGAGCTGGAACGCGGTGCCGAGCTGGGTCGCGTATTCGAGCGTGCGCGGGTCGGAGTAGCCGAAGATCCCGGCCGAGAGGATCCCGACCACGCCGGCGACGTGGTAGCAGTAGCGCTCGAGCCCCTTGAAGTCGAGGTAGCGCGACTGCTCGAGATCCATCTGCATGCCGTCGACGATCTCGTTCAGGCGCTCGGCGCTGACGCCGAAGGACGCCGCCGCGGGCGCCAGCGCGCGCGTGACCGGATGCTGCGGCGAGCCGGCGAAGAGGTTGGCGATCTCGGCGCGCCACCAGTCGAGCTTGACGCGCGCGAGCTGCGGCTCGGAAACGCCGTCCACGGCGTCGTCGACCTCACGGCAGAAGGCGTACAGCGCGGTGGTCGCGCGCCTGCGCTCGGGCGGAAGGAAGAGGAAGGCGTAATAGAAGCTCGAGCCGCTCGCGGCCGCCTTCTGCTGGCAGTACTCGTCGGGGCTCACAGTGCGCGGCAAAGAAGCAGGGGCCAGTCGTACCATTTCAGGACCGGGCGGCGGCGGAACACGTCGCCGTCGGCGGCGGAGATCTTGTCCAGCACGCGCAGGCCGCCCTGCACGGTGGCGCGGATCTCGAGTCCGATGCGCCCGGGCAGGCGGCGCCCGAGCGGCGCGCCGGAGCGGAACATCGCGCGGGTGCGCTCGATCTGGAAGCCGAGGAGCGCGCGCCAGGCGCCGTCGCAGCGGCGCTCCGAGATGTGGCGCTCGCTCACGCCGAAGCGCGCCATGTCGTTCTGCGGCAGATAGATCCGCCCCTTGGCGTAGTCGATCGCGACATCCTGCCAGAAATTCGCCAGCTGCAACGCGCTGCACACCGCATCCGATTTGGCGAGATTGTCCTGCGTCGCGGCGCCGAACAGGTGCAGCAGCAGGCGGCCGACCGGATTGGCCGAGCGGCGGCAATAGTCCAGCAGCTCGGCGAAGTCGGCGTAGCGCTGCTTGACCACGTCCTGCGCGAAGGCGTCGAGCAGGTCGTGCAGCGGCTCGAGCGGGAGGCCGCGCTCGCGCACCAGGCGCGCGAGGTCGGCGAACAGCGGCTCGCGCGGCGCCTCGCCGCGCGCGATGCCGCCCAGCGCGGCGCGATAGCCCTCGAGGCGCGCCAGGCGCTCGGCCGGCGCCAGTTCGCCCTCGTCGGCGAAGTCGTCGGCGCTGCGCGCGAAGCGGTAGATGACCGCGATCGGGGCGCGCTGCGC
>CAZLUX010000100.1:4776-10038 GCA_964562815.1 uncultured Enterobacteriaceae bacterium
TCGGGCGAAGGTGGCGGAATTGGTAGACGCACTGGATTTAGGTTCCAGCGCGGAAACGCTTGTGGGTTCGAGTCCCACCCTTCGCACCACCGGCAAAGCCCGGAAACGGCGGGAATGAACGAGGAACGGAGACGCATGGCGGCAAATCTGGAAACACTGGGCGCGCTGGAGCGGCGCCTTTCGATGTCCGTGCCGGTCGACGAGATCGAGCGCCAGGTCGACGAGCGGCTGAAGAAGCTCGCGCGCAACGTGAAGATGCCCGGCTTCCGGCCGGGCAAGGTGCCGATGAAGCTGGTGGCGCAGCAGTACGGGCCGCAGGTGCGCAGCGAGGTGCTGGGCGACGCGGTGCAAAAAGCGTTCAGCGACGCGGTCAAGGAGCAGAACCTGCGCGTGGCGGGCTACCCGCAGATCGAAAAACGCGAAGGCGGCGACGACAAGGCGCTCGAGTTCAGCGCCACCTTCGAGATCTATCCCGAGTTCAAGCCCGGCGACGTCAGCGGCGCGACGGTCGAACGGCCGCAGGTGACGGTCGACGACGCCGCGGTCGACCGAACGCTCGAGATCCTGCGCAAGCAGCGCACGCGCTTCGAGCCCGTCAGCCGCAGCGCGCAGGACGGCGACCGGGTGACGGTCGACTTCGAGGGCACGATAGACGGCGTTGCGTTCGAGGGCGGCAAGGCAACCGGCTTCGCTTTCCTCCTCGGCGAGGGCCGCACGCTGCCGGAGTTCGAGGCGGGCGCGCGCGGCATGGCGGCCGGCGAGCGCAAGACCTTCGTGCTGACTTTCCCGGCCGACTACCAGGGCGGGGAGGTCGCGGGCAAGACCGCCTCATTCGCGCTGGAGATGAAGAAAGTGGAAGAGCCCCGGCTGCCTGAGCTCGACGCCGAGTTCGCCAAGTCGCTCGGCGTGGCCGACGGCGACCTGGCGAAGATGCGCGCCGAGATCAAGGCCAACGTCGAGCGCGAGGTGCACAAGCGCATCGAGGCGCGCCTCAAGGCGCAGGCGCTGCAGGTGCTGCTCGATTCGACCAAGATCGAGCTGCCGAAGTCGCTGGTGCAGATGGAGGCGCAGCAGCTGGTCGAGCGCGCAGCGGCCGACCTGCAGGCGCGCGGGGTCAAGCTCGAGCAGGTACCGCTCGAGCCGACCGCGTTCGAGGACACCGCGAGGCGGCGCGTTGCGCTCGGCCTGATCATCGGCGAGCTGGCGCGCGCCGAGGGGCTGCAGCCGAAGCCGGCCGAGGTGCGCGCGCTGATCGAGCAGGAGGCGCAGGGCTACGAGAGCCCGGCCGAGGTAGTAAAATGGTTTTATATGCAGCCGCAGCGATTGTCCGAAATGGAGGGCCTCGCGCTCGAAGGCAACGTCGTCAAGTGGGTGCTCGAGAAGGCCAAGGTGGAAGACAAGGCGGTGTCCTTCGAAGAACTGATGGGGAGCGGCGCATGATCTGGCAGAAATCCACGCCCGAAACGCAGGACCTCGGGTTGATCCCGATGGTGATCGAGCAGTCGGGGCGCGGCGAGCGCGCCTACGACATCTATTCGCGCCTGCTCAAGGAGCGCGTTGTCTTCCTGGTCGGGCCGGTCAACGAATCGACGGCGAACCTGATCGTGGCGCAGATGCTGTTCCTCGAGTCGGAGAACCCGGACAAGGACATCTTCTTCTACATCAACTCGCCGGGCGGCGCGGTCTCGGCAGGCCTCGCGGTGTACGACACGATGCAGTTCATCAAGCCGCACGTGAGCACGCTCTGCATCGGCCAGGCCGCGAGCATGGGCGCGCTGCTGCTCGCCGCGGGCGAGAAGGGCAAGCGCTATTGCCTGCCCAGTTCCCGTATCATGATTCACCAGCCCCTGGGCGGCTTCCAGGGGCAGGCCTCCGACGTCGAGATCCACGCGCGCGAGATCCTGTACGTCAAAAACCAGCTCAACGAGATCCTCGCCAAGCACACCGGGCAACCCATCGAAAGGATCGCAAAGGACACGGACCGGGACAATTTCCTGTCCGGCGAGGACGCGGTACAGTACGGTCTGGTAGACAAGGTACTTGTATCGAGGGAAAACAACTAGGAGCGCCCATGTCGGACAAGACCTCCTCGAGCGAAAAGCTGTTGTACTGCTCGTTCTGCGGCAAGAGCCAGCACGAAGTGCGCAAGCTCATCGCCGGGCCGTCGGTGTTCATCTGCGACGAGTGCATCGAGCTGTGCAACGACATCATTCGCGAGGAGACCGCCACCGACCGCAGCGGCAAGGGCGCCAAGTCCGACCTGCCGACGCCGCGCGAGATCAGGCAGATCCTGGACCAGTACGTGATCGGGCAGGAGCCCGCCAAGCGCATCCTTTCGGTCGCGGTCTACAACCATTACAAGCGGCTCAAGCACCTGTCGAAGAACGACGAGGTCGAGCTCGCGAAATCGAATATCCTGCTGATCGGACCGACGGGCTCGGGCAAGACGCTTCTCGCGCAGACCCTGGCGCGGCTGCTCAACGTGCCGTTCGTCATCGCCGACGCGACGACTCTGACGGAAGCCGGCTACGTCGGCGAGGACGTCGAGAACATCATCCAGAAGCTGCTGCAGAACTGCGACTACGACGTCGACAAAGCCAAGCGCGGCATCGTCTACATCGACGAGATCGACAAGATCTCGAGGAAGTCGGACAACCCCTCGATCACGCGCGACGTTTCGGGCGAGGGCGTGCAGCAGGCGCTGTTGAAGCTCGTCGAGGGCACAGTCGCCTCGGTGCCGCCGCAGGGCGGGCGCAAGCATCCGAACCAGGACTTCGTGCAGGTCGACACGACCAACATCCTGTTCATCTGCGGCGGCGCGTTCGACGGCCTGGAGCGCATCGTGCGCAACCGCACGGAGAAGACCGGCATCGGCTTCGGCGCCGAAGTGCGCAGCCCGAAGAACGCCAAGGCCACCTTCGACATCCTCAAGGGCGTGGAGCCCGAGGACCTGATCAAGTACGGCCTGATTCCGGAATTCGTCGGGCGCCTGCCAGTGGTCGCGACGCTCGAAGAGCTGGACGAAAGCGCGCTGATCCAGATCCTGACCGAGCCGAAGAATGCGCTGATCAAGCAGTACCAGCGGCTGTTCATGATGGAAGGCGTCGAGCTCGAGGTGCGTCCGGCCGCGCTCGGAGCGGTCGCCAGGCGCGCGCTCGCGCGCAAGACTGGAGCGCGCGGCCTGCGCTCGATTCTCGAGATGGTGCTGCTCGACACGATGTACGAGCTGCCGACGCTCGAGAACGTGAGCAAGGTGGTGGTCGACGAGTCGATGATCACCGCCGACGGCAAGCCGCTGATGATCTATTCCGACCAGCACAAGGTCGCCGGCAGCTCGGCCTGAGCGCGAACCCGCGCCGCCTTCGGGCAGTCAAACTGCCTGGATGGCACACCTGACGGAGTACGCAATGACTCTCCTCGCGACGCGGCGCGCGTTGCGGCGGCGCGGTCTTGCGTGTAGGCTTGCCCGAACGGCAAAGAAGATGTTTTTTTGCCGAAAACGGGGCGATTTAGGCTGTTATTTGACACGCCCGCTATTGATTTGGCGCGAAAAAGCCCAAGCTACTTGAGACTTTTCACGCCGTACACGAGGCCGTAAATGTCCGACTCGCCCGAAGTGACTTCCACCGCTCCGCAATACCCGTTGCTGCCCTTGCGCGACGTGGTGGTGTTTCCGCACATGGTGATCCCGCTCTTCGTCGGCCGGCCCAAGTCGATCAAGGCGATGGAATCGGCGATGGAGTCCGGCAAGTCGATCCTGCTGGTGGCACAGAAGTCGGCCGCCAAGGACGATCCCGGCCCTCAGGACATCTACGAGATCGGCTGCGTCTCGAGCATCCTGCAGATGCTCAAGCTGCCGGACGGAACCGTGAAAGTGCTGGTGGAAGGCGGCTCGCGGGCGCAGATCCGGGAAATTGTCGACCTCAAGACGCACTGGATCGCCGGCGCGGCGCCGGTCGCGCAGGACGGCGCCCCGGCGGCGGAGGTCGAGGCGATGCGGCGTGCGCTGCTGTCGGCGTTCGACCAGTACGTCAAGCTGAACAAGAAGATCCCGCCGGAGATCCTGACCTCGCTGCAGGGCATCGACGAGCCCGGCCGCCTGGCCGACACCGTCGCTGCGCATCTGCCGCTCAAGCTGGAGCAGAAGCAGCAAGTGCTGGAAATGTTCGACGTCAAGCAGCGGCTCGAGCATCTGCTGTCCCAGCTCGAGACCGAGATCGACATCCTGCAGGTGGAAAAGCGCATCCGCGGCCGCGTCAAGCGCCAGATGGAGAAGAGCCAGCGCGAGTACTACCTGAACGAGCAGGTCAAGGCGATCCAGAAGGAGCTCGGTGAAGGCGAGGAGGGCGCGGACCTCGAGGAAATGGAGAAGCGCATCGTCAAGGCGCACATGCCCAAGGAGGCGCGCAAGAAGGTCGAAGCCGAGTTGAAGAAGCTCAAGCTGATGTCGCCGATGTCGGCCGAGGCGACCGTGGTGCGCAACTACGTCGAGACGCTGGTCAACCTGCCGTGGCGCAAGAAGTCGAAGATCTCCAAGGACATCAAGGCGGCGCAGGAGATTCTCGACCGCGACCACTATGGGCTGGAGAAGGTCAAGGAGCGCATCGTCGAGTACCTCGCGGTGCAGAGCCGGGTGGACAAGATGAAGGCGCCGATCCTGTGCCTGGTCGGACCTCCGGGCGTGGGCAAGACCTCGCTCGGGCAGTCGATCGCGAGGGCGACCAACCGCAAGTTCGTCCGCATGTCGCTCGGCGGCGTGCGCGACGAAGCCGAGATCCGCGGCCATCGCCGCACCTACATCGGCTCGATGCCCGGCAAGATCCTGCAGAACATGACCAAGGCCGGCGTGAGGAACCCGCTGTTCCTCCTCGACGAGGTGGACAAGATGGGCATGGACTGGCGCGGCGACCCGTCCTCGGCCCTGCTCGAGGTGCTGGATCCGGAGCAGAACCACACCTTCGTCGACCATTACGTCGAGGTCGAGTACGACCTGTCGGAGATCATGTTCGTCGCCACGGCGAACACCCTCAACATCCCGCCGGCGCTGGCCGACCGGATGGAGGTGATCCGGCTCTCGGGCTATACCGAGGACGAGAAGCTCAACATCGCGATCAAGTACCTGCTGCCCAAGCAGATGAAGGCCAACGGCCTCAAGGAGGGCGAGCTGCTGGTGAGCGAACCGGCGATCCGGGACGCGATCCGCTACTACACCCGGGAGGCGGGCGTGCGCGGGCTCGAGCGCGACATTTCCCAGATCTGCCG
>CAZLUX010000101.1:0-10037 GCA_964562815.1 uncultured Enterobacteriaceae bacterium
GCGTCGAGGCACAGCACCCAGTCGTTCCTCGCCTGCTCGACCGCGTACTGCTTCTGGCGCCCGAACCCCATCCACTCCTTCTCGATCACGCGCGCGCCGTGCTGCGCGGCGATCTCGCGGGTGCCGTCGTCGCTTCCCGCGTCGACGACGAGAATCTCGTCGGCGAAGGCGAGGCTCTCCAGGCAAGCGCCGAGCTGGTCCGCGGCGTTGCGGGTGATGAGCACTGCGGAGACGGGAAGGCGGGATCCGGCGGTCAAGTGATATCCCGTAGAATCGGCGGGCCCCCATTCTAGCCGACCATGCCGCGCATCCTGTTCGTCAAGACCTCGTCCCTGGGCGACGTCGTGCACCACTGTCCTGCGGTGAGCGACGCCGCGCGGCAGCTGCCGGGCGCGACGATCGACTGGGTGGTGGAAGAGGCCTTCGCCGGCGTCGCGGCGATGCATCGCGCCGTCCGGCGCGTGATCCCCGTCGCCCTGCGGCGCTGGCGCGCCGCGCTCTGGCAGCCGGCCGTATGGCGCGAGTTCGCCGAGTTCCGCCGCGCGGTCGCCGCCGAGCGCTACGACTTCATCGTCGACTCGCAGGGCCTCATCAAGAGCGCGCTGCTTTGCCGTCTCGCCCACGGCGAGACCCACGGCATGGACGGGCAGAGCGCGCGCGAGCCGCTCGCGGCGCGCTTCTACGCCCGGCGCCACCCCGTTCCGCGCGGCCTGCACGCGGTCGAACGCAACCGCCGGCTCACCGCCGCGGCGCTGGGCTACCCGCCGCAAGGGGAGTGCGACTACGGTCTGCGCGTTCAGGGATCGCCTTCGGCTCAGGGGCCGCCCTCGGTCGAGGTGCCGGGACCGTACGCGGTGCTGCTCACCATGACCAGCCGCGCCGACAAGCTCTGGGCCGAGAGCCGCTGGATCGAGCTCGCGCGCGCGCTCGCCGGGCGCGGGGCGCGCGCGGTGCTGCCCTGGGGCAGCGCCGAGGAGCGGGCGCGCTGCGAGCGCCTGGCGCGCGGCATCGACGGCGCGCGCGTGCCGCCGCGCATGGAAATCGCGGACCTGGCGCGGCTCCTGCGCCGCGCGCAGTGCGTGGTCGGGGTGGACACGGGGCTGGTTCACCTCGCCGCGGCGCTCGACGTTCCGGCGGTGGGGCTCTACTGCGGCTCCGATCCGGCGCTCACCGGCCTTTACGGCAGCGCGCACGCGCGCAATCGCGGCGCGCGCGGCGCGCCGCCCGCGGCGGCCGAAGTCATCGCGGCACTGAACGAGATATCGGCGTGGGACGCGGCCTCTACACCCTCCTGCTGAGGCTCGCGCTGCCGCTCATCCTGCTGCGGCTGTGGTGGCGCGGCAGGCGCGAGCCGGGCTACCGCAGCGGCGTGAGCGAGCGCTTCGGCCGCTACCCGATGCGGCCCGCACGCCGGGTGATCTGGGTGCACGCGGTATCGGTGGGCGAGGCGCGCGCCGCGGCGCCCCTGGTGCGCGCGCTGCAGCGCGAGTTTCCCGAATCCGAGCTCCTGGTCACCTGCACCACCGCGGCCGGCCGGGCGACGGTGGCGCAGGTCTACGGCGGTTCGGTGCTGTGCGCTTTCCTGCCCTACGACCTGCCGGGCGCGATGGCGCGCTTTCTCGATCACTTCCGGCCGCGCATCGGGATCATGATGGAGACCGAGGTCTGGCCGAATCTGCTTGCCGCCTGCAGCGAGCGGGGAACGCCGGTGATCCTCGCCAACGCCCGCCTGTCGCGCAAGTCCGCGCGCGGCTACGCGCGCTTCGCCGGCCTGGCGCGTCCCGCGTTCGCTCGCTTCGCGGCGGTGTGCGCGCAGGACCGCAACGCGGCTCGGCGGCTGCGCCTGCTCGGCGCCGCCAACGTCGCGCTGACCGGCAACCTGAAGTTCGACGTCGAGCCGGATCCGGCCAAGGTCGAGGAGGGCCGCGCGTTCAAGGCCGCGCTGCGCGGGCGCAAGGTGCTGCTGCTGGCGAGCACCCGCGAAGGCGAGGAGGCGATGCTGCTCGAGGCGGCCGGCGAGGACGACGGCAGCCTGCTCGTCGTGGTGCCGCGCCATCCGCAGCGCTTCGACGAGGTGGCCGCGCTGTTGACTGGGCGCGGCCTCGCGTTCGCGCGCAGGAGCCTCGGCGAGGCCCCGCACGCCGGCAAGCGCGTCTATCTCGGCGACACGATGGGGGAAATGGCGTTCTACTACGCCACCTGCGACGTCGCCCTGATCGGCGGCTCGTTCCAGCCCCTGGGGGGGCAGAACCTGATCGAAGCCTGCGCGGTCGGCGTGCCGGTCGTGCTCGGCCCGCACATGTACAACTTCGCGGAGGCGACGCGGCACGCGCTCAAGGCCGGCGCCGCCCTGCAGGCGGGCGACGCGGGCGAGGCCATGCGGGTGGCGCGGGAGCTGGCGGCAGACGCCGAGCGTTGCGCGCAGATGGGGGCGGCGGGAACGCGCCTATGCGCCGCGCATCGCGGCGCGACCGGACGCCACCTGGAGGCCGTGCACCGGCTGCTCGAAGCGCCCGCCGGGGACGCTCTCAGGGCGCCAGCGCGAGGTTGACCGCTTCGAGGTCCTGCTCCCTCAGGCTGCCCGCGGCGGCCTTGAGCTTCAACTGCGTGGTGATCGTGTTGTAGCGCGCCTGCGCCAGGTCGCGCTTGGTGGAGAAGAGCTGCTGCTGAGCGTTCAGGACGTCGATGTTGATCCGCACGCCGACCTCGTAGCCGAGCTTGTTCGACTCGAGCGCGCTCTGCGAGGAAACCAGCGCCTGCTCGAGCGCGCCGACCTGCGCGATGCCGTTGATCACCCCGAGATAGGCCTGCCGGGTGGCCAGCGCCGCGGTCCGCTTCGCGTTCTCCAGATCCTGTCTCGCCTTCTCGTAGTTGGCCGCCGCTTCGCGCTCGCGCGAGCTGATCGCGCCGCCCTGATAGAGCGGAACCGCGAGCTGCAGGCCGATCGAGCTCGTCGTCAGGTTGCTGCCGATCGGGCTGAACTGGGTCGCGGTCTGGTCGGTCTGGCCGTAGCTGGCGACCAGGTCGAGCGTCGGGTAGTGCCCGGCGGAGTTGCGCTGCGCCTCGAGCTTGGCGATCTCGCTGATCGCCTCCTGGACCTGGACCGCGTAGCTCTGCTTCTCGGCGATGGCGACCCAATCCCGCATGTTGTCCGGATTCGGCGGCGAAAGCTTCACGTTCGGGCGCAGCGGCTGCAGCGTGGTGTACTCCTTGCCGGTCAGCTGCTGCAGCGCGCGCCGCTTCGTCTCGAGGTCGTTCTTCGCCGCGATTTCCTGCGCCACCACCAGGTCGTAGCGCGCCTGGGCTTCGCGCGTGTCGGTGATCGTCGCGGTGCCGACCTCGAAATTGCGCTTGGCCTGCGCGAGCTGCTCGGAGATCGCGGCCTTCTGCGCCCCGACCAGGGTCAGGCTGTCCTGCGCCGCGAGCACGTCGAAATAGGCCTGAGCCGCGCGCACGATCAGGTCCTGGGCGGCCTGGCCAAACGCCGCCTCGGCCTGCTTGACCTGGTAGCCGGCTTCGTCGTACTGGATGAAGTTCTGCTTGCGGTAGATCGGCTGGGAGAGGTTGAGCGCGTAGCCGTCGGACCGGTAATTCCGGTTGAAGCTCGGCGACAGCAGCTGGTTCTTCGAATCCGACTCGATCCGGTTCTCGGTGGCGTTCGCCGTCAGGCCGATCGTCGGCAGCAGCAGCGCCTTGCCTTGCGGCAGCTTCTCCTGGCCCGCCTGCAGCGCGTACTTGGCCGCGGCGTATTGCGCGTCGTAGGCGCGGGCGTCGCGGTAGACGTCAAGCAGGTTCTCCGCGTGCGCGCCGAGGGGCAGCGCGGCGGCAAGGGCGATGGCGGCAACGAATCGTGTCATGGCTGGCCTGGCGCTCAGTAAACGGGCATCGCGGGGTCGACGGTGCGGGCCCAGGCATCGACGCCTCCCGCCAGATTGTGGACCCTCGTGAAGCCCTGGTGTTCGAGAAAATATGCCACCTGCATGCTGCGCATCCCATGGTGGCAGATCACGACGGTGTCGCTGGCGGGGTCGAGCTCGGCGACGCGCGCGGGAATCGCGCGCATCGGCACCAGCATCGAGTCCGGCAGGCGGCAGGTGTGGAACTCCCAGGGCTCGCGCACGTCCAGCAGCACCGGTTTCGGCGCATCGCGCGCGGCGAGCCAGGCGGACAGCTCGGCGGGTGAAATCTGCGTCATCAGAAGCGAAAGCGCGGCGGATGCTCGGCGTTGACCAACGGCGCCAGGATGGTCTCGAACAGATCCACCGTGCGGAACGCGCCCTCGGCGGCGCAATGCACGAGCCTGGCGGTCATCACGGGGGCGTCCCCGACCACCGCGAACAGCCGTCCGCCGGGAGCGAGCTGCGCGAGCCAGGACCGCGGCAGGACGGGCGTCGAGCCGGTGAGCACCACCAGGTCGTAAGGCGCGTGTTGCGACCAGCCGCGCGCCGCATCGCCTACCTCGAGCGTGACGTTGTCGACGCCGTGGCGCTCGAGGTTCGCCTTGCCGAACGCGGCGAGCGCGGGCTTGATCTCCACCGAGTGCACGTGCGCGGTGCGATGCGCGAGCAGGGCCGTGAGATAGCCGCTGCCGGTGCCGACCTCGAGCACGCGGTCCACCTTGCGCGGCGCCAGCTCCTGCAGCACCCGCGCCTCGAGCCGGGGCGCCCACATGCGCTCGCCCTCGCCGATCGGAATCTCCATGTCGGTGAAGGCCAGCGCGCGATGCGCGGGCGGCACGAACTCCTCGCGCGGCACGACGTAGAGCAGGTCGAGCACGTCCTGGTCGAGCACTTCCCACGGCCGGATCTGCTGCTCGACCATGTTGAAGCGGGCCTGTTCGAAGTTCATGGAGCCACCGGAAAAGTTGGGCAAAAGAAGGCCTTAGTTTACCAAAGCGCCCCCCGCCGGGGACCGGCGTCCTTGACCGGGGATCAAGATCCGCGCCGGGAACGGTGCTCGGGCATCAGCGCCCAGTACAGCATCGGGATGGCGAACAGCGTGAGCACGGTGGAAAAACCGATCCCCCAGACGATCGACGCCGCGACCGGTCCCCAGATCAGGGACTTGCCGCCGAGCCCGAAGGCGAGCGAGAACAGGCCGGCGATGGTGGTGGTGCTGGTGATGACGATCGGCACCACGCGCCGGCGCGCGGCGTAGACCGCGGCGTGGAGCACCGTCATGCGCTGCCTTCGCCGCCGGTTGGCGGCGTCGATCAGCACGATCGCCGAGTTCACCGCGATGCCGGTCAGCGCGATCACGCCGTAGAGGGTGTAGAGCGAAAGCGGATTGCCGGACACCAGCAGCCCGCCCACCACGCCGGTGAAGGCGAGCGGCACGGTCACCAGGATCATGAGCGGCTGCCAGTAGCTGCGGAACTGGGTCGCGAGGATCAGGTAGATGAGGCCGACGCCGAGCAGGAACAGCACCTTCATCGCGTCCAGGCTCTCGTAGATGTCGTCGAGCTCGCCCGAGAAATCGAGGTCGGTCGTCGGATAGCGCGCATGGACCTTCTCCCATCCGGCGCGGATCGCTTCGTTGGCCGCCACGGTGTCGGTCACGGTCTTGTCGAGGTCCGCCTCGACCGTGATCGAGCGGCGCAGGTTGTAGTGCTTGATCACGCCCTTGCCGAGCTGCGTCTCGCTGCTGACCAGCGCGCGCAGCGTCGTGACGCCGCCTCCGGGCAGCGCGACCGGGTCGTCGAGCAGGCGGGCGATGTCGACATTGTCGCGCGGCCGGGCGCGCACCCTGACTTCGAGCTTCTCGCCCGCATCGCGCATCTGCGCCACGATCTCGCCGTCGACGTGCAGCCGCACCAGGCGCGCCACCAGCCCGGGGTTCAGGCCCGCGGCGCGGATCGCCTCGCGGTCGAGCCTCAGCACCAGCTGCGGGCGGCCCGGGATGTCGTCGTCGGTGACGTCTTTCGTGCCGGGGACCGCGCGAACGATCCCGAGCAGCGCGTCGGTCGCGGCGCGCAGCTCGGCGTAGTCGTCGTTGCGCACCCGAACCCGCACCGGCTTGGACACCGGCGGCCCGCCCGAGAGCACCGTGAAGCTCACCTTGCCCGGGCCCGGAAGCGCCTGCAGCGGACCGCGCATCGAATCGACGATCTCCAGCACGTCGCGCGATTCACCCCCGCGGCGCGGCGCGAGGGACACGATGACCTGGCCGTAGGCGTCGCCGTAGAGCGGCTCGGTGTCGGTGAATTTCACCCCGGCGATGGCGGTGACGGCGCGCGCTTCCGCGGGGTCGAGCCGCGCGCGCACCGCGCGCTCCAGACCCTCGACCCGCGCGAGCGTCGCCTCGATCGGCGAGCCCGCCGGCATGTCGACGTTGACGTAGAAGATCCGGATCGGGTCGAAGGCGAAGAATTCGAGCCGCACCAGGCCGGTGGCCACCGAGGCGGCGGCGGCGGCGACGGCGAGCACGATGGCCGCGGAAAAGCGCTTCGGGCGTCGCATGACGTAGAGCAGCGCGCGCGAATACTTGACGCGCAGCAGGTGCGTCAGCCGGTGGCGCCAGCGCTGCAGCCGCGAGGGCCGCGACAGGTCCAGCCGGAGGGCGATGACGTGGGTCGGCAGCATCCAGAAGGCTTCGAGCAGGCTGATCGCGAGCGTCAAGGTCACCACGAACGGGATCACGAACATGAACTTTCCGACGATTCCCGGTAGCAGCATGAGCGGCAGGAACGCGGCCAGGGTCGTCGCGACCGAGGAGGCCACCGGCGCGGCGGTCTCGCGCAGCGCATCGAGCGCCGCGGCGAGCACCTGCTGGCCGCGCTGCACGCGGTAATACAGCGCCTCGACCACCACCACCGCGTCGTCGACCAGCATGCCCAGCACGATCACCACCCCCAGCAGCACCGAGATGTTGAGCGTGTTGCCGGTCGCGTAGAGGATCGCCAGTCCGCCGGCGAGCGAGAACGGGATACCGAGCGCCACCAGGATCGCGACGCGCGTGCCGAGGAACAGCCAGCAGACCGCGAGCACCAGCGCCAGGCCGAGCGCCGCGTTCGACTCCATGATCCGGATCGCCTCCCGCGTCGGCACCGTCTGATCGTCGGTCAGCGCCATCTGGATGCCCGAGGCCTGGAGCAGAGGGTTCTTATTGGCGATAAAGCCCCGGATGCGCTCGACCAGCTCGAGCGTGTTGGTGTAGCTCTTCTTCGTGACCGACAGCAGCACGGCCGGGCGTCCGCCGCTGGAAGCGAGGCTGGTGGCGACGGCGCGGCCGCGCGCTGCGCTCGCCACCGCCTCGAGCGGAACGCGCTGGCGCGTGCCCGGCACCGCCACGGTCAGCTTGGCCAGGTAATCCGGGTCGGCGTCCTGCCCCACCAGACGCACCAGCCAGGCGTCGTCGCCCGCTTGCTGCTTGCCCGCGAAGGTGTCGCGAAACCACGCGCCGACCGTATCGGCGAGGTTGGCCGCCGTGAGCCCGCGCGCCGCCACCCGCTGGGGATCGAACTCCACCTGCAGCTCCGGGTCGCGCAAGCCGAGCGCGAACACCTGATCGACGCCCGGCAGGCGCTCGAGGTCCGTGCGCAGCTCGCGCGCGGTGCGCCGCAGCGTCTCGTCGTTGGCCGGGCCGGTGACCAGGACCTGCGCGGTGGGAAATCCGTTCGAGGTCGTGATCTCGAGGATGCGCGGGTCGTTTCGCACCTCCGGGGGCAGCTCGGCCTGGGCCTTGTTCTGCACCTCGCGGCGCAGGTCGTTGACGCGCTTGTCGAAGACGCGCTCGTCGATGTCGCGAAAGCGCACCAGGATCGAGGAGACGTTCTCGCGGCTGTTCGAGATCACGAAGCGGATGTCGGCCACCTGCTTGATGGCGTCCTCGAGCGGCTGGGTGACCCGCTTCTCGACGTCCTCGGCCGAGGCGCCGGGGAGCACGGTGGTGATGTTGACCCAGTTGAAGTTGATTTCGGGGTCCTGCTCGCGCGGCATGCGCGAGTAGCCGAGCGCGCCCATCAGCAGCACCACCACGAAGGTGATGTTGGCGAGCGGGTGGTTGCGCAGCAGCCGCTCGAGCAGTCTCATCGCAGCCGCTGTCCGTCCCGCAGGGTGAGCTGCCCCTCGACCACGACGCGCGCGTCGGCCGGCAGCGAGACCGGAGCCGGGCGGCCTTCCTGGGCCCCTGGGAGCTCATGAAAGCGCGCCACGCCGCCCGCGTCGACGAACACCCCCAGGCGGCCGCCGCGCCTGACGACGAGCTCGGGCGGAAGGTGCGGAGCGTTGTCGCGCCACACGACCCGCCCGGCGGCGCCGGGCGGCGCCGGCTCGGCGGCGAAGGCGAGGCGCGCCTCGACGGTACGGGCCTGGGGATCGATCGCAGGCGAGATGCGCAGCAGCTTCAGCTCCCGCGCGCCGCCGTCGCCGAGGAAACGGATGTCGCTCGCCGCGCGCAGCGAATCGGCGTCGCGCGGCTGGAGCTGGGCCGCGACCTCGATGCGGCTCGCGTCGGCGAGAGCGACCAGCGGCGTGCCCGGCACGGCGAGCTCCCCGACCTGGCCCAGGCGCTGGCGCACGATGGCCGGGAAAGGCGCGCGCAGCGAGCACTTGCCGACCGCGCGCTCGGCGGTGGCGAGCTGCACGCGGGCCTGTGCCCTGTCGGCGCGCAGCACCTCGACCTCGCTGTCGCGCGCATCGAGCGCTTCCCTGGAAATGAAGCCTTTCGCGACGAGCCCCCGGGCCCGGGCGAGCTGCTGCTCGGCGAGCGCAAGGCGCGAGCGCGCCGCGGCGAGCGCCGCCTTCGCGCGCTCCCGGGCGAGCGCCTGGTCGCGGCAGTCGAGCCGCGCGACGACCGCGCCGCGCGCCACCGTCTGCCCCACCTCGACCGGGATCTCGGCGATGCGCGCCGCGATCTCGGCGGCGATGCGCGATTCGTTGCGCGCCACCGCCTGGGCCGAGGCCTCCCGCTGCGGGTAGAGCGCGACCTCGGCGAGCGTCCGCGTCGCCACGGCGGGTTCGGCCCATGCAGCGTGCAGGGGGAGCGCGATCGCGACGAGCAGGGCAAGGAGACGCATGCGAGCGGTGAAAGGAGGCGCGGAACGGCGCCATGCAATGGTATCAGCGCCGGAGGGGAGATTTATTGTCACCGGTGCCGCTTTGCAGTAGCGTAGCGGTCTCTACGCGGGGGTCCTGGCGGCGGGTGCCGCCGGGTGAGAAAAACCCTTTGAACCTGATGCGGCTAATCCCGCCGAAGGAAGCGACCATGAACGCCAATCCCAAGTTTCTAGCCGCCACCGCCCACGTCGACGACGCGGCGGTCAAGCCGCTCCCCAGCTCGGAGAAGGTCTACCTGACCGGATCGCGCGAGGACCTGCGCGTGCCGATGCGCGCGGTCTCGCAAAGCGAGGGCAATCCCACGATCCTGGTTTACGACACCTCGGGGCCCTACACCGACCCGCAGGCGCGGATCGACATCCGCAAAGGCCTCGCGCCGCTGCGCGAAAAGTGGGTCGAGGAGCGGGGCGATACCGAGCGGCTCGACGGGCCGTCCTCCGAGTACGGGCGGGCGCGCCTGGCCGATCCCAAGCTCGCCGAGCTGCGGTTCGACCTCAAGCGCAAGCCCCGCCGGGCGAAGGCGGGGCGCGCGGTGACGCAGATGCACTACGCGAAGAAGGGCATCGTCACGCCGGAGATGGAGTTCATCGCGCTGCGGGAGAATCAGAAACTGGAAAAGACCCTCGATTTCCAGCACCCCGGGCAATCGTTCGGGGCGAGTCTGCCCAAGCTGATCACGCCCGAGTTCGTGAGGGACGAAGTCGCGCGCGGGCGCGCGATCATTCCGGCCAACATCAACCACCCGGAAACCGAGCCGATGATCATCGGCCGCAATTTCCTGGTGAAGATCAACGCCAACATCGGCAACTCCGCGCTCGGCTCGTCGATCGCCGAAGAGGTCGAGAAGATGACCTGGGCGATCCGCTGGGGCGGGGACACGGTGATGGACCTGTCCACCGGCAAGCACATCCACGAGACGCGCGAATGGATCGTGCGCAATTCGCCGGTGCCGATCGGCACCGTGCCGATCTACCAGGCGCT
>CAZLUX010000102.1:0-9962 GCA_964562815.1 uncultured Enterobacteriaceae bacterium
AGGGCCTGGACAACCTGATCTTCGTGGTCAACTGCAACCTGCAGCGCCTCGACGGGCCGGTGCGCGGCAACGGCTCGGTGGTGCAGGAGCTCGAGGGCCTGTTCGCCGGCGCCGGCTGGAACGTGGTCAAGCTCCTGTGGGGCTCGGACTGGGACCCGCTGTTCGCGCGCGACGACGACGGCGTGCTGCTCAAGCGCCTGCACGAGACGGTCGACGGCGAGTTCCAGACCTACGCCGCCACCGATGGGCGCTTCAACCGCGAGCACTTCTTCAACAAGTACCCCGAGCTCACCGCGCTCATCGCCGACATGTCGGACGACGACATCGATCGCCTGCGCCGCGGCGGGCACGACCCGGTCAAGATCTACGCTGCCTACCACGCCGCGCTGCAGCACAAGGGCCGGCCGACGGTGGTGCTGGCGCAGACCAAGAAGGGCTACGGCATGGGCCACTGGGGCCAGGGCAGGATGGGCACCCACCAGCAAAAGAAGCTCGACGACGAGGCGCTCAAGGCCTTCCGCGACCGCTTCGCGGTGCCGCTCTCCGACGAGGACGTCACCGCGCTGCGCCTGTACAAGCCCGCCGACGACGCGGCGGAGATGAAGTACCTGCGTGCGCAGCGTGCGCGGCTGGGAGGCTTTCTGCCGGCGCGCACCGCGGACGCACCGAAGCTCGCGGCGCCGGGCTTTCCGCGCTTCGCCGAGGGCACCTCGCGCGAGCAGTCGACCACGATGGTGTTCGTGCAGCTGCTCTCGCAGCTGCTGAAGGACCCGGCGATCGGGCCGCGAGTGGTGCCGATCGTCGCCGACGAGGCGCGCACCTTCGGCATGCAGACGCTGTTTCGCCAGTGCGGCATCTACTCGGCGCTCGGCCAGCTCTACTCGCCCGAGGACCACGAGGAGCTGCTCTACTACAAGGAGGCGAAGGACGGCCAGATCCTGGAGGAGGGCATCACCGAGGCGGGCGCGCTGTCGTCCTGGCTCGCCGCCGCCACCGCGTACTCCGCCCACGGCGCGCCGATGCTGCCGTTCTACATCTACTACTCGATCTTCGGCTTCCAGCGCGTCGGCGACCTGATCTGGGCCGCGGCCGACTCGCGCGCGCGCGGCTTCCTGCTCGGCGGCACGGCCGGGCGCACCACGCTCTCGGGCGAGGGCCTGCAGCACCAGGACGGCACGAGCCACCTGGCCGCGTCGACGATCCCGACCTGCCGCGCCTGGGACCCCTGCTTCGGCTACGAGCTGGCGGCGATCGTCGAGGACGGCGCGCGGCGCATGCTGGAGGCGCAGGAAGACGTCTTCTACTACCTCACGGTGGCGAACGAGAACTACGCCCACCCCGCGATGCCCACCGGCGCCAAAGAAGGGATCCTGCGGGGCATGTATCTGCTCGAGAAGCGCGCCGGGGCCAAGCTCCAGCTCCTCGGCTCGGGGCCGATCCTGCGCGAAGCGCTCGCCGCCGCGCAAGTGCTCGAGCGCGAGCACGGCGTCAAGGCCAACGTCTGGAGCGTGACCAGCTGGAGCGAGCTGAGATGGGACGGGCTTGCCGGATCGGGGGCTTCGGCGGCGGTGAGGGAAATCCGTACCCAGGTTGAAAAACCCTGGATCTCACAATGCCTCGACGGCACCAAGGGCCCGATCGTCGCCGCGAGCGACTACGTCAGCGCGGTGGCCGACCTGCCGCGGGCGTGGGCGCCGCCGGGCCGGCGCTACGTCGCGCTCGGCACCGACGGGTTCGGGCGCAGCGACACGCGCGTGGCGCTCAGAAAATTCTTCGGTGTGGACCGCGACGCCATCGTCGCCGCGGCGCTGGCGGCGCTTTAGGCTTCCTGCAGCCTGCGCTCGCGGATCGCGCGCGCGAAGTCGAGCACGGTCTGCGCGAGGCGCACGCGGTCCTCGGGGCTGCGCATCACCGTCGGCGCGACCTGCACCTGCATGCCGCAGGCGAGGATGCCCTCGGCCTGGTCCTGGTCGGCGGCGTCGATCACGAAGCCGTCGATCAGCTTGTAGTACTCCATCGCCACCGAGCGCGCGGTCACCTCGCGTCCGAGCTCCTGCATCATCTTGCCCGCCGAGCCGGTGAGCGCCTTGCCGCCGACGATCGGCGTCACCGCGATCACCGGCGCGCCGCGCTTGCGCAACAGCTGGCGCATCCCGCCCACCTCGAGGATCGGCCGGATCGAGTGGAAGGGGTTGCAGGGGCCGAGCACCACCGCCTCGAGGTCGTTCGAGTGCAGCGCGTCGAGCACCTCGTCCGACAGCCGCGCGTCCTCGGCGCCGGCGTACTGGAATCCCAGCGCCGGGGGATCGCAGGCGAGCTCGTTGAAGTACTCGGGGAAGGGCACCGCGCCGTTCGCGGTGAGCACGTGGGTGCGCACCGGGTCGTCGCTCATCGGCAGCACGCGCGCCTCGATCCCGAGCTGGCGGCAGAACTCGAGCGTGATCTCGGTCAGGCTGCGGTCCTCGCGCAGCCCATCGGTGCGCAGCAGCGGCGCGGCGAGCGACTTGTCGCCGAGGATCGGCCGGTCCGGGCCGCCGAGCGATCTCAGCATCGCGTAGAGCGCGCGCGTCTCGCCCTCGGGCTCCCAGCCGCTGGCCGGGCTCGCGACGCCCGCGAGCGCGTAGAGCACGGTGTCCAGGTCGGGCGAGAAGGAAAGCCCGAGATGCTCGAAATCGTCGCCGGTGTTGACCAGCACGGCGAGATCGCGCCCGCGCAGCCGGTACAGCCCGTCCGCGAGCTTCGCGCCGCCCACCTGCCCGGATAACGCAACCACCGTTCCCACCGTCGCCTCCCGCGAGCCGAACCCGGGGAATTCTAACGCTAGAACTTCTCCACCCAGGGCCGCAGGTCGACCTCGAAGGTCCAGGCCGAGCGAGATTGTGTGTGGAGGCGGTAATAAGTCTCGGCGATCGCGTCCGGCGCGAGCCCCGAGTCGTCGTCTCGGGCGTCGATCCTGCCGTCGATCACCACGTGCGCGACATGGACCCCCTTGGGGCCGAGCTCGCGCGCCATCGACTGCGCGAGCGCGCGCAGGCCGTGCTTCGCCGCGGCGAAGGCGGCGAACTGAGCGCCGCCGCGCAGCGAGGCGGTGGCGCCGGTGAAGAGGATCGTTCCCTTGCCGCGCGGCGTCATGCGGCGCGCGGCCTCGCGTCCGACGAGGAAGCCCGCGTAGCAGCCCGCGCGCCAGACCTCCTCGAACATGTCGGCCGGCAGCTCGGCGACCGGCGAGCGGTACATGGCGCCGGCGTTGAAGACCGTCACCTCCACCGGGCCGTGGTCTTGCTCGAGCGCGTCGAACAGCCGCATCACCGCGCGCTCGTCGCGCGCGTCGGCCGGGAGCGCGACCGCGCTGCCGCCCGCCTCGACGATCGCCTCGGCGAGCCGCTCGATGCGCTCGGCGTTGCGCGCGGCGAGCGCGACCTTGAATCCGGCGGCGGCGAAGCGCTTGCCGAGCGCGTAGCCGAGGCCCTCGCCGACGCCGACGATCGCCGCGACCGGGGCCGGGTTCGCGCTCATAGCCGCGCCGCCAGCTCCGCGCCCTCGAGCATCGCGCGCTTGGCGTCGAGCTCGCCCGCCTCGCGCGCGCCGCCGATGACGTGCGGCGCGCCGAATTCGCGCCGCGACACCTGCCCCGCGCACAGGATCACCGTGTCGGCGGGCACGACCTGCTCGCGGCCGTCGATCGCGATGTGCAGCCCCTGGTCGTCGATCCTGCGGTATTCGACCCCTTTGAGCATCTTCACCCCGTTTCTGGCCAGCTCGGTGCGGTGCACCCAGCCGGTGGTCTTGCCGAGCGTGTCGCCGAACGGCGTGGTCGAGCGCTTCAGCATCGTGATGCGGTGAGCGGGTGTTTCCTTTTCCATTTCGATCAGCTTCCCGGTGGACGAGATTCCCCAGTGCGAGCGGAAAACCTTCGGGTCGAGCGTCGAGCGGCTCTCGCGCTCGAGCAGGTAGATCGCGACGTCGAAGCCGATGCCGCCCATGCCGATGATCGCCACGTTCTTGCCGACCTTCGCGCGTCCGGAGAGCACGTCGCCGTAGCCGACCACGCTCGGGTGCTCGAGCCCGGGGATCTCCGGCCGGCGCGGGTCGACGCCGGTGGCGAGAACGACCTCGTCGTAGCTCTTGAGCTCGTCCTCTTTAGCTGAACGATTGAGCTGCACCGTCACCCCGGCCCGGCGCAGGCGCTCGGCGAAGTAGGCCACCGACTCGGCGAACTCCTGCTTTCCCGGAATCTTCTTCGCCAGGTTGAACTGGCCGCCGAGCTCGGCGTCCTTTTCGAACAGCGTCACCTCGTGGCCGCGCTCGGCCGCGATCGCGGCGCAGGACAGCCCCGCCGGACCGCCTCCGACGACGGCGACTTTCTTTCTGTTCTTCGCTTTCTCGTAGTTCAGTTTCGTCTCCCGCCCGGCCCGGGGATTCACCAGGCAGGAGGCGAAGCGGCCGACGAAGATGTGGTCGAGGCAGGCCTGGTTGCAGGCGATGCAGATGTTGATCCCGGCGCGGTCGCCCGCTTTCGCCTTGTTCGCGAACTCGGCATCCGCCAGCAGCGCGCGCGCGAGCGAGACCATGTCGGCGTCGCCGCGCGCGAGGATGTCCTCGCCGACCTCGGGCGCGTTGATGCGGTTGGAGGCGATCACCGGGATCTTCACCGCGTCCTTCAGCCGCCGCGTCGCCCAGGCGAAGCCGCCGCGCGGCACCGCCTGCGCGATCGTCGGGATGCGCGCCTCGTGCCAGCCGATGCCGGTGTTCAAGAGCGACGCCCCGGCGGCCTCGATCGCTTTCGCGACCTCGACGATCTCCTCGCCCGAGAGGCCGCCCTCGACCAGCTCGAGCGCGGAGATGCGGTAGACGAGGATGAAGTCGGCGCCGACCGCGGCGCGCGTGCGGCGCACCGCCTCGACCGCGAAGCGCATGCGGTTGGCGAGGCTGCCGCCCCAGTCGTCGCTGCGCTGGTTGGTGCGCGGGGCGAGGAACTGCGTGATCAGGTAGCCCTCCGAGCCCATCACCTCGACGCCGTCGTAGCCGGCCTCGCGCGCGAGCGCCGCGCCGCGCGCGAAGGCGTCGAGCGTGGCCTCGATCTCGGCCGCGGCGAGCTCGCGCGGCACGAACGGGTTGATCGGGGACTTCACCGCCGAGGGCGCGACCGTGTTGGCGTGCTTGCCGTAGCGCCCCGCGTGCAGCAGCTGCAGGCAGATGCGCCCGCCCGCGTCGTGCACCGCGCGCGTGACGACCTTGTGGCGGTCGCGGTCCGCGCCGCTCGCCATCATCGCCGGGTGCGGGCCGAGGTTGCCCGCCTCGTCGGGCGAGAAGCCGCCGGTCACCAGCAGCGCCGCGCCGCCGCGCGCGCGCTCGGCGTAGAACGCGGCGAGCCGCTCCATGCCGTCGGGCCGCTCCTCCAGCCCCGTGTGCATCGAGCCCATCATGATGCGGTTGGGGAGCGTGACGTGGCCCAGGTCGAGCGGCTTGAACAGGTGGGGATAAGAGGTCATGAAGGCGGATTCTAGAATCGGGGTCAGCGTCGAATTAATTAATTCGACGCTGACCCCGATTTTAACTGCGCGTGACGAGGACTGTCCCGGCGACGATCAAACCGCCTCCCGCGAGCATGCCCGCGGGCAGCGACTCGCCGAGGAACAGCCAGCCCCACAGCACGCCGAAGGGCGGGATGAGGAAGGTGACGGTCAGGGCGCGCGTCGCGCCGATGTCGGCGATCAGGCGGAAATAGATCAGGAACGCGACCGCGCTCGCGAGCAGCGCGACCGCGAGCACGTTGCCGACCACGATCGCCGAGGGCGGCGCCGGCAGCGGCACGGCGAGCAGCAGCGGCGCGAGCACCGCGGCCGCGGCGATCTGCTGGCCGGCGGCGACGCCGCGCGAAGGCACGCCCCGGCCCCAGCGCCGCACCAGCACGCCGGTCAGCCCATAGCCGGCGCAGGCGCCGAGCGCGGCGGCGACCGGGCCGTAGAACGCCGCCCCGGTCTGCAGCCCCTCCGGCTGCGCGACGAGCGCGACGCCGGCCGCGCCGAGCGCGAGGCCCGCGAGCCTGGGCAGGGTGACGCGCTCGGTTCCCGACACCGCGCCGAAGAGCATGCCGAACATCGGCGCGGTGGCGTTGATGATCGACAGCAGCGAGGCCGGAAGGTGGATCGCGGCCCAGGCGTAGAGCGCGAACGGGATCGCCGAGTTGACCGTTCCGACCGCGAGGTAGTAGCGCCAGTGCCGGGCGAGGCCCGCGTCGACGCCGGCGAGGCGGAACCAGGCGAGCAGCGCGAGCCCGCCGAGCAGCACGCGCAGCTCCGCGGTCCAGATCGCGCCGAGCGAGGGCGCGACGACGCGGGTGAACATGAACGAGGCGCCCCAGATCGCGGCGAGCGCGACCAGGCGGCCGTAGTCGGCCGGCCTCATTTGCGGGTGCGTTTCTCGATCGCCAACAGCTTCTTCTTGCGCTCGAGCCCCCAGGCGTAGCCGCCTAGGCTGCCGTCCGAGCGCAGCGCGCGGTGGCAGGGCACCACCAGCGCCACCGGATTGGCGCCGCAGGCGCTGCCCACCGCGCGCACGGCGCGCGGCGCGCCGATCGCGCGCGCGATCTCGCCGTAGCTGCGCGTCTCGCCCGCCGGGATGCGGCGCAGCTGCTCCCACACCTTGCGCTGGAACACGGTGCCGCGGATGTCGAGCGGGATCTTCGCCAGCGAGGCCTCGCCGGTGAGAAAGCGCGTGATCGCGCGCCGGACCGGCGCCAGCCCGCGCGCGTCCTCCACCAGCTCGGCCTCGCTGAATTCCTCGCGCAGCCGCCCGAGGGCCTCGCCGCCGAGCATGACCGAGCACAACCCCTTGGCGGTGGCCGCGACCAGCACTTGGCCGAGCGCGGTCGGGAACTGCGTGTAGGCGATGGTCTGGCCCTTGCCGCGCGCGCGGTACTCGCGCGCCGCCATGCCGAGCCGGCCGGAGGCCTTTTCGTAGAAGCGCGACACCGAGCCGTAGCCGGCATCGAACAGGGCGTCGGTGACGCGGCCGCCGTTGGCGAGCAGGCGCTTGGCGTCCTCCAGGCGCTGCTCGCGCTGGTAGCTGGTCGGCGACAGGCCGAGCGCATCCTTGAACTGGCGCTGAAGGTGGAACGGGCTCGCGCCGACCGCGCGCGCGAGCTCGCCGAGGGTGACGCGCTCGCCGCGACGGGCGTCGAGGTAGGCGCGCGCTCTGCTGACCAGGGTTTGCATGGCGTAACTCTACCGGCGCCGCGGCGGGGTTTCTATCCGGATCTTGCGCCCGCGCCCTCGCGCAGCAGGCGCTCGAAGTCCTCCGCCGGCAGCGCCTTGCTGAAGAAAAAGCCCTGGTAGGTGCGCACCGCGAAGCCCTCTAGCGCGGCGAGCTGCGCCTCGGTCTCGACGCCCTCGGCGACGGTGCTCAGGCCCAGGCCGTCGGCGAGCGCGACGATCGCCCTGACGATGGTGGCGTCCGCGGCATTGGTGTCGATGTCGCGCACGAAAGCTTGGTCGATCTTGAGCTTCTGCAGCGGGAAGCGCCGCAGGTAAGCGAGGCTCGAATAGCCGGTGCCGAAGTCGTCGATCGCGAGGCCCACGCCCATCGCGCCGAGCGCCTCGAGCGTCTCGATCGCGGCCTCGGTGTGGTGCATGACGGTGCTCTCGGTGATCTCGAGCTCGAACAGGCGCGGCTCGAGGCCGGCTTCGCTCAGCACCGCGCCGACCGTGCGGGTGATTCCCTTGCGCCGGAACTGGCGCGCGGACAGGTTCACCGCGACGGTGATCGGCGCCAGCCCGGCGAGCTGCCAGGCGCGGGCCTGCCGCGCCGCGGCGAGCATCACCCACTCGCCGATCTCGATGATCAGGCCTGTTTCCTCGGCGAGCGGGATGAAGCGCGCGGGCTCGACCTCGCCGAGCTCGGCGTTGTGCCAGCGCAGCAGGGCCTCCGCGCCGACGATCGTCGAGGTCGCGATATCGACCTGCGGCTGGTAGTGCAGCGAGAGCTCGCCGCGCGCCAGCGCCCGGCGCAGCCTGCTCTCGATCGCGACCGCGTCGCTGCGGTGCGTCTCGCCGCCCGAGTAGAGCTGGAACGCGTTGCCGCCTTCGCGCTTGGCCTGGTACATCGCGATGTCGGCTTTCCTGACCAGGCCGTCCAGATCGTCGCTTTCGGCCGGGTAGAGCACGATGCCGATGCTCGCCGCGACGTAGATCTCGTGGCCGTCGACGTGCAGCGGCTCGAGCAGCGCATCCTGGATCTTGGCCGCCACCGCTTCGGCCTGCTCGGCCCCGGCGATGCCTTCGACGATGATCGTGAACTCGTCGCCGCCGGGCCGCGCGATCGTGTCGGCCTCGCGCAGGTGCCGGCGGAAGCGCTCGGCGACGCCCTGCAGCACCTTGTCCCCGGTGGCGTGGCCGAGCGTGTCGTTGACCTCCTTGAAGCGGTTCAGGTCGAGGAACATCAGCCCCAGGTTGGCGCCGCTGCGCCGCGCCCGCAGCATCGCCTGCTGCAGGCGGTCGCGGAACAGCGACCGGTTCGGAAGCTTGGTCAGGGTGTCGTACTGGGCGAGGAACGACAGCTCTTCCTGCTGGCGCCTGCGCTCGGTGACGTCGCGGAAGAACACCGACAGGCTCTCCTCGCTCGGATAGGCGTGGACTTCGAACCAGGTCTCGAGCGGCGCGTAGTACTCCTCGAAGTGCGCCACCCGGCGCTCGCGCATGGCCGCCTTGTAGTGGGATTCGAAGGGCGTGCCCACGGCGTCGGGAAACTCGTACCAGAGCACCCGCCCGAGCAGCTCCTGCCGCGCGCGGCGCAGCAGCCGCTCGGCGCGGGGATTGAGGTAGCTGAAGCGCCAGTCCCGGTCGAGCACGAAGCAGGCGTCGGTGATGTTGGCGAGCACGCTGTCGAGCCGCCGCTCCGACTGCAGCCGCACGTCGAGCATGTCGTTGAACTGGCGCGCCGCGGCGGCGAACTCCTCCTGCTCGGGAATCGGCACGCGCGCGTTCAGGTCGCCGGCGGAGACCGCCTTCGCGGTGGCGACGAGCTGGTCGATCGGGCGCACCACGCGCCTGACCAGCGCGATCGCGAGCGCGAGCACCAGGGCGAGCACGAGCGCCACCACGACCATCCCGCGCGAGGCGTTGGCCTGCGCCGCGGCGAACACCGTGCGCGACGGGATCGAGGCGATCGCGACCCAGTCCGTGTCCGGGATCGCGCGCGCGGCGAACACGACCTGCCCCGCGGCGCCGCTCCCTTCGTCGATCACTCCGGATCCGCCTTCATCGAGCGCGGCGCGCACCACTGCGTCGCCGGCCAGGTCCCGCCCGGCCCAGTCGGTTTCGGGCTGGCGTGCGATCGCCATGCCCTCGCGGTCGACGATCGTGACCGCGGTTCCCTCCGGAAGCTGCGCCATGCCGTGCACCGGGCGCAGCCGCGCCAGCTCGATCGGCTGCGTCACCACGCCGACCGGCGCGCCGGCATCGTCGTGCAGCGGGTAGGCGAGCACCGAAACGAGCAGCCCGGTGATGCGGCCGCGGAACGGCTTGCTGGCGACGAACCTGTTCTCCGCCATGACGCGCCGGAACCACTCGGTGTCGCTCACGTCGGGCGCCCCGCCCGGCGGCAGCGGCGCCGCCGAGCAGACCGCCCTGCCGTGCGCGGCGATGACGGTCAGGTTGGCGTTCACCGGCACTAGGTCGCGAAACGCCGCCAGCGCCGGATCGCAGTGCGCGGGATCGAGCGCGCGCACGCTCGCGCGTGCGGCGAGGCGCGCGAGCGTCATCTTGCCCGCCACGACCACCTCGCCGACGTTGTCCGCCGCGCTCGCCGCGAGGTTCGCGACCGACGCCAGCGCGCGCTCGCGCTCGATGTCGTGGATCGAGATCAGGAGATAGGCGATGAGCGCGACCAGCGGCGCCACGATCGCGAGCACGAGGCCGTCGACCAGCGTCCTGATCTTCCAGCGGCGCAGCGCCCTGAACATG
>CAZLUX010000103.1:0-9954 GCA_964562815.1 uncultured Enterobacteriaceae bacterium
CGCGAGGCTGGTGCCGGAAGAGAGACTCGAACTCTCACGGTGTCGCCACCGGCGGATTTTGAGTCCGCTGCGTCTACCAGTTCCGCCATTCCGGCACGAAGGGTCCGGATTATCCCGGAGATCGCGGGCGCCGGGAAGCGCCGGCCCTATAATGCGGCGCCATGCGCGTCGCCGACTTCGACTATGCGCTGCCCGAGGAACTGATCGCGCAGCGGCCCGCCGCCGAGCGCAGCCGAAGCCGCCTCCTGCACCTCGATGCGCGCACGGGCGCGCTTGCGGACCTGCAGTTCACCGACTTGCCGAGCCTCCTCGAGCCGCGCGACGTGCTCGTCCTGAACGACACTCGCGTGATCAAGGCCCGGCTCGAAGGACGAAAGGCTACGGGCGGTCGCATCGAGCTGCTCGTCGAGCGCGTGCTCGGCGAGCGCGAGGTGCTGGCCCTCGTGCGCGCGAGCCACCCTCCGCGCCCGGGCAGCGAGCTGCGGGTGGGCGACGGCGTGCGCGCCGAGGTGCTCGCGCGCGAGGACGATCTGTATCGGCTGCGCTTCGCCGACGCCGGCGTGGCGGAGCTGCTCGAGCGTTGCGGCCGCGTCCCGCTGCCTCCGTACATCACGCATGCGCCGGACGCGAGCGACGCCGATCGCTACCAGACGGTGTACGCCGAACGCCCCGGCGCGGTGGCCGCCCCGACCGCCGGGCTGCATTTCGATCGGGCGATGCTCGAGCACCTCGCCGCCCAGGGCGTTCACATCGCCAGGGTCACGTTGCACGTGGGCGCAGGCACGTTTCAGCCGGTCCGCAGCGAAAGCGTCGAGGCCCACCGCATGCACCGCGAGCGCTTCGAGGTGCCCCAGGCGACCGTGGAGGCCATCGAGAGCGCGCGCCGCGCGGGCGGGCGGGTGCTCGCCGCCGGCACGACCGCCTTGCGCGCCCTGGAGAGCGCGGCGCGCGGCGGCCGGCTCGAGGCCACAGCGGGCGAGACCGACCTGTTCGTGTATCCGGGCTTCGAATTCCGCGTCGTCGACCGCCTGCTGACCAACTTCCACCTGCCGAAGTCGAGCCTGCTGATGCTGGTTGCCGCCTTCGCCGGCGCCGAGAACATCCGCCGCGCCTACGCGCACGCGATCGAGCAGCGCTACCGCTTCTTCAGCTACGGCGACGCCATGCTGATCGAGAGGGCGGCGTGAGGTTCGAAATCTCGCACCGCGACGGCGCCGCGCGCCGCGGCAGGCTCGAGCTCGCCCACGGCACGGTCGACACGCCCGCGTTCATGCCCGTCGGCACCTACGGCTCGGTCAAGGCGATGTCGCCCGCGGAGCTCGCCGAGATCGGCGCGCAGATCGTCCTCGGCAATACTTTCCACCTCTGGCTGCGCCCGGGGCTGGACGTGATCGCCAAGCACGGCGGCCTGCACCGCTTCATGGGCTGGAGCGGGCCGATCCTCACCGACTCGGGCGGCTTCCAGGTCTTCAGCCTCGGCGCCCTGCGCAAGATCAGCGAGGAAGGGGTGCGCTTCGCCTCGCCGGTCAACGGCGACCGGCTGCTGCTGACGCCGGAGGAGTCGATGCGCATCCAGCGCGTGCTGGAATCCGACATCGCGATGATCTTCGATGAATGCACGCCGCATCCCGCCACCGAGGCCCAGGCGGCGAGCTCGATGCGGCTGTCGCTGCGCTGGGCCGAGCGCTCGCGGCGCGCGTTCGAGGGCTCGCCGAACGCCCTGTTCGGCATCGTGCAGGGCGGCATGTACGAGCCCTTGCGCGACGAATCGCTCGCCGGCCTGAAGGCGATCGGCTTCGACGGCTACGCGATCGGCGGCCTGTCGGTAGGCGAGCCCAAAGCCGACCGCAGCCGGATCCTCGCCCACACCGCCCCTCGCCTGCCCGCGGACCGGCCACGCTACCTGATGGGCATGGGCAGGCCCGAGGACATCGTCGAGGCTGTTTCGTCGGGAATCGACATGTTCGACTGCGTGCTGCCGACGCGCAACGCGCGCAACGGCTGGCTGTTCACCCGTCGCGGCGACGTCAAGATCCGCAACGCCCGCTACCGCGACGACACGCGTCCGCTGGACGAGTCCTGCGGCTGCTACACCTGCCGCCATTTCAGCCTCGCCTACCTGCATCACCTGCAGCGCAGCAACGAAATCCTCGGTGCGCGCCTGAACACGCTGCACAACCTCTACTATTACCAGTCGCTGATGCGCGAGCTGCGCGACGCCGTCGCGGGCGGCAGGCTGGCAGAGGTCACATCGGACATTCTCGCGGCGCGCCGCGGGCCGATGCTATAATTCGCCGCTTTTCCCGCCACTCCAAGGAGTTAGCTGTGCTGATCTCCTCCGCCTTCGCCCAAGCCTCGGGAGGGGCCTCGGGCCAATCCGGATTCCTCGGGCTGCTCCCGATCGTCCTGATGTTCGGGCTGCTGTACTTCCTCATGATCCGCCCGCAGATGAAGCGGGCGAAAGAGCAGCGGCAGATGATCGAGGGCCTGCAGAAAGGCGACGAAGTCGTCACCTCTGGCGGGATGGTCGGAAAGATCACCAAGCTGGGCGATGCCTACCTCACGGTCGAGATCGCCCCCGACACCGAAATAAGCGTGCAAAAGGCGGCGGTGCAGACGCTGCTGCCCAAGGGCACGATCAAGTCCCTGCAGTGATCAGCCCGCGGGCAAGAGAGCGGGCATAGGCCGATGAACCGATTTCCGGCGTGGAAATACGCGTTGATCGGTCTGACGATCGTTCTCGCGTTCATCTATACGCTGCCCAATTTCTACGGCGACTCCCCCGCGGTACAGCTTTCCAGCGCCAAGCCGACGGTCAAGGTGGACGACGCCCTGGCATCGCGCGTCGAATCGGCGCTCAAGTCCGCCGGAATTCCGTACACGGGGCTGCTGCTCGACTCGAACAGCCTGCGGATACGCTTCGCCGACACCGACACGCAGCTCAAGGCCAAGGACCTGATCAGCAAGACCGTCAATCCGGATCCCTCCAACGCCTCGTACGTCGTCGCGCTGAACCTGCTCCCGTCCTCGCCCTCCTGGCTGACGGCGATCAACGCGCTGCCCATGTACCTGGGACTGGATCTGCGCGGAGGCGTGCACTTCCTGCTCCAGGTCGATATGAAGGCCGCGCTCACCAAGCACCTGGACAGCATCACGGGCGAGCTGCGCCGCCACCTGCGCGACAACGACATCCGTTACCACGGCATCGAGCGCGACGGCGAATCGATCAAGATCCGCTTCAGCGATCCGGTGATGCGTACGCGCGCCGAAGCCCGGATACTGGCCACCGAACCCGATCTCACGGTCGACGAGCGCGACGAGGGCAAAGATCTGCTGCTGATCGCGAAATTCAAGCCCAGTGCGGCGAGAGCCACCGAGGAACGCGCGATCAAGCAGAACATCACCACCCTGCACAACCGCGTCAACGAGCTCGGCGTGGCCGAGCCGATCATCCAGCAGCAGGGCGCCGACCGCGTGGTCGTGGAGCTGCCCGGCGTGCAGGACATCGCGAGAGCGAAGGAAATCCTGGGGCGCACCGCCACCCTCGAAGTGCGGCTGGTGGACGAGGAGGCCATGCGCGGGGGCAGCAAGCTGGGCGACGACGTTTTCCCCGAGCGGCACCGCGACGGCAGTATCGAACCGATCCCGGTGAAGAAGCAGGTCATCATCACCGGCGACCAGTTCACGGACGCGCAGGCGACCTTCGACCAGGACCATCGCCCCGCGGTCTCGGTGACGCTCAACGGTTCCGGCGGCGCCATCATGCGGCAGGTCACGCGCGAGAACGTGCACCACCTGATGGCGATCATTCTTTTCGAGAAGGGCAAGGGCGAGGCGATTTCCGTCGCCAGGATCCAGAGCGAGTTCGGCAGCCGTTTCCAGATCACGGGCAACTTCACCCCTAGCGAGACCGCCGATCTTTCCCTGCTGATCCGAGCAGGCTCGCTCGCGGCGCCGATGGATATCGTGGAGGAGCGAACCGTCGGGCCGAGCCTGGGCAAGGACAACATCCGGAAGGGGTTCGACTCGACCAAGTGGGGGTTCACCGCGATCGTCATCTTCATGTCGATCTACTACTCGCTCTTCGGCGTCGTCGCGGCGGTCTCCCTGGCGTGCAACCTGCTGTTTCTGGTGGCCCTGCTGTCCTTGCTGCAGGCAACGCTGACCCTTCCCGGCATCGCGGCGATCGCGCTCGCGCTCGGCATGGCGATCGACGCCAACGTGCTGATCAACGAGCGCATACGGGAGGAAATCCGCGGCGGACAGACGCCCCAGGCCGCGATTCACGCCGGCTACGAGCGCGCCTGGGGAACCATTCTCGATTCGAACATCACCACCCTGATCGCGGGCCTGGCGTTGCTGATCTTCGGGGTGGGGCCGGTGCGCGGCTTCGCGGTGGTGCACTGCCTGGGCATTCTTACCTCGATGTTCTCCGCGGTGACCGTATCGCGGGGCATGGTCAACCTGATCTACGGGCACCGTCGCCGGGTCGCCAGGCTGGCGATCGGCAACACGGCCTGGAAGTGACCGGCGCGGGATAGACATCCATGGAATTCTTCAAGATCCGCCGCGTCATCCCCTTCATGCGGTATGCGTTGATCTTCAACGTCATATCGCTGATCACTTTCCTCGCCGCGGTATTCTTCCTCGCCACCAAAGGCCTGAATTACTCGATCGAGTTCACCGGCGGCACCCAGATCGAGGTGCACTACAAGGACAGCGCCGATACCGACGCCATCCGCCAGACGCTGTCAAAGGCCGGCTACAAGGTCGAGGTGCAGAACTTCGGCTCCTCGCAGGACGTGCTGTTGCGCATGCCGATCGCGAAGGGCCAGTCGACCTCGGATCTCGGCCAGCAGGTGATCAAGCTGCTGCAGGGCCAGGACAAGAGCGCGGAGCTGCGCCGGGTCGAATTCGTCGGCCCCCAGGTGGGTGCCCAGCTCGCCCAGTACGGGGCCCTCGCGCTGATGGTGACGGCGATCGGCATCGTCGTCTACCTCGCGCTGCGCTTCGAATGGAAGTTCGGCCTCTCGGCGATCATCGCCAACCTGCACGACGTGGTGATCATCCTCGGCTTCTTCGCCCTGTTCCAGTGGGAGTTCTCGCTGCCGGTTCTCGCCGCGGTGCTGGCGGTGCTGGGCTACTCGGTCAACGAGTCGGTGGTGGTGTTCGACCGGGTTCGGGAGAATTTCCGCAAGATGCGCAGGGCATCCACGCCCGAGGTCATCGACTCGGCCATTACCGGAACCATCTCGCGCACCATCATCACCCACGGCAGCACCCAGGCGATGGTGACGACGATGCTCTTGTTCGGCGGGCCGGCGCTGCACTACTTCGCGCTCGCCCTCACCATCGGCATCATGTTCGGGATCTACTCCTCGGTGCTGGTCGCGAGCCCGCTCCTGATGTGGATGCGGGTCACCCGGGCCCAGTTCATCAAGCCCCCCAAGAAAGACCGCCGCGACGAGCACGAAGGCGCGGTGGTCTGATCCTCAGATCCGCCTGGCGAGCTCCGCGGCGAGCCCCACGTAGCGCGCCGGAGTCAGCGCGAGCAGGCGCTTCTTGGCCGCCGCGGGGATCGGCAGCCGGCGGATGAACGCCGCGAGCTGGCGCCGGTCGAGCCGCCTGCCGCGCGAAAGCGCCTTGAGCTTCTCGTAGGCTTCGGGCACGCCGTAGCGGCGCATCACCTGCTGCACCGGCTCGGCCAGCACCTCCCAATTGGCGTCGAGATCCTCGGCGAGCCGCTTCGGGTCGGCGTCCAGCTTGCCCAGCCCCCGCAGGCAGGCGACGTAGGCGAGCAGGGAGTGGCCGAGCGCGCTGCCGGCGTTGCGCAGCGCGGTCGAGTCCGACAGGTCGCGCTGCCAGCGCGATACCGGCAGCTTTTCCGACAGGTGGCGCAGCAGCGCATTCGCCACCCCGACGTTCCCCTCCGAGTTCTCGAAGTCGATCGGGTTGACCTTGTGCGGCATCGTCGACGAGCCGACCTCGCCCGCCTTCAACCGCTGCCGGAAGTATCCGAGCGAAATGTAGCCCCAGAGGTCGCGATCGAGGTCGAGCAGCACCGTGTTCGCGGCCGCGTAGGCGTCGAACAGCTCGGCGAACGAATCGTGCGGCTCGATCTGGATCGTGTAGGGATTGAACTCGAGCCCGAGCCGCTCGACGAAGCGGCGGCAGAAGCGCCGCCAGTCGATCCCCGGATAGGCGACCGTGTGCGCGTTGTAATTGCCCACCGCGCCGTTGATCTTGCCGAGAATGCGCACGCCGGCGATCCGCGCACGCGCCCGGCGCAGGCGGTGCACGAAATTCGCCATCTCCTTGCCCAGCGTGGTCGGCGAGGCGGGCTGGCCGTGGGTGCGAGAGAGCATCGGCAGCGCGGCGTAGCGGTGCGCCAGCGCGCGCAGCACCGCGATCACCTCGTCCAGGCGCGGCAGCATCACGCCGTCCCGCGCCTCGGACAGCATCAGCGCGTAGGAGAGGTTGTTGATGTCCTCGGACGTGCAGGCGAAATGGATGAATTCGAGCGCGCGCTTCACCTCGGGGTTGTCGCCGAGGCGGCCCCTGAGCCAGTATTCGATCGCCTTGACGTCGTGGTTGGTCTGCGCCTCGATGTTCTTGATGTGCTCGGCGTCGCGCTCGGAGAATCCGGCCAGCAGGCGCTGCAGCGCCGCGGCGGTCCCGCGCGAGAACGGCTTCAGCTCGCGGATCCCGCGCTCCGCGGCGAGCGCGCGCAGCCAGGCGATTTCGACCCTCACGCGGGCGCGAATCAGTGCCTGTTCGCTGAAGTGCGCCCTCAGGGGATCGGCGGACTTGGCGTAGCGGCCGTCGAGCGGCGACAACGCGGCGAGCGGTGAGGGCATTTTTTTGCGATCGCGGGCTTTTGACGCCGTATTATAAGGCTCATGCCCGGCTCGCCTTCGCTTGCGCGCGTCGCGCGCGAGGCGCGCGCCTGCAGGCTGTGCGCGAACGTGCTGCCGCTGGCGCCGCGGCCCGTGTTCCATGTCGGGCGCCGCGCGCGCCTGCTGATCGTCGGCCAGGCGCCGGGGCGCCGCGTGCACGAAACGGGCATCTCCTGGAACGACCCCTCGGGCGATGCGCTGCGCGCCTGGCTCGGGATCGGGCGCGAGGACTTCTACGACACCTCGAAGATCGCGATCGTCGCAACCGGCCTGTGCTATCCCGGCAGCGGCCGCGGCGGCGACCTGCCGCCGCGGCCCGAGTGCGCGCCGAGGTGGCAGCCGCGCTTCCGGGCCGCGCTTCCCGCGCTCAGGCTGACGCTCCTGGTCGGCGCCCACGCGCAGGCCTACTATCTGGGCAGGCGGCGCAAGGCGACGCTCGCCGCGACGGTGCGAGCCTGGCGCGAGTACCTGCCCGAGTACTTCCCGCTGCCGCATCCGAGCCCACGCAACAAGCGCTGGCTCGCGAACAACCCCTGGTTCGAGCGCGACGTCATTCCGGCGCTGCGCCGCAGGGTTCGCAGAGCGTTACGTAGCAACCCGGCGCCTGACGGTATAATCCGCGCCCTCACCCCAATGATCCCGGTATGAAACTGTTCGTCTCGCTCCCCAGTCCTTACGGGCGCAAGGTGCGCATCGTGCTGGCCGAAAAGCGCATCGACTGCGAACTCGAGCTGGTCGACGTCACGCCTGCCGATACGCCGCTCAACGCGCACAACCCGCTCGGCAAGGTGCCGACGCTGCTCCTCGACGACGACACGCCGATCTACGATTCGCGGGTGATCGTCGAGTTCCTCGACAACGTGTCGCCGATCGGCCGCCTGATCCCGGAAGGCAACCGCGAGCGCGTCGGGGTGCGCCGTTGGGAGGCGCTGGCCGACGGGGTGCTCGACGCGGGGGCGCTGCTTCGCCTCGAGACGCTGCGGCCGAAAAAGGAAAGGAGCGCCGCCTGGATGGGGCGCCAGCGCGGCAAGATCGAGCGCGGCCTGGCGGAAATGGCGAAGGATCTCGGCGACCGCACCTGGTGCTACTACGACCGCTACACGCTGGCCGACATCTCGCTGGGGTGCTGCCTCGGCTGGCTCGCGTTCCGCCACCCCGATATCGACTGGCGCGGCGCTTACTCCAACCTGCGCCGTCACTTCGAGAAGCTGAGCGAGCGCCCCGCGTTCGTCGAGACCGCGCCCGCCTAGTCAGGCGGGCTAGGCGATGATCGCCCCGCCCAGGCAGGCGTCGCCGTCGTAGAGCACGACCGACTGGCCGGGCGTCACCGCCCACTGGGGCAAATCGAACGCCACCGTGATCCGCCCGTCCTCGACGCGGGTCAGCGTGCACCCCGCGTCGGCCTGCCGGTAGCGTGTCTTGGCCCCGTGGCGCGAGCCCTGCCGCGGCGCCGTGGCCGCGATCCAGCTCGCTTCGAGCGCCTCGAGCGAATCCCGCAGCAGCAGCGGATGGTCGTGCCCCTGCACCACCGTGAGGATGTTGGCCGCCGTGTCCTTGGCGGCGACGTACCAGGCCTCGCCCGAGCCTCCCCTCGCGCCGCCCAGGCCGATGCCCTTGCGCTGGCCGATGGTGTAGAAGGCGAGCCCGATGTGCTCGCCGACGCGCCTGCCTTCGGGGGTGACGATCGGTCCCGGCTTCTTCGGCAGGTAGCGGTTGAGGAACTCGCGGAACGGGCGTTCGCCGATGAAGCAGATCCCGGTCGAGTCCTTCTTGGCGTGGTTGGGCAGGCCCGCCTCCAGGGCCAGGCGCCGCACTTCGGGCTTCCTGAGCCCCCCGACCGGAAACAGCACCCGCGCCAGCTGCTCCTGGTTCAGGCGGTGCAGGAAATAGCTCTGGTCCTTGTTGCGGTCCGCGCCGCGCAGCAGCTCGACCCGGCTCCCGGCGCGACGCGTGCGCGCGTAGTGGCCGGTGGCGATCCGCGCCGCGCCGAGCCGCATCGCATGGTCCAGAAACGCCTTGAACTTGATTTCCGCGTTGCACAGCACGTCCGGATTGGGGGTGCGGCCGGCGGAATACTCGCGCAGGAACTCCGCGAATACGCGGTCCCTGTACTCGGCGGCGAAATTCACCGCCTCGAGCTCGATGCCGATGGCGTCGGCCGCGGCGGCGGCGTCGATCAGGTCCTGGCGCGTCGAGCAGTACTCGTCATCGTCGTCGTCCTCCCAGTTCTTCATGAACAGGCCGACGACCTCGTAGCCCTCGCGCTTGAGCAGCAGCGCGGCGACCGACGAATCGACTCCGCCCGACATGCCGACTACGACGCGCTCGGCCATGCCGGCGCCTCAGGCGAATTCCCGCGACAGGACCTCGAGCGGAAAGCGCGCGCCGGCAAGGTAGTCCGCGACGCAGCGCGCCACCAGCGGCGAGCGGTGCATGGCCTGTCGCGCGGCCAGCTCCGCGGGCGTGAGCCAGTGCGTGGCGACGATTTCCCTGTCGAGCTCGCGCGCGGCATCGGGGCCGCTCGCGCCGCCGGCAAAGGTGAAGCGCAGGAAGGTCGTGTCCGAGGCCTCGTGGCGCCAGCGGTAGATCCCCACCAGCGCGCTCGGCTCGAACGCGTGAGCGGTCTCCTCGAGCGTCTCGCGCACGCAGGCCTCGAGCAGCGACTCGCCCGGGTCGAGGTGGCCGGCCGGCTGATTGAGCACGCGCCGCCCGTCGGCGATCTCCTCCACCAGGAGGAACCGGCCGTCGCGCTCGATCACCGCCGCGACCGTGACGCTGGGCCGCCAGACCTCGCTCATGCCGCCTTTTGCGTGTTCTTGCGGATGAACGCCGCCATGCGCGCGACGCCCTTCTCGATGGCGTCCTTGGAGGCGGCGTAGGAAAACCGCACGTGCTGCCCCTCGCCGGGCACCCGCATGCCGAAATGAATGTCGGCGAGCAGCGCGACGCCCGCCTCGTTCAGCAGGCGCTTGCGGAACTCCTCCGAATCCGCCGCCCCGATCAGGCGGCAGGCCTCGGTCACGTTCGGCCAGACGTAGAACGCGCCGCCCGGCACCAG
>CAZLUX010000104.1:0-9952 GCA_964562815.1 uncultured Enterobacteriaceae bacterium
TAGCCGCAGCCGATGCACAGGTCCTTGTCGTGCAGCACCACGCCGTCGGCGGTCTTGTAGAAGCAATCCACCGGGCAGACCGCCATGCAGGGCGCATCCGAGCAGTGCATGCAGGCGACCGACATCGACTTCTCCGCCCCCTCGATGCCGTCGTTGACGGTGACCACCCGCCGGCGGTTCACCCCCCATGGCACCTCGTTCTCGTTCTTGCACGCCGTCACGCAGCCGTTGCACTCGATGCAGCGCTCGGCGTCGCACAGGAATTTCATTCTGGCCATGGCGTTCTCCTTATGCCTTCGCGACCTGGCAAAGCGTCGCCTTGGTTTCCTGCATGTCGGTGACGACGTCGTAGCCGTAGGTCCACGCCGTATTCACCGCCTCGCCGCGCACGATCGGGTGCGCCCCCTCCGGGTAGTAGGGCAGCATGTCCTTGCCCTCCCACCAGCCCGAGAAGTGGAACGGCACGAACACATGGCTCGCCGCCACCCGCTCGGTAACCAGCGCCTTGACCTTGATCTTGGCGCCGGTGGGCGTGTGGACCCAGACGTACTCGCCGTCGCGGATGCCGCGGTCGGCCGCCGCCTTGGGGTTGATCTCGACGAAGTTGTCCTGCTGCAGCTCGGCGAGCCAGGGGTTGGAGCGCGTCTCCTCGCCCCCACCCTCGTACTCGACCAGCCGGCCGCTGGTCAGGATCAGCGGGAACTTCTCGTAGTCCTTGTCGGCGATCGCCTTGTCCTGGACGGCCTTGAAAAGCGCCGGCAGCCGGTACAGCGTCTTCTTGTCCGGGTAGGTCGGCCATTTCGCCGCCAGCTCCGGGCTCGGCCCGTAGAGCGGCTCGCGGTGCAATGGAACCTTGTCGGGGAAGTTCCACACCACCGCGCGCGCCTTGGCGTTGCCGAAGGGCACGCAGCCGTGCTTGAGCGCGACGCGCTGGATCCCGCCCGAGAGGTCGGTCTTCCAGTTCTTGCCCTCGGCCTCGGCTTTCTCGGCGTCGGTGAGGTCGTCCCACCAGCCGAGCTTCTTCAGCATGTCGGCGGTGAACTCGGGGTAGCCGGTCTTGATCTCGCTGCCGACCGAGGCGGAGTCCTCGGCGAGCAGGTCGACGCCGTCGTGCACCACGCCGTAGCGGGCGCGGAAGGTGCCGCCGCCGTTCATCACGCTCTTCGAGGTGTCGTACAGGTTGGGCGTGCCCGGGTGCTTGACCGAAGGGTTGCCCCAGCACGGCCACGGCAGGCCGAAGTAGTCGCCGGTCAGGTCGTAGCCCGTCTCCTTGTCCTTGCCGCCGCGCGCGCGCAGCGTCTTGACGTCGAACACGTGCATGTTGCGCATGTGCGCCTTGAGCCGATCGGGCGACTGGCCGGTGTAGCCGATGGTCCAGGTGCCGCTGTTGACCTCCTTCAGCGTGTCCTCCATCGACGGCTCGTCCATCCCGCCCTTGCCCTTGACCAGCGAGATGTTCTGCTTGCCGTTGCGCTTGCCGACGAACTCGTCGGCGAAGCCGAGCTTCTGCGCCAGCTGGTACATGATCATGTGGTCGGTGCGGCATTCGAACACCGGGTCGACCACCTTCTCGCGCCACTGCAGCGAGCGGTTCGAGGCGGTGATGCTGCCTGAGGTCTCGAACTGGGTCGCGGCCGGCAGCAGGTAGGCCCCCTCCTGCCGCACCATGGCGAACATCGATGCGCTCGCCGACGGGTACGGATCGATCACCACCATCATGTCGAGCTTTTCCATCGCCTTGACCTGGTCGAGGCCGCGTGTCTGCGAGTTCGGCGCATGGCCCCAGAAGATGACCGCCCGCACGTTCGTCGGCTGGTCGATGTGGTCGGGCGTTTCCATCACCGCGTCTGCCCAGCGCGAGACGGTGAAGCCGTTCTTGCCCATCAGCGCCTCGGAATGGAAGCGCTTCTTGAGCCAGTCGAGATCGACGTTCCACACCCGCGCCCAGTGCTTCCAGGCGCCGGCCGACAGGCCGTAGTAGCCGGGCAGCGACTGCGCGTTCGGGCCGATGTCGGTCGCGCCCTGCACATTGTCGTGGCCGCGGTAGATGTTCGCGCCGCCGCCGGTGCGGCCCGCGTTGCCGAGCGCCAGCATCAGCACCGCGCTCGCGCGCGTCACGTTGTTGCCGTTGGTATGCTGCGTCTGCCCCATGGCCCAGATGATGAAGCCGGGCCGGTTGTCGGACAGCATCTTGGCGGTCTCGTACATCTCCTTCTCGGGCACGCCGGTGACTTCCTCCACCGCCTGCGGCGTGTACTTCTCCATCACCTCGGCCTTGACCTGGTCCATGCCGTAGACGCGCTGGCGGATGTACTCCTTGTCCTCCCAGCCGTTCTTGAAGATGTGGTACAGCAGGCCGAACTGGAACGCGACGTCCGAGCCCGAGCGGATGCGCACGTACTTGTCGGCGTGCGCCGCGGTGCGGGTGTAGCGCGGGTCCGCCACGATCACCTTGGCGCCGTTCTCCTTCGCGTGCAGCGTGTGCAGCATCGACACCGGGTGCGCCTCGGCGGCGTTGGAGCCGAGGAAGAACAGGCACTTCGAGTTCTGCTCGTCGTTGTACGAGTTGGTCATCGCGCCGTAGCCCCAGGTGTTCGCGATGCCCGCGACCGTGGTCGAGTGGCAGATGCGCGCCTGGTGGTCGACGTTGTTCGAGCCCCACATCGCGAGCCACTTGCGAAGCAGGTAGGACTGCTCGTTGTTGTGCTTGGACGAGCCGAGGATGAACAGCGCGTCGGGGCCGCTGTCCTTGCGGATCTGGAGCAGCTTGCCGGAAATCTCTTCGAGCGCCTGGTCCCAGGAGATCTTCTTCCACTTGCCGCCCTCGAGCTTGACCGGGTACTTCAGCCGGTGCGAGTCGGCGGTCATGGTGTGATGCCGCACCGAGGCGCCCTTGGCGCAGTGCGCGCCGAGGTTCAGCGGCGAGTCGAACACCGACTCCTGCCGCACCCAGACGCCGTTCTGCACCACCGCGTCGATCGCGCAGCCGACCGAGCAGTGGCTGCAGACCGTGCGCTTGATCTCGATGTTGCCGCTCTCTCCCGGCTCCATCGCCGCCTCGGCCCTGCCGATCATGTTGAACGGCAACTGGGAGGCGACCGCGCCGGCGCCGAGAGTCAATCCCGAGCGGCGCAGGAACGCACGCCGATCCATGGTTTTCACCGTTACGCCCGACAGCCCGCGCGCCAGGCGCGACTGCGCAACCCCGGCCGAGCCGGATTTTCTGGTCAGCAGCATTGCGGCCTCCTCAGACCTTGGTGGTGCGGTAGTAGTTCTTTACGTGCGCGCTGGCGTGATAGCCGCGGCCCGCGCGCTTGCCCGTGCCGGTGACGGCGGGCGGCGCGTCGGGCGAAGTCTTGGCGACGATCGCCGCCGCGGTGGCCGCGCCGCCTGCGCCGACCGAGAGAAGGAAATTGCGGCGTGAAAGACGTGGGCTCGATGCGCTCATGGTCGCCTCCTCGTTGTTCTATTGCCGCGCCTGCAGCGAGCTGACCGCAGGCGCGCTACGCCTTCATCAAAGTCGCAGAATCTTGCACATTGTTACATGCGGAACACCGCATATTCAACGTCGAAAAACGATACAGCGAAACGCGAGACGCGGCGATAAAACTTGGCTTCATCGAGTTTGCATACTGCATCGCACAACGGCCCCATCGCGGGCTTCAGATATTTTTCGAATATCAGCTGCTGCTGATCCAGCGGCGCCTGCTCTTCCGCGATCAGGTAGCGCATAAGCTCGCACAGCGCAGCAATGTGATCCTCGGGCTCGTGGATCGACGAGCGGCGTGCGATCCGCCTGCCGGCGAGGTAATCCCGCAGCTCGACGAGCGGCGCATCGGCCAAGCTCTTGGCAAGGTAGGCGCTGGCGTAGACCGAAACCGGCGCCTTGCCCACACCGACGAAAAGGTCTTGGTACTCCTGCTCCACCGCCGCGGGGTCCGCCGCTGCCGCGGCGAGCGTCAAGTCGCGCCAAGCCAGTGCGAGCCCCGCGCCGTCCGAGTCGCCCGCGCCCTCGCTCACGATCTCGTCGGCCCCGGCGAGCGCCGCCAGCAGCTCCGCATCCGGCGCCGCGTAGAAAAGGCGCGCCAGCAGCGCATAGAAATTCGCCCGCGCCGCCTCCTCGGGGGGCAGCGTCGGCGAGAACTGCATCGGCGCCGCGCCCTGGCTCACTTGCGCCCCGTGTAGTCGAGGATCGAGGGCTCGTCCTTCGATTCCATCAGGTCGATGACGCGGCAGTCGGCGCACATCTGCAGCCGCCGCAGCGCGCCGCCGCCGGCGAACATCGAATGCGCGTTCAGCTTGCCGAGCATGTTGTCGATGAGCTGGCGGGTGCCGAAAGGCTTGCCGCAGCGCACGCAGTTGAACGCCTCGGCCTCGTGGAGCGTCACCGCCTGCTTCGCCTGCGGCGCGAGCAGCAGCCGCGGCACGAGGGAGATGGCCTTCTCGGGGCAGGTATCGGCACACAGCCCGCACTGCACGCAGTTGCGCTCGATGAACTTGAGCGCCGGGGCGTCGGGCGAATCGAGGAGGGCGCCCTCGGGACAGGCGCCCAGGCAGGCCTTGCACAGGGTGCAGGTCTGAGGGTTCACCGCGAGCGCGCCGAACGGTGCGCCCCGGCCGAGCGCGACCTGCTCCTGCGGCGAGGGTGCGTGCCTTGCGAGATGATCGAGCTCGAAATCGAGCGCGCCGCGCTTTTCGACGGCGAGATTGAAGCTCGCCGGCACCGGCACCGCCTTCGCCGGCTGCATGTCCCACAGCGCGCGCTCGAGGCCGGCGGCGTCGTCGGCGCGGATCAGCTCGAAGTGCCTGCCGCCGTAGCCGAGCGCGTTGAGGAGCGTCTCGGCATGGCCCATCTGCTCGGCCAGCGCCTCAGCGTAGGACTCGGCTTCGCGTCCGGTCGACAAGACCGCGACCTGGCTCGCGCCGTAGCACACCGCGCCGAGCAGCAGGTCGATGCCGATCGAGGCGATGTGGAAGGCCTCGACCGGAATCGTCCGCGCCGGCAGCCCGCGGCCGCCGCGCAGCGCGTGCCGGCCGGCGGTCTGTACCAGGGCGCGCCCGTCCTCCGCGTTGTGGAACAGCAGGCAGGCGTCCTTGCCGCCCGCCTCGCGGTAGGCGCCGAGCAGCGTCTTCAGGCGCCGCCCCATGTCGGGCACGCGCGGGTAAGCGTAGCCCATCGCCCCCGAGGGGCACACGGTGGCGCAGCCGCCGCATCCGGCGCACAGGTACGGCTCGACCCGGACGTGGTCGCCGTCGGGACTGATGGCGCCGGTCGAGCAGACGTCGATGCAGCGGTTGCAGCCGTTGCGTCCCGAGCGGCTGTGCGCGCAGATGCGCTCCTTGTAGACGAAGAACTTCGGCTTCTCGAACTCGCCCACGAGCTGCGCGAGCTGCGCCGCGGCGAGCGATTGCTCCAGCGGGTCGGCGCCGGGCGCGGCGTAGCCCTGCGGCAGCTCGTGCGTGCGAACGAGCGGCTCGGCCGAGAGGTCGAGCACCAGGTCGAAGCGCTCGCGGCGCGTCCGGTCCTCGCGCGCGAAGTCGACCGCGCCGATCGCGCCGCAAGCCTTGACGCAGGCGCGGTGCGACTTGCACTTGCCGAGGTCGACCTGGTAGGTGAAGTCGATCGCATTCTCGGGGCAGGCCGCCACGCAGGCGTTGCAGCGCGTGCACAGCTCGAGGTCGATCGGGTTGTCCTGCTCCCATTCGACCTCGAACGCGCCGAGCCAGCCCGCCACCCGAAGCGGCTTGCCCGACCAGACGGGGTAGCTGCGCTCGAGCGGCAGCTCGCCGCCCTCGCCGCGCGTGATCAGAACGCTCACCTCGAGCCGTTCCGAGAGCCTCTGCGCCCAGTCGAGCGCCGCCGCCGAGGGCCCGATCACCAGCAGCTGGCCGGAGGACTTGTACTCCACCGCGGGCACCGGCTCGGGCTCGGGCAACGCGGCCGCGGCGAGCAGCGCCGCGATCTTCGGCGTCGCGCCCCGGCCCTCGGCCGACCAGCCGGCGGTCTCGCGGATGTTGACGAAGCGCAGCTCGGCCCCGGATTGCGCGGCCTGCGCCAGCTCGGCGAACAGCGGCGCTTCCTGGGTGCACGCCACGACGACTTCCGGATCGGCGAGCGCGTCCTGAAAGGCGCCCGCCTGCTTGCGGCAGAGCTCCGTGTGCACGGTGAGCGGCGCGCCCTGCTTGAGCGCCGCGGCGAGCGCCTTGGCGTCGAGCGGCAGCGTGCCGTTGCAGTTGCAGAGCTTAAGTGTCTTGCCGTCGAGGGACATCTTGCGGGTCGTCTCCTTCGTCCTCGTTGTCTTCGGCCTTGGCTTCCGGTTCGGTCGCGGCCGCCTGTGCCAGGTCTTGCTCCGGCTGCGTTTCCTTGTCCTGTTCCTTTTCCGCTTCCGGGTCGGGGCGGCGCAATGTGCTCCGGGCGTGCTCGAGCTTCGCCACCAGCTCCTGCGGCAGGTCTTCCAGCAGCGTGTAGTCCTCCGCGAAGTCGTCCAGCCCGTCGACGACGTTCAGCCGCGGATCGCTGAACAGCCTCTTCAGCGCGAGCCTGCGCAGGCGCTCGTCCACCCGCGGGTCCATGAAGGCGCTGAAGTCCGAGTCCGGAGTGAGCTGATCGAGCGGCGGCAGCTCCGGCATCGGCGTCTCGGGCGCGCGCGGCGCGGGGCCCGGCGCAGCCTTGCGCGCGGGCTTGGGCGCCTCGGCCTCGCGTTTCAGCCGCGACCAGCGCGAAAGCGGGTTTTCCTTGTCCTGCGCCATCAGTGCTTCGCGCGGTCCGCGGGGTGCTTGAACGATTCGGGCCGGATCCGCTTCTTCTTCGGCTCCGGGCGATAGTTGTCGCGCACGAACTCGGCCACCCATTTCCCCACCTCGGCCCCCATCGGCGCCGAGCCGACCTCCTCGCCGCTGTCCATCCAGCCGCTCGCCTCGTTGGAGCTCGCGGTGACGAAGTGCGGCACCGCCTGCTCGCCGTCCATTCGCCACATGACGAAGATGCGCGGCTCGGACGTGGTGATGTTCAGGTAATAGCCCTCGCAGTCGTCGCGGTAAAGCTCGAGCTTGAGGCCGGTGTGCAGCCATTGCGAGTCGTCGGGGTGCTCGACGACGAGCCGGGTCCCGTCCGGCCCCTGGTAAGGCGCGAGCACGCCGGCGACCTCCCACAGCTCCGATTGCCAGGGGTTATCCAGCTTTCGGCGCCGCATCACCACGGCGACGCTCAACTCGGGGCGTTGCATATGAAAGGACTATAGCGCAGGCAAGCTCTGTTAAGATTTTTCCTTCACCAGGCCGTTCAAAGACATCATGCAGGACAAGGTTATCCCGATCCGCGCCGCCGGCGCCGCCCGCGCCGCGGCGCCGGCGTACGACGGCGGCCCGCTCGCCGACCTGCGCGGGCGCGGCCTGCGCGACCTGCGCATCTCGGTGACCGACCGCTGCAACTTCCGCTGCGTCTACTGCATGCCGCGCGAGGTCTTCGACAACGAGCACAAGTTCCTGCCGCACAGCGCAATCCTCAGCTTCGAGGAGATCGCGCGCCTGGCGCGGGTGTTCGTCGGCATGGGCGTGAAGAAGATCCGGCTCACCGGCGGCGAGCCGCTGGTGCGGCGCGACCTCCACCTTCTGATCGAGCAGCTCGCCCGGCTGGACGTCGACTTGACGCTGACCACCAACGGCTCGCTGCTCGCCAAGCAGGCCAGGCGGCTCAAGGATGCCGGCCTGAAGCGGGTCACGGTCAGCCTCGACTCGCTCGACGACGCCGTGTTCAAGGCCATGAACGACGCCGACTTCCCGGTCGCCAGGGTGCTCGAGGGCATCGACGCCGCGGCCGCCGCCGGCCTGGGGCCGATCAAGGTCAACATGGTGGTCAAGCGCGGCGCGAACGACCAGGAGGTGCTGCCGATGGCGCGCCGCTTCCGCGGCAGCGGCCACATCGCGCGCTTCATCGAGTTCATGGACGTCGGCAGCACCAACGGCTGGCGCATGGACGACGTGGTGCCCTCGGCTGAGGTGGTACGCCGCATCGGCGAGCAGTTTCCGCTCGAGCCGGTCGACGCGAGCTACGCCGGCGAAGTCGCCGAGCGCTGGCGCTACCGCGACGGCGCGGGCGAGATCGGGGTCATCTCCTCGGTGACGCAGGCGTTCTGCCGCGACTGCAACCGCATCCGGCTGTCGACCGAGGGCGCGCTCTACACCTGCCTCTTCGCGCAGGGCGGCCACGACCTCAAGCAGATGCTGCGCGCCGGCGCGGACGACGACGCGCTTCGCAACGAGATCGCCGCGGTATGGCGCGCGCGCGACGACCGCTACTCGGAGATCCGCACTTCCGAGACCGCGAACCTGCCCAAAGTCGAGATGTCCTACATCGGTGGTTAAGCTCACCCACGCGGCCCGCCCCGCGACCTACGAGGTCGAGGCCTACAACGAGCGCGGCGAGATGGTCCCGACCGCGATCGCCGGCGAGCACCCGCTTACGCTCTACCTCGACAAGCGCGAGATCGTGACCCTGATGACGCTCGGCCACGCGCCCGAGGCGCTCGCGCTGGGCTACCTGCGCAATCAGCGCCTGGTCGGCGCGATCGAGGAAGTCGACGCGGTGCAGGTGGACTGGGAAACGGACTCGGTCGCGGTGACGACACACAAGAAGAAGAACATCGGCAACAAGATGAAGAAGCGCACCGTCACCACCGGTTGCGGCCAGGGAACCGTGTTCGGCGACCTGATGGAGGAGATCGACGCGATCCGCCTCCCCGCGGACGCGCGCCTCGCCGACGCGCAGCTGTTCGACCTGATCGAGCAGGTGCGCAAGCACGAGACCATCTACAAGCAGGCCGGCGCGGTGCACGGCTGCGCGCTCGCGCGCGCCACCGGGCCGTCTTCGGCCGAGATCATGATGTTCGTCGAGGACGTCGGCCGGCACAACGCGGTCGACGCGATCGCCGGCTTCATGTGGCTGCAGGGGCTCGACGGCGGCGACAAGATCTTCTACACCACCGGGCGACTGACCAGCGAGATGGTGATCAAGTGCGCACAGATGGGCGTTCCCTTCCTCGTCTCGCGCTCCGGGCTCACGCACATGGGGCACGAGATCGCCAGGAAGGTCGGCCTTACGATGCTCGGACGCGCGAGCGGCAGGCACTACCTGCTCTTCACCGGCGGCGAGCGCATGCTGCGCACGCTGCCGAGGCCGAGCGCGTTCGCCTGAGCGCACCCGCCGGCGGTGCGCGACGACGTCCTCGGCCACCTGCTGCGCGCCTCGCCGGCAGCGGCGGAGTGCGACGACGTGACGCGCTGGCGGCCCGCCTATCTCCAGCTCACCCGCACCTGGAAGAACCCGATGGATCGCGCGATGGTGGCGGGATTCTCGGCCGACCGCGCCGCGTGGGCGTTCGCCGGCGGCTACCAGTGCGCGCTGCAGGCGCTTTTCCCGGGACTGCCCGAGGACGCGCTCGCCGCGCTGTGCGTCAGCGAGGAAGAAGGCAACCACCCGCGCGCCATCCGCACCGCGCTGCACCGCGCGGGACCGGGCTGGCGGCTGGAGGGCGCCAAGCGCTGGACCACGCTCGGGCCGCAGAGCGCGCTGTACCTCGTGCTCGCGCGCGAGGCGGAAATCGAAGGCGAGCGGGCCTCGCTCCGGATCGCGCGCGTGCCCTCTGCGGCCGCGGGCGTGCGCGTCGAGCCGATGCCGCCGACGCGCTTCGTGCCGGAGGTCCCGCACGCGCGCGTCGTCTTCGACGCCGTGGCCCTGCCCAGTGACGCGCTTCTGCCGGGCGACGGCTGGACGCAGTACGCGAAGCCTTTCCGCACCGTGGAGGACGCGCACGTGAACGCGGCGCTGCTCGCCTACCTGCTGCGCGAGGCCCGGCGTCTCGGCTGGCGGCACGGCTGGATCGAGCGCGCGGCGGCGCTGCTCCTCGCGCTGCGCGCGCTCGCCGCCGAGGACGCGTCGCGGCCGCAGACGCAC
>CAZLUX010000105.1:0-9857 GCA_964562815.1 uncultured Enterobacteriaceae bacterium
TCCTGGAGCTTCCTCCAGAAAACCTTGCCGGTGGCGGTCTTGGGCAGCTCGTCGACGAACTCGACCACGCGCGGCACCTTGAACGCCGCCATGCGCTCGTGCGCCCAGGCGGTGATGTCCTCGGGCTTGAGGCGGCCGCGCGCCTCGGCCTTGGGCACCACGACGGCCTTGACGGTCTCGCCGCGGTAGGGATCGAGCGCGCCGATGATGCAGGCTTCCTGGATGTCGGGGTGGGCGTAGAGCATCGCCTCGACCTCGGCCGGCCAGACCTTGAAGCCCGAGGCGTTGATCATGCGCTTAAGGCGGTCGGTGATGAAGAAGTAGCCTTCCTCGTCGTAGTAGCCGAGGTCGCCCGAGCGGAAGAACTTCTTGCCGTCGTGCTCGATGAAGGCCTCGGCCGTCGCCTTCTCCTGGCGCCAGTAGCCCTTGAACACCTGCGGCCCGCACATCACGATCTCGCCCACCTCGTTCGGCCCGCACTCGCGGAAGGTCTCGGGGTCGAGCACGCGCGAGTCGGTGTCGAAGATCGGAATCCCGCCGCACTGGCGCTTGGGGCGCTGCGGCGGGTTCGAGTGGCTCGGCGCCATGGTCTCGGTCAGGCCGTAGCCCTCGATGAACTCGAGGCCGAGCGTGTCGTAGAGCTTCTTCGCCAGCGCCTCGGGCATCGCCGCGCCGCCGCCGCCCAGCGTCGTCATCGACGACAGGTCGTACTTCGCCAGGTTCGGGTTGGCGAGGAAGTCGACCACCATGGTGGTGATCGCGGTGAACCCGGTCACCCGCGCGCGCTCGATCTGCATCGCCGCGCACTCGCGGTCCCAGCGCGTCATCACCACCGACATCGCACCGGCCTGGATCGGCGTGTTCATCCCCGCCTGCATGCCGGTGACGTGGAACATCGGCAACACCGCGAGCGCGACCGAGCCGCTCGCCGCGCCGCGCCAGTGGCAGCCGGCGGTCGAGGTCGACAGCACCGTGGAGTGGGTGTGCATGCAGCCCTTGGGCTTGCCGGTGGTGCCCGAGGTGTAGGGCATCACCGCGAGGTCGTCCGGGCCGGCGAGGTGCGGCCCCGGCGCGAGGCCCGCCGCGAGCGCCTCGCGCCACGAGGTCACGCCGCCATAGGCCGGGATCGCCGCCGGCGCGCGCACGAAGTCCGGTACCGGCAGGTCAGTCGGCGTCGTGAGGTACTCCGAGTGCGCGCCGATCAGCGCGTTCTCGAGCGCGCTGGTGCCGAGCAGCGGCGCGATCCGGTCCCACAGCTCCTGGGTCGAGACGATGGTGCGCGCCTCGCCGTCCTCGACGTAGTGGCGCAGCTCCTCGGTGCGGTTCATCGGGTTGACCGGCACCACCACCGCGTCGGCGCGCAGGATCGCGTAGTAGCCGAGCATGAAGTGGGGCCCGTTCTGGCAGTACAGCAGCACCCGGTCGCCCTTCGCCACGCCGCAGCGCTTCTGCAGGAAGCCGGCCAGCGCGTCGACTTCGCGCTTCATCCGCTCGTAGCTGATGCGGCTGCCGTAGTAGTCGATCACGGCGGACTCGGGATAGCGCGTCGCGCTCACCTCGAGGTTGTAATAAATGCTCGTGCGCGGGATGCGCAGCGAGCGCGGCACGCCCGAGGGCCAGTGGGGAAAGTGGCGCGTGAACATGGCTAGAGCGCGTAGCGCCTGACGGCTTTCTCGTTCCAGCGCATGCCGATGCCCGGCCGCTGCGGAATCAGCACATGGCCGTTCTTCAGCTCGGCGGGCTCTTCGAGCACCGGGTCGGCCCAATCGACGTACTCGAGCCAGTGGCAGGTGGGCGTCACCGCCAGCAGGTGGCAGCTCGCCTCGGGAAAGAGGTGGCTCGACATCTCCAGCCCCGCGGCCTGCGCCAGCGCCGCCGCGCGCATCCAGCCGGTCACGCCGCCGATCCTCTGCGCGTCGGGCATGACGTAGTCGCAGGCGCCCGCGGCCAGCGCCTGCGCCATCTGTTCCGGGCCCATGAAGTTCTCGCCGATCTGGATCGGAGTGGCCAGCTCGCGCGCGAGGCGCGCATTGCCGGCGAAATCGTCCGCCCGCACCGGCTCCTCGATCCAGAGCACGCCGCCCTCCTCGTCGATCATGCGGCCGCGCCGCAGCGCCTCGCTCACCGTCAGGCCCTGGTTGAAGTCCACCATCAGGGTAACCTTGGTGCCGAGCGCCTTCTTCACCGCGCGCAGCGCCTCGATGTCGTCGCGCGCCTCGGGCCGGCCGAGGCGCAGCTTGACCGCGCCGAAGCCCTCGCTCACCAGCTCGATCGCCTCGCGCACGAGCGCTTTGAGCGGCATGATGCCGAGGCCCTTGGAGTTATAGGCGCGCACCGGCCGCTGCGCGCCGCCGAGCAGGCGCACCAGCGGCTGGCCGAGCGCCTGGCCGAGCGCGTCCCAGGCCGCCATGTCGATGCCCGACATCGCGAACAGCACGACGTTGTGCACCCCGAGCAGGGTGTGCCGCGCGCGAAGCTTCTTTTCGATCTCGAACGGCGCCAGCGCATCGCCCTGGATCATCTCGCCCATCGCCTCGACGAGCTTGGCCATCGGCGGCAGGTGGTGCGCGTTGATGCCGAACAGGTAGGAGCGGCCGGTGATGCCGGCGTCGGTGTGCAGGTCGATCAGCAGCAGCGGCGCCACCGTGATCGCGCCCGTGCTGGTCGCGAGCGGGCGCTTCATCGGCGCGCCCACCGCGCGCACCCGTACGCTCTTGATCTTGAGTTGGCTCGACTTCATCGCAGGCTATCTTCCCTTGAATACCGGCTTGCGCTTTTCCATGAACGCGCGCCGGCCCTCGACGTGGTCCTCGCTCTTCGCGCAGCGCGCGATCAACGCCTCGCCCGCGGAGAAATCCCCGTCCGGCTCGATGACGCTGTTGATGATCGACTTCGAGGCGGCCATCGAAAGCGGCGCGTTGGACGCGAGCTCCGCGGCGAGCTTGCGCACAAAGCCCTCCAGCTCGTCGTCGGGCAGCACGCGGTTCACCAGCCCCATGGCAAGCGCCTCGGCGGCGTCGTAGCGCCGCCCGGTGAGCATGATCTCGCGCGCCGCGGCGTGGCCGACGCTCGCCACCAGCCGGTTGGTGCCGCGCACGCCGTAGCCGATGCCCAGCCGCGCGGCGGGGATCGCGAAGCGCGCCGAGGCGCCGCAATAGCGCAGGTCGCAGGCGAGCGCGATCTCCACTCCCCCGCCGAAGCAGAAGCCGCGGATCATCGCCAGCACCGGCTTGGCGGAATTCTCCAGCGCGAGCTGCGCGAGGTCGATCATGTTGTCGTGCTTGCCCGCGGCTTGCGCGTCGGCGCGCCGCTTCTCGAACTCCGAGATGTCGGCGCCGGCGGCGAAGGCGACCTCGCCCGCGCCGCGCAGCACCACGCAGCGCACCTCGGGATCGGCGTCGAACTGCGCCATCGCGCCCGGGATCGCGCGCCACATGTCGCCGGTGATCGCGTTGCGGCGCGCCGGGTTGTCGAAAATCATCCAGCCGATATGCCCGTCGCGCTCGGCGCGCAGTTTCGCTTCGCTCATCGCGCTTCGCTCCTCGATATTCCTCAGATCACCTTGTCGGCGCGCAGCTTCCCGATCTCGGCCTCGGCGTAGCCGAGCGAGCCCAGGATCTCGGCGTTGTGCTCGCCGGCAGGGCCCATCGTGCGCTGCATGCGCGCCGGCGTGCGCGAGAGCCGGATCGCGGGCCCCACGAGGTTCAGCTCGCCGCCGCCGGGCCTGGGCACCGGCGCCGCCATGCCGAGGTGCTTCACCTGCGGATCGTCGAAGACCTCGTTCATCTTGTAGATCGGGCCGCAGGGCACGCCCGCCTTGTTGAGCAGCTCGATCAATTCGGCCGAGCCGCGGCGCCGGGTGAGCCCGGCGAGCAGCTCGTTCAGCGCGGCGCGGTTCTTCGAGCGCAGCGCGCCGGTGGCGTACTCGGCCTGCGTCGCGAGCGCCGGCTCGCCGAGCGCCTCGCACAGCCGCGTCCAGATGACGTTGCCGGCCGCGGCGATGTTGACGTAGCCGTCGGTGGTGGGAAACACGCCGGTCGGGATCGAGGTCGGGTGGTCGTTGCCGGCCTGTCCGGGCACATGGCCTTCGACCAGCCAGCGCGCGGCCTGGAAGTCCATCATCGCCACCATCGCCGACAGGAGCGAGCTCTGCACCCACTGCCCCCTGCCGGTGCGGCTGCGCTCCTGGAGCGCGATCATGATCCCGAGCGCGGCATACAGGCCCGCGGTCAGGTCCGCCACCGGGATGCCCGCGCGCACCGGGCCCTGCCCGGGGAGCCCGGTCACCCACATCAGCCCGCCCATGCCCTGCGCGATCTGGTCGAACCCCGCGCGGTCGCGGTAGGGGCCGTCCTGGCCGAAGCCGGAAATGCTGGCGTAGACGAGGCCAGGATTCTCCCTGGCGAGCGTCTCGTAATCGATGCCGAGGCGATGCTTGACGTCGGGCCGGTAGTTCTCGACCACCACGTCGGCGGTCCTCACCAGGCGCTTGAGGATCTCGACCCCCCGAGGGTCCTTCAGGTTCAGGGTGAGCGAGCGCTTGTTGCGGTGCAGGTTCTGGAAGTCCGATCCCTGGCGCGGCCCGAAGCCATCGTCGCCGTCGGTGGCCGGCGCCTCGACCTTGATGACATCCGCGCCCCAGTCGGCGAACTGCTTGGCGCAGGTCGGGCCGGCGCGCACGCGCGTGAGGTCGATCACCCGCAGGTGGGAAAGCGCGTCAGTCGCGTCCACGTCCCGCCTCCACCTGATGGAAGAAGTCCTCGACCAGCCGGTTGAAAAGCGCCGGCTCTTCGAGATTCAGCATGTGCCCGGTCCGGGGCAGCATCGCGAGGCGCGCCCCCGGCACCGTGCGCTTGATCAGCAATGAGGGCTCGATCGTCGACGGATCCTCGTCGCCCGCGATCACCAGCAGCGGCGCGGTGATCCCCGCCATCTCGGCGGTCAGGTCGTAGAGCGACGGCCGGCGCGCCTGATATCCCAGCATGGTGTTGGCCGAGCCCTCGGCGGAGTGCTCGGACAGGTGGCGCTGGAACTCGGCGAAGCCGCGCGGGTCCTTCGCCTTCATGGTCACGCGGGTGGGGTTCTCGCCGTAGCCGGCGGCGAAATGCGCCATGCCGTGCTCGAGCATGAGCTTCGCGTGGGCGCGCGAATCGGCCTGGAAGCGCGCGTACTCGCTCTTGTGCGCGCCGCTGCCGACGCCCGCCGTGACGAGGGAGATCGCGCGCGCGCTGTGCACCATGCCGAAGTGCAGCGTCGCCATGGCGCCCATCGACAGGCCGACGATGTGCGCCCGCTCGATCCCCAGCGCGTCGAGCACGCAGCGCACGTCGTCGCGCTCGCGCTGCTGCGAGTAGCGGTCCGGGTCCGGCAGCACGTCCGAGGGCGGATAGCCGCGCGCGTTGTAGGCGATGCAGCGGTAGCGGCGCGAGAAGTGGCGCACCTGCGGCTCCCAGCTGCGGCAGTCGCCGGCGAACTCGTGCACGAACAGGATCGGCGTGCCGCTTCCGGTTTCCTCGTAATAGAGGCTTACGCCGTCGTCGGTTTTGAGGGTAGGCATGGGAAATGTGCAAGACTAACCAAAATTGCGCGATCGAGGGAGGGCTGTTTTATGGATCTGAACCTGACGGGCCGGCGCGTGCTGGTCACGGGCGCCTCGAAGGGAATCGGCAGGGCCTGTGCCGAGGCGCTCGCCGCGGAGGGCTGCGAAGTGCTGATCGCGGCGCGCAACCCGGCGCCGGGGCCGAATGCGAAGGCGATCGACCTCTCGCAGCGCGGCGCGCCGGAGGCGCTCGCCGCCTGGGCCGGCGAGATCGACATCCTGATCAACAATGCCGGCGCGATTCCGGGCGGCGACCTGCTCAAGGTCGACGAGGAGACCTGGCGCCGCGCCTGGGACCTGAAGGTCTTCGGCTACATCAACCTCAGCCGGCAGGTCTACGCGGCGATGAAGCGGCGCGGACGCGGCGTGATCCTCAACATCATCGGCAGCGCCGGCGAGAAGATGGACGCGGCCTACATCGCCGGCAGCACCGCCAACGCGGGGCTGATGGCGTTCACGCGCGCCCTCGGCGGCGCCTCGCACAAGGACGGCATCCGGGTGCTGGGAATCAACCCCGGCCCGGTGTCGACCGACCGCCTGGTCAGCCTCTACAAGCAGCGCGCCGAGACGCTGCTGGGGGATGCGGGGCGCTACCAGGAGCTGTTCGCCAACATGTCCTTCGGCCGCCCCGGGACGCCCGAGGAGATCGCCGCGGCCGCGCTGTTTCTCGTTTCGGACCGGTCGTCGTACACCTCGGGGTGCATACTTACCATCGACGGCGGACTGTCGAGCCGTTCCAACTAGCACTCTTTCCACGGACAACTCATGAAGGCAGTGATCTGCAAGCAGTTCGGCCCGCCGGAGAGCCTGGTGGTCGAAGACGTTCCGTCGCCGAAGGCCGGGCCGGGCGAGGTCGTCGTCTCGGTGAAGGCGGCGAGCGTCAATTTTCCCGACGTCCTCATCATCCAGAACAAGTACCAGGTGAAGGCGACGCCGCCCTTCACGCCGGGATCGGAGTTCGCCGGCGTGGTGAAGGAGGTGGGCGAAGGCGTCAAGCACGCCAAGCCGGGAGACCGGGTGCTCGGCGCCGGGTCCTCCGGCGGCTTCGCCACCGAGTGCCTGGTGCCGGCGGGCGCGCGGCTGGTGCCGATTCCGGACGGGATGGACTTCAAGACCGCGGCGTCGTTCCTGCTCACCTACGGCACCTCGCATCACGCCCTGTGCCACCGCGCCGACGCCAAGCCGGGCGAGACGCTGCTGGTGCTCGGCGCGGCCGGCGGAGTCGGGCTTTCGGCGGTCGAGATCGGCAAGATCCTCGGCCTGCGCGTGATCGCCGCCGCTTCGAGCAAGGAAAAGCTCGCGGTGTGCCGCCAGCACGGCGCCGACGAGACGATCGACTATTCCTCCGAGGATTTGCGCGCGCGCGTCAAGGAGCTCACCGGCGGCAAGGGCGTGGACCTCATCTACGACCCGGTGGGCGGCGCCTACACCGAGCCGGCGCTGCGATCCTCGGCCTGGCGCGCACGGCTGCTGGTGATCGGCTTCGCCGCCGGCGAAATCCCGAAGCTGCCGCTCAACCTGCCGCTGCTGATGGAGCGCTCGATCGTCGGCGTCTACTGGGGCGAGTGGACCAAGCGCGCGCCGGCCGAGTTCGCCGCCTCGCTCAAGGAGCTGGGCGAGTGGTTCGGCCAGGGCAAGGTCCGCCCTCACGTCTCGGCGACCTACCCGCTCGCGCAGGCGGCACGGGCGCTCAAGGACATGGCCGAGCGCCGCGTCATGGGCAAGGTGGTGCTGCTGCCGGATGCCTGAAGCGCGGGTGCTGGTCCTCGGGGCCGGCGCGATCGGGGCGTTCTACGGCGGCGTGCTGGCGCGCGCCGATTGCGAGGTGTCGGTCGTCGCGCGCTCCGATTACGAAGCCGTCGCCGCCGGCGGCTACCGGATCGACAGCACGCTCGGCGACCTTTCGTTCCGTCCCGCACAGCTGCTGCGCTCGGCGGGCGAGTACCGCGGCGAGGCGGACTACCTGCTGGTCGCACTCAAGCTCGTGCGCGGCGTCGACCGCGCCGCCCTCATCCGCCCGGCGCTCGCCGCCGGCAGCGCGATCGTGCTGGTGCAGAACGGCATCGGCATCGAGGACGAAGTCGCGCGGGCCTTCCCCCGCCACGAGCTGCTGTCCGGAGTCGCCTACGCGGGGGTGAGCCGCGAGGCGCCGGGGCGCGTTCGCCATCATTCGAAGTTCACGCGGCTGGTGCTCGGGCGCTACCCGCGCGGCGCCTCGGACAAGGCCGCCCGCTTCGCCGGGCTGCTGCAGCAGGGCGGCGCGAGCTGCGTCGTGACCGAGGACATCGTCGGCGCACGCTGGGAGAAATGCGCCTGGAACACCGTGTTCAACCCGATCTCGGCGATCGGGGGCGGGCTCGGCACGCGCGACATCCTCTCCGGCGAGGAGCAGACCGAGTTCGCGCGCGCCGCGATCGCGGAGGTGTGCGCGCTGGCCGCCGCCGACGGCCACCCGCTCCCGCCCGACCTCGCGGACAGGCAGATCGAGGGCACGCTGCGTATGCCGAACTTCGTCTCCAGCATGGGCCAGGACCGGCTCGCGGGCCGGCCGATGGAAACCGAGGCGCTGCTCGGCAACGCCGTTCGCATCGCGCGCCGCCTCGGCGTCGCCGTGCCGCGCCTGCAAGCGCTCTACGCGCTGCTTCGCATGAGCGAAGCGAAATCCGGCGCCGCGTGATCGAGACGCTGCAGGCCACCGCCCCCGCCTGGCAGCTCGCCTTGTGCGCGCTGGTGGTGGTGGCTGCCTATACGCTGCGCGGCGCGACCGGCTTCGGCGCCGGCGTGGTGGCGATTCCGTTTCTGGTGCTCGTGCTGCCGCTGCGCACGGTGATCCCGGTCATCACCACGCTCGGCATCGTGGCGTCGTTCGGCCAGACGGTGCGCGAATTCCGCCACGTCGAATGGCGCGGCGTGCGCGGCCTGCTGCTGCCCACGATCGTCGGCTGGGCGGCGGGGCTGTGGCTGTTCAAGGAGCTGCACCCCGAGATGCTGCGCAACGCGCTGGCGCTCTTCATCATCGCCTACGCGCTGTGGAGCGTCTCGCCCCGCAAGGCGGTGCTGCGCGCGCCGCGCCTCTGGCTCGCGCCGCTCGCCGGCGCCGCCGGCGGGCTGGTCAGCACGCTGTTCGGGGGCATGGCGGGGCCCATCTTCGTCATCTACCTGAACGCGCTCGACCTCGACAAGGCGCGCTTTCGCGCCACCATGTCCGCGATCCTGTTCCTGCTCGCGCTGCTGCGCGCCGGCGGCTACGGCGGGCTCGGTTTCTACGACGCCAGGGCGATCGCGCTGATCGCGCTGCTGCTGCCGGCGATGATCGTAGGCATGGTGCTGGGCGAGCGCGTCCACCACGGCATGCGCGAGCAGGTGTTCAAGCGGGTGGTCGCCCTGCTGCTGGTCGCGAGCGGCGTCGCGCTGCTGCTCAAGTGAGCGGGCGCGTCGCGTCCCCCGGGCCGAGCGGGCGCTGCATGATCACGCTGTCGAGCCAGCGGCCGAACTTGAACCCGACCGAGCGCAGCGTGCCCGCCCGCAGGAATCCCTCCTGCGCATGCAGGGCGATCGAGGGCGTATTCGCGCTGTCGCCGATGACCGCGATCAGCTGCCGGTAGCCGAGCTCGGCGCAGCGCGCCACGAGCGCGCGCAGAACCGCACGCCCGGCCCCGCGCCGCGCGAGATCGTGCCGGACGTAGACCGAGTCCTCGAGCGCATAGCGGTAGGCCGAGCGGGCCCGGTAGGGCGCGCAATAGCCGTAGGCGCCGACCTCGCCGTCGAGCTCGAGCGCGAGATAGGGCAGGCCGCGCGAGATGACGTCCTCGAAGCGCCGGCGCATCTCCTCGAGCGAAGGCGGTGCCTCCTCGAACGAGGCGACTCCGTGCAGCACGTGGTGCGCGTAGATCGCGTGGATCGCGGCCAGGTCGCCCGAAGTTGCGGGCCTCGGTTGCAGCGTGCCCATTCTTCCCTCGTCCGCGCCGTTCGGGGCGATTATAGTTTCTCCGGTTCGTTCCGCCGCAAGCACGTTCGATCAGCCGGGGAACAGATAAAAAAAGGGGCGGCCGCGGCCGCCCCTCGATCTTCGCGCGGCGCCGAATCAGCCGCCATTGGAGGCGCTGACCTCGGTCGTCGCCGGCGCTTCCTCACCCGCCGGGATCTCCGGCAGGACGGGCTCCGCCGCCTGCTGCTTGCGCATGTTGTGGTACGCCATGCCGGTTCCCGCCGGAATGAGGCGGCCGACGATCACGTTCTCCTTCAGGCCGCGCAGGCC
>CAZLUX010000106.1:0-9843 GCA_964562815.1 uncultured Enterobacteriaceae bacterium
GGTCTACCGCTCGCCCGCGCTCCACCGATTGATTCGCGCCGCCCTCGCCGACAGCCCGTCCCTCGAAGCGGCGCAGGCGGCGCTGCGCGTCTCGGAGGAGAACCTCAGGGCGGCGACCGCGGTGCTCTACCCCAGCGTCGACGCAAAGCTCGCCGCCTCGCGGCAGAAGATCTCCGGCGCGTCGCAGAACCAGTCCGGCGCCCGAATTCCGGAGTTCAACCTCTACAACGCCTCGGTGAGCGTGTCCTACCAGATCGACGCGGCCGGCGGCGCGCGGCGCGAGCTCGAGCGGCTCGAGGCGCAGATCGACTACCAGCGCTACCAGATCGCGGCCGCCTATCTGACGCTCACCTCGAACATCGTCACGACCGCGGTGAGCGAAGCGTCTCTTCGGGCGCAGATCGACGCCACGCGCGACATCGTCGACGCCCAGCGGCGCTCGCTCGAAGTGCTCGAAAAGCAGCTCGCGCTGGGCGCGATCTCGCGCGTCCAGGTCCTCTCGGAGCGCGCCCAGCTGGCGCAGACACGGGCCGCGTTGCCACCGCTGGAGAAGGCTCTGGCCCAGACCCGAAACGCGCTCGCCACGCTGCTGGGCAAGACGCCCGCCACCGCGCCGCTGCCCGAGTTCGAGCTCTCCAAGCTCGAGCTGCCGCACGAGCTGCCGGTCAGCCTGCCTTCCGAGCTGGTGCGCCAGCGCCCCGACATCCAGGCCGCCGAGGCGCTGCTGCATCAGGCAAGCGCCCAGATCGGGGTCGCGACCGCGGCCGAATACCCCCAGATCAACCTCAGCGCGTCGTACGGAACGGTCGCCAACAAGGCGGGAGACCTGTTCGGCGCCGACAACATGATCTGGAGCGTCGGCGCCGGGCTGCTGCAGCCGATCTTCCACGGGGGCGCGCTCAAGGCGCAGAAACGCGCGGCGGTCGCCGCCTACGATCGCTCGCTGGCACAGTACCGCCAGACCGTCCTGGGCGCATTCCAGAACGTGGCCGACGCGCTGAGCGCGCTCGAGAGCGACGCGCGGGCGCTCAAGGCGCAGGCGGAGGCCGAGGCCGCCGCACGCGCCAGCTATGAGCTCGCGCGCAACCAGTTCGAGCTCGGCGCAACGAGCTACCTCACGCTGCTGAACGCCGAACAGCAATACCAACGCAGCCGCATCGGGCTGGTGCAGGCCCGGGCTGCGCGCTACGCCGATACGGCGGCGCTGTTCCAGGCGCTCGGCGGCGGCTGGTGGCACGACGCCGCCGCCCGGGCGCCCAAATCCGACACTGTAGGGAGTCGCAATCGATGACCAAGCGCATGGTCCTGATGCTGGTGATCGCCGGCTTGATCTTCGGAGGCATCTTCGGCTTCCAGGCGTTCAAGGCGCGCATGATCAAGAAGTACCTCTCGTCGCAAGGCGTGCCGCCGCAGACGGTATCGACGATCAAGGCCGCGTACCAGGAATGGCAGCCAGAGCTGAGCGCGGTCGGCACGCTGCGAGCGGTGCGCGGCGCGGACCTCGCGCCCGAAGTGAGCGGCGTCATCTCGGCCATACACTTCCGCTCCGGTGACGAGGTGAAGGCGGGCACGCCGCTGGTTCAGCTGAACGCCGCGGCCGACATCGCGCAGCTCGAGTCGCTCAAGGCCGCCGCGCAACTGGCTCAAGTCACGTACGAGCGGGACGCGCGCCAGCTCAAGGTGCAGGCGGTAAGCCAAGCGACTGTCGACGCGGACGCGGCCAACCTCAAGGTCGCCAGGGCGCGCGTGGCCGAGCAGCAGGCGCTGGTCGACAAGAAAAGCGTGCGCGCGCCCTTCGCCGGCCGGCTCGGCCTGCGCGCGGTCGATCTCGGCCAGTACGTCGCGCCCGGCACGAAGCTGGTCACGCTGCAGTCGCTCGACCCGATGTACGCGGATTTCAGCGTGCCCCAGAGCGCCCTGGCCGAAGTCCGCACCGGCCTTAAAGTCAGCGCCACGAGCGACGCGCTGCCGGGCGAGCGCTTCGCGGGGACGATCGACGCGATCGACGCCAAGGTGGACCCTGCAACGCGCAACGTCCAGGTGCGCGCCTCGCTGTCCAACCCCAAGCACCGGCTGCTGCCGGGAATGTTCGTCACCGTCTCGGTGGACACCAGCGCCCCCGAGCGCCGCCTGACGCTGCCGCAGACCGCGATCACCTTCAACCCCTACGGCAACACCGTGTTCGTGGTCGAGGAAAAGGGCAAGCAGCCGGACGGCAAGCCGAAGCTCGTCGCCACGCAGCGCTTCGTGACCACCGGCGCGACGCGCGGCGACCAGATTGCCGTCCTCTCCGGCGTCAAGGAAGGCGAAACCGTCGTCACCGCCGGCCAGCTGAAGCTGCGCAACGGCGTACCGGTGATCATCAACAACAGCGTGCAGCCGTCCGACGACGCGGCGCCGAAGCCCAAGGACGAGTAGGGGTTCCGCGCCGATGAAGTTCACCGACATCTTCATCCGCCGCCCGGTGCTGGCCACCGTGGTGAGCCTGCTCCTGCTGGTGCTCGGCCTGCGCTCGGTGCAGCTGCTGCCGGTGCTCCAGTTTCCGCGCACCCAGAACGCGGTCGTCACCGTGACCACCACCTACGTGGGCGCGGACCCTTCGCTGGTGGCGGGCTTCATCACCGCGCCGCTCGAGAACTCGATCGCCCAGGCGAACGGCATCGACTACATGACCTCGACCAGCCGCCAGAGCGTGAGCACGATCACCGCCAACCTGCGGCTCAACTACGACCCCGACAAGGCGCTCACCGAGATCAACACCAAGGTGAACGCGGTCCTCAACCGGCTGCCGCAGGGCGCGCAGCAGCCGACGCTGTCGGTTCAGGTCGGGCAGACGATCGACGCGATGTACATCGGCTTCGCGAGCAAGGTGCTGCCGGCGAACAAGATCACCGATTACCTGGTGCGCGTGGTGCAGCCGCGCCTGCAGGCGGTGGAGGGCGTGCAGACCGCCGAGATTCTCGGCGAGAAGCTGTTCGCGCTGCGCGCCTGGCTCGACCCCAAGAAGCTCGCCGCCTACGGCCTGACCGCGGCCGACGTTCAGCAGGCGCTCGTCGCCAACGACTATCTCTCCGCGGTGGGCAGCACCAAGGGACAGATGGTGCAGGTGAACCTCACCGCCTCGACCAGCCTGCACTCCGTGGACGAGTTCAAGCGCCTGATCATCAAGCAGAAGAACGGCGCCATCGTTCGCCTCGAGGACGTCGCCAACGTGACGCTCGGCTCGGAGGACTACGAAACGTCGGTCGGCTTCGACGGCAATCAGGCGGTCTACATCGGGATCCAGGTCGCGCCCTCGGCCAACCTGCTCGAGGTGATCAAGCGTGTGCGCGATGCCTTCCCCGCGATCCAGGCCCAGCTGCCGCAGGGCCTCGACGGGCGCATCGTCTACGACTCGACGAAATTCGTGAACGCCTCGATCAGCGAGGTCGTGAAGACGATCGCCGAAGCGCTGATCATCGTCACGCTGGTCGTGTTCGCTTTCCTCGGATCGGTCCGCTCGGTGGTGATCCCCACCATCGCGATTCCGCTTTCGCTGGTGAGCACCTTCACGGTGATGCTGGCGCTCGGATTCAGCATCAACCTGCTGACGCTCCTCGCCCTGGTGCTGGCGATCGGACTGGTGGTCGACGACGCGATCATCGTGGTCGAGAACGTCAACCGCCACCTCGAGGACGGAATGAAGCCCATGGACGCCGCGTTCGTCGCCGCACGGGAGCTCGCCAATCCGATTCTCGCCATGACCGCGGTGCTGATCGCCGTGTACGTCCCGATCGGGTTCCTGAGCGGCCTCACCGGCGCGCTGTTCACCGAGTTCGCCTTCAGCCTGGTCGGCGCAGTGACGATATCGGCGGTGATCGCGCTCACGCTCTCGCCGATGATGTGCTCGCGCCTGCTCAAGCCGCACGATCCGGCCGGGCGCGGCTGGCAGGCGCACCTCGTGATCTGGCTCGACCGCGCCTTCGACTGGCTGCACCGGCGCTACGAATCGCTGCTGCATCGCACGCTCAACTACGTGCCGGTCACCGCGGTATTCGCGCTAATCGTCCTCAGCAGCATCTATTTCCTCTACGCCGGCGCCAAGTCGGAGCTCGCGCCGCAGGAGGACCAGGGCGTGCTGATCGCGGCCTCGAGCGCCGCGCCGAACTCCACGCTCCAGCAGCGCCAGCTCTATACGAAGCAGATCTACGAGACGTTCGCCTCTTTCCCCGAGACGGACCACGTCTTCCAGCTCGACGTGCCGGGCCGCACCATCGCGGGCATGGTGCTCAAGCCCTGGGACGAGCGCAAGAAGACCGCGACCCAGCTGCAACCGGCGGTGCAGAAGCAGGTGAACGAGATTGCGGGCCTCAAGACCGTGCTGTTCCAGCCGCCGCCGCTGCCAGGCGCGCGAGGCCTGCCGGTCGAATTCGTGATTCAGACGACCGAGCCGTTCGAGCGCCTGGACCAGGTCTCGCAGAAGTTCCTGCAGGCGGCGCAGAAGAGCGGGCGCTTCATCTTCATCGACAGTGACCTCAAGTTCGATCAGCCCCAGTCGACGGTCGTGATCGACCGCGAGCTGGCGGCCCAGCTGGGGTTGTCGATGCGCGACGTCGGCGCCGCGCTGTCGGCGATGGTGGGAGGCGGCTACGTCAACTACTTCAGCCTCTACGACCGCTCCTACAAGGTGATTCCGCAGGTGCAGCAGGTCGACCGTCTGAACGCCGACCAGCTGCGCAACTACTACCTGCGCACCGCGAGCGGGAACATGGTGCCGCTTTCGACGATCGCGCACATCGAGACCAAGGTCGTGCCGCAAACTCTGAACCACTTCCAGCAGCAGAACTCGGCGACCATCTCGGGCGTGCCCTTCCCCGGCGTCTCGCAGGGCGAGGCGCTCGCCTACCTGCAGAACCTCGCCAAGCAGACGCTGCCCGAAGGCTATTCGGTCGACTACTCGGGCCAGTCGCGCCAGTACGTGCAGGAATCGAGCGCCCTGCTGGTCACGTTCTTCTTCGCCCTGATCATCATCTACCTCACGCTCGCGGCGCTGTTCGAGAGCTTCCGCGACCCCGTGATCATCCTGGTGTCGGTGCCGATGTCGATCTGCGGCGCGTTGATCTTCATCAGCCTGGGAGTAGGCGGCGCGAGCCTGAACATCTACACCGAGGTCGGACTGGTGACGCTGATCGGCCTGATCAGCAAGCACGGCATCCTGATCGTCGAGTTCGCCAACAACCTGCGCCGCGAAGGCCACGACAAGCGCCACGCGATCGAGATGGCGGCCGGCATCCGGCTGCGCCCGATCCTGATGACCACCGCGGCGATGGTGCTCGGCGTGATGCCGCTCATCACCGCCAGCGGTGCCGGCGCGGTGAGCCGCTTCAACATGGGGCTGGTGATCGCCTCGGGCATCGCGATCGGCACGCTGTTCACGCTGTTCGTGGTGCCGGCGATGTACATGCTGCTCGCCAGCAGGCACGTGGCGAAGGCCGCGCCGAGCCCGGCCGCGGAGCCCGCCCCCCAGGGCTAGCGCACGCGCGGCCGCCTGCCGGTGACGGGATAGCGCGGATCGGTGTAGCCGGGCGTCGAGGGATGCCCGGGCGCGACCAGCGCGTCGATCAGCGCCTCGTCCTCCGCCGTGAAGCCGCGCTCGAGCGCACCGAGGTAGCCGAGCCACTGCTCCATGGTGCGCGGCCCGGCGAGCACGCTCGCCACCGCGCCGCTGTTGAGCACCCAGTTGAAGGCGAAATCGGCCGCGCTCATGCCGCGCCGCCCGGCGTGGGCCTTGATCTTCTGCGCGATCTCGATCGACTCGGCGCGGAACTCGGTCTGCATCATGCGCTTGTCGCCGCGTCCGGCGCGGGTCTCGGCGGCCGGCGCCTCGCCCGGCCTGTACTTCCCGGTCAGCACGCCGCGCGCGAGCGGGGAATAGGGCACCACGCCGAGGCCGAAATGCTCGCAGGCAGGCAGCACCTCGACCTCCGGCATGCGGTTGACCGCGTTGTAGTACGGCTGGCACACCGCCGGGCGCGCCACGCCCATGCGGTCGGCGAGCAGCGTGATCTCGGCGATGCGCCAGGCGCGGAAGTTGGAAACGCCCCAGTAGCGGATCTTGCCGGCGCGCACCAGGTCGCCCAGCGTCGCCACCGTCTCCTCCAGCGGCGTGCCGGCGTCCTCCAGGTGCAGGTAGTACAGATCGACGTGGTCCATGCCGAGGCGCTCGAGCGAAGCGTCGATCGCCCGCATGACGTGGCGGCGCGACAGATCGGCGTCGTTCGGAGGCGGCGCGCCGGTGTTGCCGACCTTGGTCGCGACGATCCAGTGCCCGCGGTCCGCCGCGATCAGGCGTCCGAGGATGCGCTCCGATTCGCCCTTCGCGTAGGCGTCCGCCGTGTCGACGAAATTGACGCCGGCTTCTCGCGCCGAGGCGACGACCCGCCCCGCCTCGGCCTCGTCGGTACGGTCGCCGAACATCATCGCGCCGAGGCACAGCGCCGATACCTTGAGTCCGCTTCGGCCAAGCCTTCGATATTCCATCTCACGTCTCCATCATTCGTTCGAGCATCGGTACCGTTCGATCCACCGCGGCCCGGCCTTCCTCGATCGCCTCCGCGGCGCGGTGAAAGTCCATGGTGGCGAAGTCGGGCAGCATCGGCGTCACCATCACCTCCGCAGGATCTCCGGCGAGACGACTGCGCGCGACTCTCACCTGCATGATATCGATACCCGTCAGGATCGCCTCGACGATCGACGGCGCGTTGCGCCGCTGCTCGGCCTCGCTCACCTCCTCGCGCCGTACCAGCCGCGCGAGCCGGTCGAGCCACGACGGTGCGCGCAGGCCGCGCGGGCGTTCGCCTTCCTGATGGCGGAAGCGCCCGAGCTTGGCCCAGCCCAGGTCGACCGCGATCACCATCTCGGCGCCCAGCGCCCGGCACATCGATACCGGCACCGGATTGACCAGCCCGCCGTCGACCAGCAGCATGCCGTCGCGCTCGACGGGCGTGAACAGGCCAGGCATCGCGAGCGAGGCGCGCACGGCCTCGAGCAGCGACCCGTCGCGCAGCCAGATCTCGCGCCCGGTGGCGAGATCGGTGGCGACCACCCCGCAGGGCAGCTCGAGCGACGCAAAGTCCCGGTCTCCGATCTGGGCGCTGAAGAGATCGAACAGGCGGCGTCCCCTGATGAGACCGCCGCCCCAGGCGACGTCCATCAGCCTCAGCACCTCGCGGCGGTCAAGACCCAGCACCCAGTGCTCGAACCGCTCCAGGTCACCCGCCGCGTAAGCCGCGCCGACCAGCGCACCGATCGAGGTGCCGCAGACGACGTCCGGCCGGATGCCGAGGTCGTGCAGGGCCCCGATCACGCCGATGTGCGACCAGCCGCGCGCGCCGCCGGAGCCCAGGGCGAGCCCGATTCGCGGTCTTAACTGTTGGCGGGCCATGACGCGCGAAGCGCTCCGGCTAGGCTATGCTTGAAGCATGCCGAAAGCGACGTGGAACGGCGCGCTTCTCGCCGAGGCGGGCCCGGATTCGGTGCAGCTCGTGGACGGATACGTTTACTTTCCGCCCGAAGCCGTCGACCGGACCTATCTGCGCGAATCTCGCACGCGCACGGTGTGCAGCTGGAAGGGGACCGCCAGCTACTACGATGTCGTGGTGGACGGCGAGGTCAACCGCGACGCGGCATGGACCTACCCCGTCACCAAGCCAGCGGCAGAGCACATCGCGGGCCACGTCGCGTTCTGGAAAGGCGTGCAGGTCGAGGACGACTAGGCCAGCCGCTCGAAGATCGCGGCGATTCCCTGTCCGCCGCCGATGCACATCGTCACCAGCGCATAGCGTTTCTGCGTGCGCTCGAGCTCGTACAGGGCCTTCACCGTCAGGATGCATCCCGTCGCGCCGATCGGGTGCCCGAGCGCGACCGCGCCGCCGTTCGGGTTGACCTTGGCCGGGTCGAGTCCCAGGTCCTTCGTGACCGCCATGGCCTGCACCGCGAACGCCTCGTTCGATTCGATCACGTCCATGTCGGCCGGTTTCAGCCCGGCTTTCTCGAACACCTTGCGCACCGCCGGGATCGGACCGAGGCCCATCAGCTGCGGCTCGACGCCGGCGTGGGCGTAGGCGACCAGGCGCGCCATCGGCCGCGCGCCCGCCTTCGCTGCCGCCTTCGCCTCCATCAGCACCACCGCGGCGGCCGCGTCGTTCAGCCCCGAGGCATTGCCCGCGGTCACCGAGCCGTCCTTCTTGAAGACCGCCTTGAGCTTCTGCATGTCCTCGATCTTGGCGTCGCGCCGCACGTGCTCGTCGGTGACGAACTGCTCCACCCCTTTTCGCGTCTTGAGCTCGACCGGCACGACCTGGGTCTTGAACCACCCCTTGTCGAGCGCGTTCGCGGCGCGCTTGTGGGATTCGAGTGCGAAAGCATCCTGCTGCTCGCGCGTGAAACCGTACTTGGCGGCGATGTTCTCGGCGGTCACGCCCATGTGGCCGTGGCCGAAGGGGTCGTGCAGCGCGCCGGTCATGGCATCGATGATCGGGCCGTCGCCCATCCGGGTGCCCCAGCGCGCGCCCGGAAGGAAGTAGGCCGCGCGGCTCATGCTCTCGGCTCCCGCGCCGATCGCGACGTCGACGTCCCCCAGCAGAATGTGCTGCGAGGCCGAAACGATCGCCTGCAGGCCGCTGCCGCAGAGCCGGTTCACGGTCAGGCAGGGTGTGCCCACGGGGAGCCCGGCGTCGATGGCGGCCACGCGCGACATGTACATGTCGCGCGCCTCGCCGTGTATCACGCTGCCGACCACGGCATGGCCGACGCTTGCCGGCTCGATCTTTGCACGCGTCACCGCTTCCTTGATCGCCGTTGCGCCGAGACGGGTCGGCGGCACATCCTTCAAAGCGCCGCCGTAGTCGCCGATCGCCGTCCGTACACCGGACACCACCACCACTTCACGCGCTGCCATATCGCCTCCTTGTTCCGAAATCAGGCCGCCAGACGGGCCGTCAGATCGTGCTCGTCCGCGTCCTCAACGATGACCGCGGCGAACTCGCCGGGCCTGAGATTGCCGCCGTCGCGTATGCGCACCACGCCGTCGATCTCGGGCGCGTCGGCACTCGAGCGGGCGAGCGCGCCCGCGCGGTCGACCTCGTCGACCAGCACTTGCAGCCTGCGTCCCAGCTTCGAGCGCAGGCGATCCGCGCTGATTCGCGCCTGCAGCGTCATCAGCCGAGCCTGCCGCTCCTGCTTCACTTCTTCCGCTACCGGGTCGGGCAGCGCGTTCGCCGCCGCGCCCTCCACCGGCGAGTAGGCAAAGCAGCCGACCCGGTCGAGCTGCGCCTCTGCGAGAAAATCGAGCAGCTCCTCGAACTCGGCCTCGGTCTCGCCGGGGAAGCCGACGATGAAGGTGCTGCGCAGCGTGATCTCGGGACAGGCGGCGCGCCAGGCGCGGATCCGCTCGAGCGTATCGACGGCGTTCGCCGGGCGCTTCATCAGCCTCAGAACGCGCGGCGCAGCGTGCTGAAACGGAACGTCGAGGTAGGGCAGGATCCTGCCCTCGGCCATCAGCGTGACGACCTCGTCGACGTGCGGATAGGGATACACATAGTGCAGGCGGACCCAGACGCCCAGCTCGCCGAGCGCGCGCGCGAGCTCGGTCATGCGCGTCTTGAGCGGGCGGCCGCTCCAGAAGCCGGTCCGGTACCTGACGTCGAGCCCGTAGGCGCTGGTGTCCTGCGAGATGACCAGGAGCTCCTTCACGCCGGCGCGCACGAGGCTCTCGGCCTCCTTCATCACCTCGCCCACCGGGCGCGAGACCAGGTCGCCGCGCATCGACGGAATGATGCAGAAGGTGCAGCGATGGTTGCAGCC
>CAZLUX010000107.1:0-9604 GCA_964562815.1 uncultured Enterobacteriaceae bacterium
TCGAGCGATTCGGGCGACTCGACGTGCTGGTCAACAACGCCTCGATCTTCTATCCACGCAAGGTCGGCAGGATCGAGCCCAGGCACTGGGACGAGCTGATCGGCTCGAACCTGCGCGCGCCGCTGTTCGTGGCGCAGTCGGCGGCGCCGCATCTGAAACAAGCACGCGGCGCGATCGTCAATATCACCGACATCCACGCAGAGCGACCGCTCAAGGGCTTCGCGCTCTACAGCGTGGCCAAGGCGGGCCTTGCCGCGCTCACCCGTTCGCTTGCGCTCGAGCTGGCGCCCGAGGTGCGGGTCAACGCGGTGGCGCCCGGCGCGATCGCGTGGCCCGACGACGACAAGTTCGACAACGCCGAGCGCCAGCGAATCGTCGCGACCACGCCGCTCGGGCGCATCGGCAGCCCGGAGGACATCGCGCAGGCGGTGCACTTCCTCGCCACCGCCCCGTTCGTAACCGGCCAGACCCTCGCCGTCGACGGCGGGCGCTCGGTATTTCTGTGATGGATCCGCGCAAGCGCAAGTACGAGGGCGACAAGCTCGCCAAGCGCCTGCGCCGCCAGGTGGGTCAGGCCATCGCGGATTTCGGCATGATCGAAGCGGGCGACCGCGTCATGGTGTGCCTGTCGGGCGGCAAGGACAGCTATGGGCTTCTCGACGTGCTGCTCGCGCTTCGCGACAAGGCGCCGGTCGAGTTCGAGCTGGTGGCGGTCAACCTCGACCAGAAGCAGCCCGGGTTCCCGGCGCGGGTGCTGCCCGAGTATCTCGCCGCGCGCGGCGTCCCTTTCCGGATCGTCGAGCAGGATACCTACTCAGTCGTCAAGCGCGTGATCCCCGAGGGGCGCACGATGTGCTCGCTCTGCTCGAGGCTTCGGCGCGGCGTGCTCTATCGCGTCGCGGGCGAGCTCGGCGCGACCAAGATCGCGCTAGGGCATCACCGCGACGACATTCTGGCCACCTTCTTCCTCAACCTCTTCTACGGCGGCAAGCTCAAGGCCATGCCGGCCAAGCTCGCTTCCGACGACGGCCGGCATGTTGTGATTCGGCCACTTGCCTACGTGAAGGAAGACGATCTCGCCAACTATGCTGACGCGCTGGACTTTCCGATAATTCCCTGCGTCCTGTGCGGGTCGCAGGAGAACCTGCAGAGGAAAGCCGTCCGCGGCATGCTCGCCGATTGGGAAAAGCGCTACCCGGGGCGCATTGAATCAATCATGCGCGCGCTTTCAGACGTGCGCCTTTCCCATCTTCTGGACCGCAAGCTGTTCGACTTCGTCGGACTAAAAGCTAAAGGTGTCGCCGATCCTGATGGCGACATCGCCTTCGACCCCGAATCCTTCCGCGAGCCGCTGTTCGCCGACGCTTAGCCTCGACGCCTCGTCGGGAAGGCGAACTTGATCTGGCGCAAAAACGTGAGTTGTTCGCGAAACGTGAAATATTTCACGTGTTATAGATTGCAAAAAGCAGGCAAGATTCACACATGAGGGCTTGACGTGCCCGATCTATTGGCGCGGGCAACCCGACAACAAGTCTTACGTGCTCGGTTTTCGATAATAGGGAGGTCGCAAAATGAAAGTGCACTACGGGGTGGATGTCGTAAACGATAGCCCGGTGTCGCGATCGGTCGGCGCGGGTAGGGTCAATGAATCGGTTGCGTTCGAGCGGCTGCCCTTTACTGTGTCGATTGCGCGTGATGACGAGCAGCTCAGCAAGGCGGTGACGATACGGCACGCGGCGTATGCGCGCCACGTTCCAGAATTCGCGGAACGCATGAGGGTGCCGGAACCCTGCGACCGGGATGACGGTGTGGTAGTTCTATTGGCGGAATCGAAACTCGACGGCTCGCCCCTCGGAACAATGCGCATCGAGACCAACCGCTACCGGCCGTTGGCGATCGAGCAGTCGGTGGCGCTCCCAGAGTGGCTGCAAGGCTGCAGCCTTGCGGGAGCATCCCGGCTAGGCGTTGCTCTGGGCAGGATCGGGCGCTTGGTGAAGACAGTGTTGTTCAAGGCCTATTTTCGCTATTGCGAGCAGGTCGGCGTCGACTGGATGGTCATCGGTGCGCGCGCGCCCCTGGACCGGCAATACGAGGCGCTGTTGTTCCAGGATGTCTTCCCGGAGCTCGGCTTTGTTCCATTTCGCCACGCGAGCAATATCCCACACCGGGTCCTCGCGTTCGAAGTGGAGACCGCTGAAGAACGGTGGTCTGCCGCGCAGCATCCGCTGTTCGACTTCGTCTTCCGCACTCATCATCCGGATCTCCATTTGCGCCACGAAACAGCTTGCTATGGGGCCATCGCGCAGCGCGGAATGTCTGTCTTGCGCACGGAGGGACACGTTGACGCGGATCGAGCGGCGAGTGCCCGGCGCACGCCACCTGTCAAAGAGGTTGCTGTCGTGTAATTGTTCACGGCCGATCGCCGAACACCCACATAGAATGGCTAAAGGTAGCCAAAAGGGGTGGCGGTGCGACCGGCGGGCAGGGCAATAGACTGGAAGAATCGCGCGCAAGCTGCGCTCGACGCGTTTCTATACACTTTCGGGGTTTACGCGGTACCGGCTGCCATTGGCGTCGTTACGCTGATTGCCTTCGCGAATTGGAAGCCCGAGTACCAGACTACCGGGTCCATGCCGGTAAGTATCAGTGTCGTGCGGCAGGACGGTGCCACACTCGAACCTGCGCAGGCGTTGCAAGCGATGCGCAACGCTGTTCCGGTCCCGTTTCGAGATACCAAGCGATCCGAGGCGCCGTTCTGGTTCAGCTTCGTGGCGTCACCTAGCGACCTCGAGTCCGTCATCATCGAGTTTCCGTCACGGCACGCCCTCGAGGCCACCTGCTGGAACGCGGATAGCCTGAGGCGTCTCGGCAGCGCCAGTCGTGGCGAGGCCACGGGCCATATGGGGGCGGTCAAGGCCGGATTTGAACTGCGACTTGGCGAGCTCCGCTCGGCAACGAGGATACTTTGCCGTTCAAAGTATGTCGGCCCGGCGCGGATTTCTGCGGTGCAGTGGCCTGAGGACCAGCTTGCGCTTTCGACGTACCGCTTCCATCGCGATGCCGGGCGGGTTGAGGGTGGCCTCTTGATGCTGAGTGCGTTCATCCTGTTGACCGCGTTTATCAATCGGGAATGGATGTACGTGATCTTCGCGGCGTGGCTCGTCGTGGCATTGCGCCTAGGGGCAATTTCGGCGGGTTGGGACACGGTTTGGCTTGACCAGGTGGTGCCTCAAGACTGGCTCTTCGTCCTGCGCAAAGTTACCGCGGCCGTCTTTTACACCCTGACCATAATCTTATTCAGCTGGCTGTTCGCCGACGATTTGAGGCGGGTGGGCCGTCAGCGCTTGCTACGTGTCGCGCAATGGTCGTGTCCGCCGCTACTGCTGGCCTCAGTCACGCTCCCGTTCGCGGAATGGCTTCCCGTTTTGTGGCTATCGACGGCCTTCAGCATTGGAGTGCTGGTGTTCTTCCTGGTGCGCATCCTCATGGTGACGCGCTCCCGGGTTGCGATCTGGTACAGCGCCTCGTTAGCGATCACGCTGGGCTCGAGCTTGTACGAGGTCATTGCCGCCGCGCTGGGCGCAAAAGAACTGATCGGAACGGTCAACAGCGTAACGGCAGCGCTTTCGTCGAGCCTCATGGTGGCATTGGCAATTGCCGAGCAGATCCGCCACGAACATCTTGAACGTGTCAGGGCAGAAGCTCAACTGCGCGATGCATACGAGGCAATTCCGATCGGGCTGTTCACGCTTGATGGCAATGGCCTGTTCGAACGGGTGAACCCGGCAATGGCGCAGATGCTCGCCGTGGGGCCATCTCTCGCTCAGCCCGAGCACTGGAGCGACCACTTCGAGTACGGAAGCTGGCGCAGGTTGCAGGACGTTGCACGGCAAGGCGGCGCCCAGGAAATGGAGATTCGGGGCCATCCGCGCGATGGGGGCGAGCCCAAGCGCTTTCTCGTCAAGGCGAGCCTGAACGCGGACCGGGTGGAGGGTTCGCTGCAGGACGTTACTGAGAAGTCGAAAGCGAACGAAAGGCTGCACTTCCTCGCCGACCACGACCCGCTCACCGGGGTTCTGAACCGGCGCGGGATCGAGCGGGTGCTCGAGCAGGCTGTCGGGAGAGTAAGTGATTCGCAGCCCGTGGCGCTGGGCTACCTCGACCTCGACCGCTTCAAGCTGATCAACGATCTGTTCGGTCACGTCGCGGGCGACGAGGTGCTTCGGCAGGTTTGCCGGCGCATTCTCGAGCTCTTGTCGGAAGACCAGACGGTCGGGCGCGTCGGCGGCGACGAGTTCGTGATCGTCTTCCGCGGGTCGACCATCGGCGAGGCGGCGACGCAGTGCCGCCGCATCATCGAGCGGATCGATACTGCGAGCTATCAGACCGGAGACAAGGCATTCCAGGTCAAGGGGTCGATCGGGTTGATCGAGCTGGCCGAGGGCGTCCAGGTGAAGGATGCGATCTACATGGCCGACCGTGCCTGTCGCGCGGCGAAGGTGCGGCGTGGTGACGGCCTGGTGATCTACACCAAGGCCGCGCCCGAGTTCGGCGAACGCGAGCGGGAGCTGCGCCTGGTCGAGCACCTGGGCGCCGGCGTGGTGCCCGACGGGCTGTTTCTCGTCATGCAACCGATCATGTCCCTCTCTGCGCCCTACGCGTCGCACAATTTCGAGGTGCTCTTGCGCATGCGCGAGGCCGACGGCAGCGTCATTGCCGCGGGCAAGATCATCGAGGCGGCCGAGAACAACGGCGGCGCCGCAGTGATCGATCGTTGGGTCCTGGCGCGAACGCTGGAGTGGGCGGAGCTCAACCACGCGAGGCTCGGCAACACTCGTTTCATCTGCATGAACCTGAGCGGCGCGTCGCTGAACGACGAGAAGTTCACGCACGACGCCTTCTCGATGCTGGCGCGGCACAGGCGGGCGGCGCAGCGCCTTTGCATCGAGATCACCGAGAGCGTCGCGCTGCACGACCTCGAGACCACCCGGCGCTTCATCGATACGGTGCGCGGCTACGGCGCGAAGATCGCGCTCGACGATTTCGGCGCCGGCTATACGTCGTTCTCCTACCTCAAGGAGCTTCCGGCGGACGCGGTCAAGATCGACGGGAGCTTCGTCACTGCGGTGAACACTCATCCGGCGAACCTTTCGATCGTGGCGGCGATCGTCGAGCTGGCTCGCAACCTCGGCATGAAGAGCATCGCCGAATGGGCCGAGGACCGCGCGACTGTCGAGGCCTTGTGGCGCGTCGGAGTCGATTACGTGCAGGGCTACGGCGTGTCGAGGCCGGTCGACCCCGCGGCGATTCTCGCCGCGGATTGCTCGCCCAACCTGATCCAGGATCCGGAAGTCGCTCAGTTCGTGCGCCAGTCGCTCTCCTCGGCGCGCAATCTGGAAAAGTGGGAACCACTCGACGACACGACGTCGATCGGGCTACATTAGCCCGTTTTCGTTTCCCGCTGGGCGGATGAAGAAGACAATCCTCGAGTTGAAGCACTCGAAAGGCGGACGCGTGGTGATGCTCACCGCCTACGATTTTCCCGGCGCCAGACTCGCCGCGGAGGCTGGCGTGGATGTCATCCTGGTGGGCGATTCGCTCGGCATGGTGGTGCTGGGGTACGACTCGACCGTGCCCGTCACGATGGACGACATGCTGCACCACGCCAAGGCGGCGCGGCGCGGTGCCCCGGACACTCTTCTCGTCGGCGACCTGCCTTTCATGTCGTATGCCACGCCCGAGCAGGCGCTCGCCAATGCCGCGCGACTGATGAAGGAGGCGGGCGCGGATTCGGTCAAGCTCGAGGGCGGAACGGATGTGGTGCCGATCGTCGAGGCGCTTGTGCGCGCAGGGATACCCGTCCTCGGCCACATCGGCCTGACGCCGCAAACGGCGTCCGCCCTGGGCGGCTACAAGCTGCAGGGGCGGGACGAGGCGGGCGCCCGCCGCCTGCTCGAGGAGGCGTCCGCGCTGGAGCGCGCCGGCTGCTGGGGCGTGGTGCTCGAGATGGTTCCGGCGCCGCTGGCGCGGGCAATCACCGAATCGGTCTCGATCCCGACGATCGGCATCGGCGCCGGTCCGCACTGCGACGGTCAGGTGCTGGTCTTTCACGACATGGTCGGGCTGTTTTCCGGCTTCGCGCCGAAATTCGCCAAGCGCTACGCGGAGGCGGGCACGCTGATCCGGGACGCCATCGCCCGCTATGCGGCGGAGGTACGCGCCGGCGAGTTTCCGGACTCGGCTCACAGCTTCGACATGCGCGAAGAGGTGCTGAAGCGCGTCTATGGCGGCTGAGCCGCGCGCTGGCGCGCTCGAGGTTCTTCGCCGGACCTTCGGCCACGCCGCATTTCGCGGCTCACAGCAGGAGATCGTCGCTCACCTCGCCGCGGGGGGCGACGCGCTGGTGCTGATGCCCACCGGCGGCGGCAAGTCGCTTTGCTACCAGGTGCCCTCGCTCCTGCGCGCGGGTACCGGGATCGTGATATCGCCGCTGATCGCGCTCATGCAAGACCAGGTGGCGGCGCTCAGGCAGCTTGGCGTGCGCGCGGAGTTCCTCAACTCGACGCTGGACGCGGCATCGGCGCGCGAGGTCGAGCGTGCGCTGACCGCAGGAGAGCTCGACCTGCTTTACGTCGCGCCCGAGCGGCTGCTCACGGCGCGCTGCCTCGAGCTGCTCGGGCGCAGTCGGCTCGCCCTGTTCGCGATCGACGAGGCGCACTGCGTATCGCAATGGGGCCACGATTTCCGGCCGGAGTACCTGCAACTGTCGCTCCTGCACGAGCGCTTCCCGCGGGTGCCGCGCATCGCGCTCACCGCGACCGCCGACCCGCAGACCCGCGCCGAGATCGTCTCCCGCCTCGAACTGGACGATGCGCGCGTCTTCGTGTCGAGCTTCGATCGGCCCAACATACGCTATTCGATCGTCGACAAGGTCGACCCGCGGGCGCAACTTCTCGCCTTCATCCGCGAGGAGCATCCGGGCGAGGCCGGGATCGTGTACTGCCTGTCGCGACGCAAGGTGGAGGAGACCGCCGCCTGGCTCGCGGCACAGGGGCTGTCCGCGTTGCCCTACCACGCGGGTATGCAGGCCGCGGCGCGCGCCGAGCACCAGGCGCGTTTCCAGCGCGAGGATGCCGTCATCATGGTGGCGACGATCGCCTTCGGCATGGGAATCGACAAGCCCGACGTGCGCTTCGTCGCCCACCTGGACCTGCCCAAGAGCATCGAGGGCTACTACCAGGAAACCGGGCGCGCGGGTCGCGACGGCCTGCCCGCCGACGCGTGGATGGCATACGGGCTGGCCGACGTGGTGCAGCAGCGACGGCTCATCGAGCAGTCCGATGCGAGCGAGGACTACAAGCGCATTTCCGGCGCCAAGCTGGACGCGCTGCTGGGCCTGTGCGAGACGCCGGGCTGCCGGCGCGTGCGCCTGCTCGCCTACTTCGGCGAGGCGAGTGATCCCTGCGGAAACTGCGACACTTGTCTCGAGCCGCCGCAGACCTGGGACGCGACCGACGCCGCGCGCAAGGCGCTGTCGGCGATCTACCGCACCGGGCAGCGCTTCGGCGCCGTGCACCTGACCGACGTGCTGCGCGGAAAGCAAGGCGAGCGCATCGAGCGCTGGGGACATCACGCGCTCGGGGTATTCGGCGTCGGTGCGGAGCTCGACGAAGCGGCCTGGCGCAGCGTATTCCGGCAGCTGGTGGCGTTGGGCCTGGCGCGCGTCGACCACGAGGCCCACGGGGCGCTGAAGCTCACCGAGGCAAGCCGGGCAGTGCTCCGGGGCGAGGCGGCGGTGCAGATGCGGCGGGCGGCGTCGCGGGCGGGGCGCCGGCCCCGCCGCAGCGTTGCGGCGGGCCTTGCGCCCGCGGACGCCGCGCTGCTCGAAGCCCTCAAGGCCTGGCGGCGCGACGAGGCACGCAGCCAGGGCGTGCCGGCCTACGTGATCCTGCACGACAGCACTCTCGCCGAGGTCGCCCGCACCCGCCCGCGCGACCTCGCGGCGCTCGCCGGGCTCGGCGGCATCGGCACGAAGAAGCTCGAGCGGTACGGCGACGCGCTGCTGCGATTGGTAAAGTAGGTCACGTGACGCTCGCTCGCCTCGCGATAGCTGCAGCTGCAGTCGGCCTGATCGGGCTCGAGGGTTGCGCGCGCCCCGGCGACTGGCGCAACGCGAGCCGCGAGCCGGTCGGCCTTGCGCCGGACCCGGCGCGCACGCCCGAGGCGGTGGTGCAGGTCTATTCAGCGCGCACCTGGGGCTGGCGCGGGGCATTCGGCGTGCATACCTGGATTGCGGTCAAGCCGACCGGCGCCCTCGTCTATACGGTCTACGAGGTCATCGGCTGGCGCCTGCGCTGGAGCGGGTCCGCCCTGGTGGTGAGCGAGCGGGCTCCCGACGCGCGCTGGTTCGGCAACGCTCCGGAAGTGGTGGCGGAGCGGCGCGGCGCGGGCGTCGACGCGCTGATCGCCCGCATCGACCGCGCCGCGCGCGCCTATCCCTACGCGCGGGAATACAGCGTCTGGCCGGGGCCCAACTCGAACACCTTTACCGCCTTCGTGACGCGCGCGGTACCCGAGCTGAAGGTCGACCTGCCGCCGACCGCGGTCGGCAAGGACTATCTCGGCGACCGCTTCGTCGCGCCGACGCCGGGCGGCGGCTACCAGCTCTCCTTGGGCGGCGTGTTCGGGGTCATGGCGAGCCGAGTGGAGGGGTTCGAGATCAACCTGCTGGGCCTGACGTTCGGCATCGACCCCTTCTCGCCGGCGCTCAAGCTCCCTTTGATCGGGCGGCTCGGCCCCGATCGCGCCAAGAGGGGCTTGTCAAACTAATTTTGACAGCCTAAACTCTCGCGCAGGAACCGTCCATGAACTGCGCAGAGCAACTCGTCGTCCTATTCGGCAGCCAGGCCGACGTCGCGCGGGCGTTCCAACTCGACCGCGCGGTGGTCAACAACTGGGTCAAATCGGGCTACGTCCCGGCGCGCTGGGCGACCGAGGTCGAGCGCGTGACCCAGGGCCGCATCACCGCGGTCGAAATCCTCACCGAGGCGAGCGCCAAGAAGCCGGTGCGCGTGAAATCGCGCCCCGAAGACGCGCCGTTCGGCATTTCGTCGGAGACTCATTCCATGAACACCTACGCACCGTCCAAGCGCATCCACTCGTTCCATCCGCCGCAGCGCACGCTGATGGGCCCGGGGCCGACCGAAATCCATCCGCGCGTGCTCACCACCATGAGCCAGCCGGCGATCGGTTACCTCGACCCGGTCTTCGTCGAGATGATGGAGGAGCTGAAATCCCTCCTGCGCTACGTCTACCAGACCAAGAACCCGCTCACCTTCCCGATCTCCGGCCCCGGCTCGGTGGGCATGGAATACTGCTTCGTCAACATGGTCGCGCCGGGCGACAAGGTGATCGTGTGCACCAACGGCGTGTTCGGCGGCCGCATGCTCGAGAACGTCATCCGCTGCGGCGGGGTTCCGGTGCTGGTCGAGGACAAGTGGGGCGAGCCGGTCGACCCGCAGAAGGTCGAGGACGCGCTGAAGAAGAACAAGGACGCCAAGATCGTCGCCTTCGTGCACGCCGAGACCTCGACCGGCTGCCAGTC
>CAZLUX010000108.1:0-9584 GCA_964562815.1 uncultured Enterobacteriaceae bacterium
AGCGTGATCTTGCCCGCGCGCAGGTCCTCGGACATCGACCAGACGTTGGTGCCCGAGCCGATGTCGGTGCCGCGGTACTTGCCCGAGAGCATCGGCCCGCCCGAGACCGCGATCGCCGGCAGATCGACGCTCGCCGCGCCCATCAAAAGCGACGGCGTGGTCTTGTCGCAGCCCACCAGCAGCACGGTGCCGTCCAGGGGGTTGCCGCGGATCGACTCCTCGACGTCCATGCTGGCGAGGTTGCGGTAGAGCATCGCCGTTGGTCGCAGCAGCGTTTCGCCGAGCGACATGACCGGGAATTCGAGCGGGAAGCCCCCGGCCTCGAGCACGCCCGCCTTGACGTGCTCGGCGATGACGCGAAAGTGCGTGTTGCAGGGCGTGAGCTCGGACCAGGTGTTGCAGATGCCGATCACCGGCCGGCCGTCGAACTGGTCCTGCGGCACGCCGCGGTTCTTGACCCAGCTGCGGTAGATGAAGCCGTAGATGTCCTCGCGGCCGAACCACTGGATGCTGCGCTGCGTCGAAGGTTTCTTGGCCATATCAGTAGGTCGCCCTGCCGCCGGAAATGTCGAACACCGCGCCGGTGGAGAATGCGCAATCCTCGGAGGCCAGCCAGCACGCCAGCGCGGCGACCTCCTCCACCTGCACGAACCGTCCCATCGGAATCTTGGACAGCATGTAGTTGATGTGCTGCTCGGTCATCTGGTCGAAGATCGCCGTCTTCGCCGCCGCCGGGGTGATGCAGTTCACCAGCACGCCGGCCTGCGCCAGCTCCTTGCCGAGCGACTTGGTGAGCGAGATCACGCCCGCCTTGGAGGCGCTGTAGGCCACGGCGTTCGGATTGCCTTCCTTGCCCGCGATCGAGGCGATGTTGACGATGCGGCCGTACTTCGCCTTCGCCATGTGCGGCGCGACCGCGCGGCAGGTGAGGAACTGGCTGGTGAGGTTGACCGCGATCACCTTGTTCCACTCTTCGATCGGGTAATCGGCGGTCGGCGCGTTCAGGCCGGCGATGCCGGCGTTGTTGACCAGCACGTCGATCTTGCCGAGCGTCCCGAGCGCGCTCTTGACGGCCTTGTCGATCGCAGCGGCGTCGGTGACGTCGATCGCATCGCCGCTCGCATTGTTCCCGAGCGCAGCCACTGCACTCGAAAGCAGCTTGTCGTCGCGATCCCAGATGCGAACCTTTGCGCCGGATGCAAGCAGGCGCCTGGCGATGGCAAGGCCGATGCCTTGCGCGGCGCCGGTGACGACCGCGGTTCGGCCTGCGAAATCGAGCTGGTTCATCGTCCTCCCCGGAGTGAACGGAGTCGAAAGTGTACCGCGTCGGCCGGCGCCGAACCGCTATAATCGATTCCCCTTTCTCGGGAGGACGGAATGTCAGGAAGGCTCGCCGGCAAGACCGCGTTCATCACTGCCGCGGGGCAGGGCATCGGCCGCGCCGCCGCGCTCGCCCTCGCGCGCGAAGGCGCCCAGGTGTGGGCGACCGACCTCAACCCGAAGACGCTCGCCGAGATGGAAGGCAAGGATGGCATCCGCACGCGCGTGCTCGACGTGACGGACGAGGCGGCGATCGCCAAGCTCGCCGCCGAGGTGGGGGGAATCGACGTGCTGTTCAACTGCGCGGGGTTCGTGCACCACGGCACGATCCTCGATTGCACGCCGAAAGACTGGGACTTCAGCTTCAACCTGAACGTGAAGTCGATGTATCTGGTGACGCGCGCCTTCCTGCCCGGGATGCTGAAGAAGGGCGGCGGCTCGATCATCAACATGTCGTCGATCGCCTCGAGCGTGAAGGGGCTGCCGAACCGCTTCGTCTACGGCGCGACCAAGGCGGCGGTGATCGGCCTCACCAAGGCGATCGCCGCGGACTACGTCAGGCAGGGCATCCGCTGCAACTGCATCGGTCCGGGCACGGTCGACACGCCTTCGCTGCACGACCGCATCAACGCTCTTCCCGATCCGGTGCAGGCGAAGAAGGATTTCATCGCGCGCCAGCCGATGGGGCGTCTCGGCACCGTGGACGACATCACGGGAATCCTGGTTTTTCTGGCATCCGACGAGTCGCTGTTCGCGACCGGCAACATGTACTCAATCGACGGGGGAATGACGATATGAAGCTCTGCCGTTACGGCAAGTCCGGATTCGAGAAGCCGGGCGTGATCGACAGCGAAGGCAGGCTGCGCGATCTTTCGAAGGTGGTGGCGAACATCGGCCCGAACGAGCTGTCGCCGCGCGGGCTCAAGATGATCTCGAAGGTCAAGCCCGAGTCGCTGCCGATCGTGAACAGCAACCCGCGCCTGGGCGTGCCCTACGTCGGCATCGGCAAGTTCGTCGCGATCGGCCTCAACTACACCGACCACGCCAAGGAAGCGGGGATGCCGATTCCGAGCGAGCCGGTGGTGTTCATGAAGGCGACGACCTGCATCAGCGGGCCCTACGACGACATCATCCAGCCGAAGGGCTCGACCAAGCTCGACTGGGAGGCCGAGCTCGGCATCGTGATCGGCAGCAAGGCGCAGTACGTCTCCGAGGACAAGGCGCTCGAGCACGTCGCCGGCTATTGCGTCGTCAACGACGTCTCCGAGCGCGCGTTCCAGCTCCAGTCCTCGCAGTGGGACAAGGGAAAGGGCTGCGACAGCTTCGGCCCGATCGGCCCCTGGCTCGTGACCACCGACGAGATCACCGATCCGCAGGTGCTCGACATCTGGCTCGACGTCAACGGCAAGCGCATGCAGACGGGAAACACCCGCACCATGATCTTCGGTGCGGCGAACATCGTGTCCTACCTCAGCCAGTACATGACGCTCCTGCCGGGCGACATCATCACCACCGGCACGCCGCCGGGCGTCGGCATGGGCATCAAGCCGGAGCCGGTGTTCCTCAAGCCGGGCGACGTGGTCACGCTCGGCATCAAGGGCCTGGGCGAGCAGCGCCAGAAGGTGGTGGCCTACGGCGGCTGAGATGCGCGCGCTTCGCATCGACGGCGACCGCCTGTGGCAGTCGTTGATGGAGCTCGCGCGCATCGGCGCGACGCCCAAAGGGGGCGTGAAGCGCCTGACGCTCACCGACACCGACCGCGAGGCGAGGGATCTCTTCGCGCGCTGGGCGCGCGAGGCCGGACTCGAGGTCGCGGTCGACGCCATCGGCAACATGTTTGCGCGCCGGGCGGGGACCGACCCTTCGCTCGCCCCCGTCGCCATGGGCAGCCACCTCGACAGCCAGCCCTCGGGCGGCAAGTTCGACGGCGCCTACGGCGTGATGGCGGGCCTGGAAGTGATCCGAACGCTGAACGATGCCGGCGTCCGCACGCGCGCCCCGCTCGAGGTCGTGTCGTGGACCAACGAGGAGGGTTCGCGCTTCACGCCGGTGATGATGGGCTCGGGCGTGTACGCCGGCGTGTTCCCGCTCGAGCACGTCCTGGAACAAATGGACGTCGGCGGGGCGACGGTGGAGGGTGCGCTGAGATCCATCGGCTACGCGGGCACCGCGCCGCCGCACCGGCTGGGGGGGTATTTCGAGGCCCACATCGAGCAGGGCCCGGTGCTGGAGGATACGAAGACCACGATCGGCGTGGTGCAGGGGGCCCTGGGCCAGCGCTGGTTCGACGCGGTGATCACCGGCCAGGACGCGCACGCCGGACCGACGCCGATGGAGCTGAGGAAGGACGCCCTGATCGCCGCCAGCCGGCTGGTGCTGGAGGTGAACCGGATCGCGCTCGCGTTTCCCGACTACGCCCGCGGCACGGTCGGTTCGATGCAGGTCAAGCCCAATTCCCGCAACGTGGTGCCGGGCGAGGTGCGGATGTCGGTGGAATTCCGCAACCAGAAGGACGACACGCTCACCGCGATGGTCGCCGCGCTGCGCCAGAGCCTGACGACGATCGAGACCGAGTGCCGCGTCGCGATCGAGCTCACCGAGGTCACCTACTTCCCGCCCTGCCACTTCGACCCCGCGTCGGTGGGCGCGGTGCGCGACGCGGCGCAGGGGCTCGGCTATTCGCACCGCGACATCGTCTCGGGGGCGGGCCACGACGCGGTGTACGTGGCACGGGTGGCGCCCACCGCGATGATTTTCGTGCCCTGCGAGGGCGGCATCAGCCACAACGAAATCGAAAATGCCACTCCCCAGGACCTCGCCGCCGGGTGTAATGTACTTCTGCACGCCGCACTGGCGCGCGCCGCCTAGGCCTTTCACGGAGACAGGATCATGAACGAACGCGCACGCTCCGAAGCCGTCGCCCAATCGCTCGAGAACTCGGCCTTCTTCATGCCGTTCTCGGCCAACCGCCAGTTCAAGAAGGCGCCGCGCCTGTTCGCGCGCGCCGAGGGCGTTCACTACTACACGCCCGAGGGCCGGCAGGTGATCGACGGCACCTCGGGGCTGTGGTGCGTCAATGCCGGGCACTGCCGCCCGAAGATCGTCGAGGCGGTGCAGAAGCAGGTGGCGACGATGGAGTTCGCGCCCCCGTTCCAGTTGGGCCATCCGGCGGCGTTCGAATTCGCCGACCGCCTGGTCAAGCTCGCGCCGAAAGGCCTGAGCAAGGTGTTCTTCACCAACTCGGGCTCCGAGTCGGTCGACACCGCGCTCAAGCTCGCGCTCGCCTACCACCGCATGCGCGGCGAGGGCCACCGCATGCGCCTGATCGGGCGCGAGCGCGGCTATCACGGGGTCAATTTCGGCGGCACGGCGGTCGGCGGGATCTCCGGCAACCGCAAGATCTTCGGCGCCCTGGTGTCGGGGGTCGACCATCTGCGCCACACGCACGATCTGGCGAAAAACGCTTTTTCGCGCGGCCAGCCCAGGCACGGCGCCGAGCTCGCCGACGACCTCGAGCGCCTCGCCCAGCTGCACGATCCCTCGACCATCGCCGCCGTGATCGTCGAGCCGGTCGCCTGCTCGACCGGGGTGCTGGTGCCGCCGGTCGGGTACCTGGAGCGCCTGCGCGAGATCTGCGACAAGCATGGCATCCTGCTCATTTTCGACGAGGTGATCACCGCCTGGGGGCGCCTCGGCAAGCCTTTCGGCTCGCAGCATTTCGGCGTCACCCCGGACCTGATCACCACCGCCAAGGGCATCACCAACGCGACGGTGCCGATGGGCGCGGTGTTCATGAAGGAGGAGATCTACCAGGCCTTCATGGGCGGGCCCGAGGGCGCGATCGAGATGCCGCACGGCTACACCTATTCGGCCCACCCGCTCGCCTGCGCGGCGGGTCTCGCGACCTTGGACGTTTACCAGGAAGAGGGCCTGCTCACCCGCGCCGGCGAGCTCGCGGCCTACTGGGAGGAGAAAGCGCACGCGCTCAGGGATCTCCCGAACGTCATCGACATCCGCAACATCGGGCTGATCGCCGCGATCGAGCTCGCCCCCCGGGCGGGAGCGGTCGGCGCGCGCGGCTTCGAGGCGCACGTGCAGTGTTTCGAGAAGGGCGCCTACGTGCGCTACACGGGAGACATCGTCGCGATGGCGCCGCCCCTGATCATCGAGAAGGCGCAGATCGACCAGCTGCTCGGGATCGTGCGCGAGGTGCTCGCCTCGCTTGCCTGAGTAGGCGGCGCTACTTCGCCGCGGCGCGCACCACGCCCAGCCGGCGCCCGCGCGCGGGCTGCTTGAGCCGCGGGGGCGAGACGAGGTCGCGCACGAAGTTCGGCAGCGCGAACACGCCCTCGTGGGTCTCGCCGTTGTAGTAGCGCAGGTCCTGCAGCTTGCGGTGCTCGATGCGGCGGTCGATCTCGTCGGCGGTGAAGGCCTTGGGATCGAGCTTGTCGGAGCACACGGCCATCGCCCAAAGCGAGCCGTAGAGCGGGATGTACATGGCGTAGGGGCGCACGATGCGGAACACGCCGTTCAGGCGCTGCGCGAGCTCCGCGACGCGGTCGGGCCGCGCCACCGGCGAGCCGATGTGAAGCACCAGCGCGCCGCCCGGTGCGAGGATCTGGCGCAGCTGCTGGAAGAACTCGGTCGAATAGAGCGCTTCCGCCGGACCCATCGGGTCGTTCAGGTCGAGCGCGATGAGGTCGAAGCGCTCCTCGGTTTCGCGCACGAAGCGCATGCCGTCCTCGATCAGCACGCGCAGCTTCGGGTTGTCGAATACGCCGCGATGCACCGCCTGGAAATGCTCCTTGGCGACGCGGATGACGTCCTCGTCGATCTCGACCATCGTGACCCGCTCGACCGACGGGTGCTTGAGCGCTTCCTCCGAGGAGCCGCCGTCGCCGCCGCCGATGATGAGCACGTTCCTGGGCGCGTTGTGAGCCGCGAGCGCAGGATGGATCAGGTTCTCGTGGTAGACGAACTCTTCCTTCTCCGAGGTCATGTTGAACCCGTCGAGGCGGAAGATCTTTCCGTACTGCGGCGTCTCGTAGATCGCCATCTTCTGGAAGCGCGTTTGCCATTCACCGAGCTGACGCTCGGCGGAGATGTAGAAGCCGGTGGATTCGTTGAGCGGCTCCATCAGCAGGTGCCCGCCGCGCTCGATCTCGTGCCGCGCCGCATCGGTGGGCTGGAAGTAGTCGATGATCGTCTCGAACACCTTGCGCGCCTTGGCCGAATTATCGGCGCTGTAGTTGCACACGTAGACGTCGAGCGTCAGGCTGCCCGTCTCGGGCCAGGTGTGGATCGCGAGGTGGGATTCGGCGAGCACCACCGTGCCGGTGAAGCCGGAGCCCTCGAACTGGTGGAAGCTCACGTCCATGATGGTGAGCCCCGAGTCGTTGACGAACTCGACGCACTTTTCGCGGAAGCGCTCTCCGTCGAGCAGGAGCTGCGGATCGCAGCGGCAGCCGGTGAGGTCACCGATGAGATGCAGGCCGTTCATTCTCGTTCTCCCCGAAAAACGCGAAGGCGCAACCCAGCGCTCTCACCAGGCTGCGCCCTTCCGTCGCGCCTTGCGGCGCAAAAACGAAAAGCGTGTAGTGCGGTCAATTCGTGCAGGACCCCTCTTGGGCCGCCCCGGCAGCCGAATCCGTCGGCCGCACGAAGCTAGACACCCGTTCCAGTTTCGCCCCTGATCTCGGCCGCAAAGGCTTCGATCAGGCTGCGAGCGATCGAGATTTTACTTGGAAGTTTAGGCAATTGGAATACATCGAACCAGCCCGCGTCCTCGATCTCGCCCGGCTGCGGGCGCAGCTCGCCCGCAGCCCATTCGCAGGTGAAGGCGATCATCAGCGAGTGCGGGAAGGGCCAGGGCTGGCTCGCGAAGTAGCGCAGGTTCGCCACCTGGACGCCCACTTCCTCGGCCACCTCGCGCTCGACGCACTGCTCGAGCGACTCGCCCGGCTCGACGAAGCCCGCCAGCGCGCTGTACATGCCGGCAGGGAAATGCGGGCCGCGCCCCAGCAGCAGCTCGCGCCCGCGGCGCACCAGCGCCATCACCGCTGGCGCGACGCGCGGGTAGGCCGACAGCCCGCACGAAGGGCACACGCGCACCCGCTCGCCCGCCTTCGGCTCGGTGCGCGTGCCGCATCGGCCGCAGAACTGGTGCGTCCGGTCCCAGTCGATCAGTTGCAGCGCGCGCCCGGCGATCGCGAAGAGGCGGTCGTCGAGCACCGAGAAGAGCGTCCTCAGGCCCTCCCAGCTCGCGCCGGAAAGAGGCGCTGTGTCGGCGGAGACCTCCGCGGCGAAGCAGTGCTCGCCGCCGAGCCGCCCGAGATAGAGGCTGCGCAGCGCCGCGTCCGCCAGCGGCCCGGGCGGCGAAGCCGTCGGCAGGCGCGCCCAGCTCGGGCGCGCGCGCACGCGCAGGTCGCCGGTCGGATCTTGGCTCGGCGGGCCGACCTCGACCAGCAGGCGGTCGCCGCTGAATACGAACCAGTGTCCGGGCGCGTTCGGCGCGGACTCGCTCAGGTGCTCGAAGCCCTCGGGGCTGTGAAACGGGAGCTGGATCACCCCCGTAGTCTAACGGCTGGTGCGATGCCGACCACGCGGTCGATCAGGTCGGCGCCCTGACGGCCGAGAAAGTCCTTGAACGATGCGGCAGCGGAGGACAGCCGCTTGCGCTCGCGGTGGATGACGTACCAGTCGCGCATCACCGGCGTGCCCGCGACGCGCAGCACCGCGAGCTTGCCGGTCGCGAGCTCGAGACCCGTGGTGTGCAGCGACAGAAAGCTCACCCCCATTCCCGCCATCACCGCCTGCTTGATCGTCTCGTTCGAGCTCATCTCGATCGTTTCCAGCGGCTCGAAGCGGCGCTCGCTGAACATGCGCTCCATCGCGGTGCGGGTGCCTGAGCCGCGCTCCCGGATGAGGAAGCTTTCCTCGGCGAGGTCGGCGAGCGCGAGGCGGCGCCGGCGGGCGAGCGGGTGCTCGGGCGCGGCGATCACCGCCAGCGGGTGCCTGGCGAAGGGCGCCGCGATGGTGTCGAGGCCACGCGGCGCGCGTCCCATGACCGCCAGATCGACGGTGTTGTCGGAGAGCTCGCGCACGACCGCTTCGCGGTTGTTCACCACCAGGCGCACCTTCACCTCCGGATGCAGGCGCCGGAATTCTGCCAGCAGCTTGGGGGCGAAGTACTTCGCGGTGCTGGTGACCGCGATGTGGAGCTCGCCGCCGCCGGTGCCCTTGAGCGCGTCGATCGCCTCCTCGGCCTCGCGCAGCTGTCTCAGCACGATGCGGCTGTGCCGCAGCAGCTCCTCGCCGGCGCGAGTCAGGTGCATGCGGCGCCCCATCTGCTCGAACAGGGGCAGGCCCACGTGCTCCTCGAGCTGCTTCAGCTGCAGCGAGACCGCGGGCTGAGTGAGATGCATTTCGCGCGCCGCGCGGCCGAAGTGCAGATGGCGCGCCGCGGCCTCGAAGATGCGCAGTTGCCTGAGGGTGAGGTGGTGCATGGGCTTTCGATTATCTTATAGGTGCAATTAGAACATTTAAGTAGTGCTTATCACAACGCCGCGCTACCTTGACGCCACACGACAGACGGAGGACGCGGCAATGGGCAAGATGGACCAGGTCGCCCCGCAGGCGAGCGAGCGCTACCGCGCGGGGGTCATGAAGTACGCGCAGATGGGTTATTGGGACGCGGGCTACGTGCCCACGGACACCGACGTGATCGCGCTGTTCCGCATCACGCCGCAGGAAGGCGTCGATCCCGAGGAGGCGGCCGCCGCAGTGGCGGGCGAATCCTCCACGGCCACCTGGACGGTGGTATGGACCGACCGGCTCACCGCCTGCGATCGTTATCGCGCCAAGGCCTACCGGGTCGATCCGGTGCCGGGCACGCCGGGACAGTACTTCGCCTACATCGCCTACGACCTCGCGCTGTTCGAGCCGGGCTCGATCGCCAACCTCACGGCTTCGATCATCGGCAACGTGTTCGGCTTCAAGCCGCTCAAGGCGCTGCGCCTGGAGGACATGCGCCTGCCGGTCGCCTACGTGAAGACCTTCGACGGGCCGCCGACCGGCATCGTGGTCGAGCGCGAGCGCCTGGACAAGTTCGGCCGGCCGCTGCTCGGCGCGACGGTCAAGCCCAAGCTGGGACTCTCGGGCAAGAACTACGGCCGGGTCGTGTACGAGGCGCTCAAAGGCGGGCTCGATTTCACCAAGGACGACGAGAACATCAACTCGCAGCCGTTCATGCACTGGCGCGACCG
>CAZLUX010000109.1:0-9541 GCA_964562815.1 uncultured Enterobacteriaceae bacterium
TCTTCTGGTTGTGGACGGTCGCCCGCATCGCCACCACGCCGGTGCTGCGTTGCGGGACGAGCTCGACGATTTCGAGCCACGGATAGAGGGTGTCGCCGGCGTAGACCGGCCGCACGAACTTCGCGCTGCACTCGAGCAGCGCGACCAGCGAATCGGCCACGAGGTGCGGAAAGACGCCGGCCCCGGCGGCGGTCTGGATCATGACCTGCATGCCGTGCGCGAGCATCCCGGGGTGGCCGCGCCGTCGGCAGTATTCGGCGTCGTAGTGGATCGGGTCGTTGTCGCCCGAGGCAAGCTGGAAGGCCCCGAACAGGGCGTCGGTCTGCGTCCGCGACGGGATCCAGAAGCGCTCGCCGACAACGAAATCGTCGAACCAGCGCGTTTCAGCGAAACGGTGGTCACGGGCGGCGTCGAAATCCTGCGTCATGGCGCTATGCTAGCAGCGTCGCGCCGCGCAAGCTGGGAGGACGCCATGACGCACAGCATCGTCGCCATCATCAAGGTCAGGGACGGACACCAGGCCGAGTTCGAGGCCGTCGCCAAGAAGCTCGCCGCAGCGGTGAACGCGAGCGAGCCCGGCTGCCTGCTCTATACATTGAACCGCGGCGAAGATCCGCACTCCTACGTTTTCATGGAACGCTACCGGAACGAGGACGCGGTCAAGGCACACCGCGCCTCCGAGCACTACCGCGCGCTCGGCAAGGAGATGGGCGCGCACATGGACGGCGCGCCGGTCATCCTGCGCATGCAGGAGCTCGCGTGAGCACGGTCCTGTACGAGACCGACGGCGCGGTCGCCACGGTCACGCTCAACCGCCCCGAGCGCCTGAACACGATGAACCACGAGCTGATGGGCGCCGCGGTCGCCGCGTTCGAGCGCGCCGCGAGCGACGAGTCGATCCGCGTGCTGATCCTCACCGGCGCGGGACGCGGCTTCTGCGCCGGCGGCGACCTTGCCGGCTTCGCCGACGGCGAGTTCAAGCGCCCGCAGCCGATCGAGGAGCGCATCGCGCAGCTCAGGCGCAACATGCGTACCTCGCAGATCCTGCGCGAATCCGACCTGATCACGATCGCCGCGATCAACGGCGCCTGCGCCGGCGCCGGCTTCTCCTGGGCCTGTGCCTGCGACCTGCGCTACGCCGCCGCCTCGGCGAAATTCAACACCGCGTTCCTCAACGCCGGCCTGTCGGGCGACTTCGGCGGCACCTGGAGCCTCACGCGCATCGTCGGCAACGCCAAGGCGCGCGAGCTGTACCTGCTCGCCGAGCGCTTCGGCGCCGATGAGGCCGAGCGCATCGGCCTGGTGTCGAAGGTGCTGCCCGACGCGGAGCTGATGGATTACGTGCGCGCAATCGCGCGCCGCCTGGCCGATTCGGCGCCCATCGCCCTGCGGCGCATCAAGCAGAACCTGAACGACGCCACGCGGCTCGGCTTCGCCGAGGCGCTCGACCACGAGGCCGACCGCCATTCGCGCTGCGGCATGACCGAGGACAATACCGAGGCGGCCAAGGCGTTCCTGGAGAAGCGCAAACCCGTGTTCAAGGGGCGCTGACGACGATGCTCGAGCGCGTGGACCGGATGCAGCTCGCGGTGCGCGAACGCGCGCGCGCCGCCGACACCTTCGTGCGCCTGCTCGGCGCCCGCGTCTCGCGCGAATCGGAAAGCGCCGCGCTCAATGCGCGCCGCACGATTCTCGCGCTCGGCGAGAGCGAGCTCGAGCTGTGCGAGCCGGCCGGCCCGGGCCCGGCGCGCGATTTTCTCGAGCGCTGGGGCGAGGGCCTGCTTTCGGCCGGTTTCGCCACCTCGCGCCTCGACGAGCTGGCGCGCCACCTGGAGTCGCTCGGCGTGCGCTTCGCGCGCGACGGCGACCAGCTCTGGCTGCCGGGCGGCAGCACCTGCGGCATGCCGATGGTCATCTCGCCGCTCGCCGAGCGGCCGCGCATCGGCGAGGTGAGCTTCCTGTACGAGGCGACCAACGCGCTCGAATGCGACTGGCGCGAAGCCGCCGCGCTGTACGCGCGCCTGTTTCTCCTAGACGCGTCCAAGTTCTCCCCGATCAGCAGCGATCGCTTCGGCTACGAGGGAACGCTGACGCTCTTCGATCCTCCCGCGCGCCTCGACCGCATCGAGCTCAGCCAGACCTTCGCCGACCGGCGGGGCGCGATGCGACGCTTCGTCGAGCGCCGCGGCGGAGATTCGCTGTACATGTGCTATCTCGAAACGCACGATTTCGACGGCCTAAAGAGGCGCCTGATCGAGGGCGGCGCGCACCTCATCCCGCGCGGCGCGGATCTCGCCGCCGAGCGCGACGGCGCCTGGGTGCATCCGAAGAGCCTGCACGGAATGCTGCTCGGCATCTCGCGCGCGACCCTGGGCTGGATCTGGTCGGGGCGGCCCGACCTGGTGAGCTCGCTGGAGAGCAGTTAAGGGCCGATCTCGCCGTCGGCGACGCCTACGCTCGCCTCGACGAAGTGGTCGCGGCGATCGTCGACCAGGGGAATCACCCCGTCATGCCGCTCGACGCCGTCCACCGTCAAGCGCATCTCGGCGCGCGTTTGCGCGACGACTATGTGGTAGACGGTCTCCCGATAGCGGTAGTGGATCTTGAACGTCTGCCAATCCGCGGGCAGGCAGGGAGCGAGACGCAGCCTGTCGCCCTCGAGCCTCAGGCCCAGCAGCGATTCCACGATGAGCCGGTACATCCAGCCGGCCGAGCCGGTGTACCAGCTCCATCCGCCGCGCCCGGTGTGCGGCGCGAGCGCGTAGACGTCGGCCGCCATGACGTACGGCTCGACCTTGTAGGTGGCGATGGCTGCCGCCGATGCCGCATGGTTCACCGGGTTGATCATTGCGGTGAGCTCCCACGCGCGCCGCGCATCGCCCAGGGCGGCGAACGCCATCGCGGCCCAGATCGCGCCGTGGGTGTATTGCCCGCCGTTCTCTCTTACCCCCGGCACGTAGCCCCGGATGTAGCCGGGGTCCAGATCCGCCTTGTCGAAGGCCGGATCCAGGAGCTGGATGAGCCCGTGCTCGCGGCGCACGAGCCGCTCGTCCACCGCCCGCATGGCGATGCGCGCGCGCTGGGCGTCGCCCGCCCCGGAGAGCACCGACCAGCTCTGCGAGATCGAGTCGAGCTGGCATTCCGCGTTGCCCGCCGAGCCGAGCGGGGTGCCGTCGTCGAAGTAGGCGCGGCGGTACCACTCGCCGTCCCAGCCGTGCTGCTCGATGCTCTGGCTCAGCCGGGCGCCCTCCGCCTCGCAGCGCTCGGCGAAGGCGGCGTCGCCCCGCGCATGCGCGAGTGCGCCGAATTGCCGTAGCACGTCGCACAGAAAGAAGCCCAGCCACACGCTCTCGCCCTTGCCGTCGATCCCCACCCGGTTCATGCCGTCGTTCCAGTCGCCGGAGCCGATCAGCGGCAGGCCGTGCTCGCCGAAGCGCAGGCCGTGCGCGACGGCACGCATGCAGTGCTCGTACAGGCTGGCCGCCTCGGCAGAGCGGCCGGGCAGGTCGTAGTAGGAATCGTCCTCCGGGTTGACCGGGCGCCCTTCGAGGAAGCGCACGGATTCATCCAGCACCCCCGTGTCCCCGGTGCTCGCCACGTAGCGGCACACCGCCAGCGGCAGCCAGAGATAGTCGTCGGAGCAATGCGTGCGCACGCCCCGGCCAGATGGCGGATGCCACCAGTGCTGGACGTCTCCCTCCCGGAACTGGCGGCTCGCGCACAGTAGCAGGTGCTCGCGCAGCCGCGCGGGCTCGGCGTGGACGAGCGCCATCGCGTCCTGCAGCTGGTCGCGGAAGCCGAAGGCGCCGCCCGATTGGTAGTAGCCGCTGCGCGCCCAGACCCGGCACGCCAGGGTCTGGTACACCAGCCAGCCGTTGGTCAGCACGTTGATCGAGGGGTCGAGGGTCTCCACCTGCACCGCGCCCAGCGTGTGGTTCCAGTGCTGCCATACCGCCTCGAGCGCGCCGCGCGCGGCCGACGATCCGCGGAAGCGCTGCACCAGATCGCCGGCGTCATCGAGGTCGCGCCCCGCGCCGAGAAGAAAGACGAGCTCGCGCTCTTCGCCGTCGGCCAGCTCGAAGCTCACCTGGATCGCGCCGCAGGGATCCAGCCCTGCCCCGGTCTTGCCGGAGAGCTGCGCGCGGCCCATGGCGGCCGGATTCCCCAGCGTGCCGTTGCGCCCGACGAATTCGGCGCGGTTGCCGCTCAGGCTGCGCGCCGCGTCGTCCACGTCGAAGAAGGCGACCCGATCGGCGAACTCGGTGTTGTACCGGTTGCGCGCGCAGAGTGCGCCGCTGCGGGGATCGATCTCGGTGCTCACATGCATGGCCGATTTCGCACGCAGGTCTCCCAGCACCCATTCAACGTAGCCGGTCGCGGAGAGCTTGCGTGCCCGGCCCGACTCGTTGCGCAGCTTCAGCACCGAGAACTTGACCGCGGCGTCGATGGCGACGTAGATCCACAGCTCGGAGCGGATGCCGCCGGAGCTGTGCTCGAAGACGCTGTAGCCGAATCCGTGCCGCACGACGTAGGGCGCCGCGGCGCGCGCCGGCGACGGCGTGGGGGACCAGACCTGGCCGCTTTCTTCGTCGCGCAGGTAGAGGGCTTCTCCGCCCGGATCGCCCACCGGGTCGTTGTGCCAGGGCGTGAGGCGGTATTCGTGCGCGTTCTCGCTCCAGGTGTAGCCGGCGCCGTGCTCCGAAACGATGCTGCCGAAGTGCCGATTCGCCAGCACGTTCACCCACGGCGCCGGTGTCACCTCGCCGGGCGCGAGCGTCATGACGTATTCGCGCCCGTCGGGAGTGAATCCTCCCAGCCCGTTGGACAGGATCAGGTCGCGGCGCGGCAACGCCGCGGCGGCGGGTGCCTCGGGTCGATGGTTCTTGCTCGGCGCGAGCCGCGGCGCGCGCGGCTCCAGCGGGCCGCGACGGCCGAGCTGTTCCGCCAGCGTTCCCCGGCCGTCCGTGATGACGGCGCGCGCGACCGATTCGAGCAGGATGCGGTCCTCGCTGGAGATCTGCTCGGCCGGCCGCACGAAGATGCCCCCTGGCCGATCGACCACGCTCGCCTCGGTGCCCGAGGCGATCAGTCCCATGATCTGATCCTGCAGCAGTTGCCGGTAACCGGCGCGATCCTCGTTCCAGATCACCAGGTCGACCGCCAGCCCCTTCAGGCGCCAGTACGCGTGGGCCTGCACGAGCTGGCGCACCAGCTCGATATTGGCCGCGTCGCCGATCTGCAGCAGCACGATCGGCAGGTCGCCGGAGATGGCGTATCCCCAGAGTCCGGACTGCCCGCGGCGATTCCTGATGAGCACGGCCGCGTCGGCGCGCAGCGAGGCGTTGGCATAGATGACGGAGCCGGCCAGGTGCGCGTAGAGCTGCGAGTCGGCGTCGCTGGCATTGAGCTGGCGCAGCACCACCTGGCTGTGGGTCCCGGTCAGCTCGAAGACACGATCGGCGAGACGCCGGTCCTGGTACTTGTCGACCAGGCTCAAGGCCGCAGCGCGCGTCTCGCCGATGCCGGACACCATGTCGAGGGTCGCCGTCTCGTCTGGCTCCAGCGTCACGCGGCAGCGGATCGCGACGACAGGATCGAGCACCGAGCCCTCGCTGCCGGAGAGCGTCGCCGGGTCGCCCATCGCCAGGGGAGCGGCGGCGCTGCGTGCGCGGCCGATGAAGCGCGCGCGGTCCGTCTCGTAGGACACCACGCCGTCGTGCGCGCCGTGCACCGCCACCAGGTGTAGCATCCAGGGCGCCTGCTCGCCGAGGGAGCGGGGCCGGCGCGTGCACAGGATCGCGCGCCGCTCGCGCATGATCTCGGTCTGCACGAAGAGATTACTGAAGGCCGGATGAAGCGCGTCCGCGGCCGGCGGCGCGATCACCACCTCGGCGTAACTCGTAACCTCGATCTCCCTGCGCTGCGACGATCGATTGGTGATGTGCACCCGGCGCAGCTCGATGTCGTCCTCCGGCGATACGACGATCTCGGTATGCGTCTCGAAACGGCCGCCCCCGGCGGCGACGGAATCGCGGCGGCGAAACTCGGCCCTCCCCTCGGAGAAAATCGCTTCATAGTTCTCCGGGCGGGCGAGCGTCGGCTGATAGCCGCTCGACCAGAACGCCCCGCTCGCGACGTCGCGGATGTAGCAGAACGCGCCCCAGTTGTCGCAGGTGCCGTCTTCGCGCCAGCGCGTGACGGCCAGATCCTTCCAGCGGCTGTAGCCGCCTCCTGCGTTGGTGACCATCACGTGGTAGCGGCCGTTCGACAGCAACTGCACCTCGGGCATCGGCGTGTCGGGGCTGTCGAATACCCGAATCGGCGTTTCCGCGCCGACCGACGTCGAGCGCACCTCGGACAGCTGCGCGGTGTGCGGGAACAGCGCCGTGGCCCTGGGGATGCGCTCCTGCAGCAGCAACATGACCGCCTGGAACAGCGGCTCCGACTCGAAGCGGCGCTGCATCGGACGCTCCAGCACCAGGTAGGCCAGCGCGAGCAGGCTCATGCCCTGGTGGTGCGCCATGTAGGCACGCACCACCGCGCTCGCCTGCCCGCGCCGCTGCCGCGCCGGCGTGTAGTCGATCGCCTCGAACAAGCCGAGCTTGCCGATGAGCCCATCGGCGGCGAGGCGCTGCAGATTCAGGCATGCCTCCTCGGGCGCCACCATCAGCGCCAGCGCCGAGGCATACGGCGCAACGACCAGATCGTCGGCCAGCCCGCGCTTGAGCCCGAGGCCCGGCACCCCGAACGCGCGGTACTGGTAGTTGAGATGCACGTCGACGGTGTTGTAGCCAGACTCCGACATGCCCCACGGAACGCCGCGCTGCCGTCCGTACTCGATCTGCCTGGCCACGGCCGCCTTGCAGGTCTGGTCGAGCAGCGTGTTGTCGTAGGTCGGCATCACCAGCAGCGGCATCAGGTACTCGAACATCGAGCCGCTCCACGACAGGAGAACCGGCTCTCCGCCGGTGCCGGTAAGCAGGCGCCCCAGAGCGAACCAGTTCTCCTGCGGCAGCCGCCCCTGCGCGATGGCGACGAAACTGCACAAGCGCGCTTCAGAGGCCAGCAGATCGTAGTAACTGGCGTCCGCCCGGCGCTCGGTCACGTTGTAACCGATGGTCAGCAGCTGGCGCGACGTGTCGAACAGGAAGTCGTACTCCATGTGCGCGAGCTCGCCGCATTGCTGCGCCAGGCGTTCGATGGCCGCCATCCTCTCGCGTGCCCGGGCGCTCGCTTGCGCGAGCTGCGGACCCGGTTTCGCGAGTTGACGCAGGGTCGGTATCGCGTCGAGCTCGGACGGGGCGAGGAACGACAGCTCGTCGAGCGCCGCGCGGCATTGACGGGCGAGCGCCTGCGCCCAGCTCCCCGCCTCGCCCTCGCCGCCGGCTGCGCCGGCGGCAGCACCGGCCAGGCGCTCGAGGCAGGCACGGGCCGCGGCGGGCGTCTTCGGCGGCGCCGCGCGCGCGGACTCCAGCTCCTCGCGCAACGGCGCCGCGTCCCCGATCAGGCCGAGCGTGTCGCTCAAGCCGTCGAACAGCCGCCTCGGCAGGATCGCGTCGTCGGGCAGTGCGAGCAGCCCCGCACGCAGGGTCAGCAGGTGGCCCGCAAGGTTGCCGCTGTCGACCGTCGAGACATATAGCGGCGGCAGCGGCTGCAGCGTCTGCGTGTCGTACCAGTTGTAGAAGTGCCCCCGGTAGCGCTCCAGCCCGTCCATCGTGTGCAGGGTGTGCGCCGTGCGCTCGACGAGCTGTCCGGCCGTCAGGTAGCCGAAGTCGTAGGCGGACAGATTCGCCAGCAGTGCGAGGCCCAAGTTGGTCGGTGAAGTGCGATGCGCGAGCGCGTCGACGCGATGCTCCTGGTAGTTGTCGGGCGGCAGCCAGTGATCGTCCGGGCCGACGAAGCTCTCGAAGAAGGCCCAGGTGCGGCGCGCGAGCTCGCGCAGGAAGCGCGTCTGCTCGCGCGTCAGGGTCGCCTTGCGGCGTGCGAGCGGGCGGCTGACCCACCACGCGATGGCGGGCGCGGCGAGCCAAAGCAGCAGTATCGGCCCCGCAACGACGAGCGCCGTCCGGTTCGCGGCCGCCAGATGGATCGCCGTCGCGGCGGCGATGCCGGGAGCGACCCACATCGAGCGGAAAGTCGCGGCGAGGTCGCTGCGGCCGAGCCTGGCCCCTTCGCGATCCGCCTCGCCCGAGGGATTCCATTCGAGCAATCCTCTGCGGACCACCAGCATGCGCCAGGCCGTGCGGGCAATGGCATCCAGGCTGTAGAACGCCTCGTACGGGAGGCAGGCAAGCGCGAAGGCCGCTTGCGTGAGCTGGCGCAAAGCCGAGCGCGCCGTGGCTGCGAAGTGCTGTCGCAGCAGAACCTCGTCGGGCTTGCGCAGCGCCTCGAGGATCGAGGCGCACAACGAGGGAATCAGCATGATGGCGATCGCCGCCAGGGTCCAGAGCCAGGCCGGCCTCAGGATCGTCCATCCCAGCAGCAACACCAGCACCAGCGCCGCCGGAACAAGGCTGCGCCGAAGGTTGTCGAACAACTTCCACTGCGACAGCATCGAGAGCGGATTGGCGCGGGGTTGCGCCCCCTCGCCCGGAACCCGCCGCCGCAGCCACCCCGCGAGCTGCCAGTCGCCGCGAATCCAGCGGTAGCGCCGGTTCGCGTCGGCGCTGTAGCGGGCCGGGTAGTCCTCGTACAACCGCACGTCGCTCAACAATCCCGCGCGCGCGTAACACCCCTCGAGCAGATCGTGGCTGAGGATCCGATTCTCGGGGAAGTGTCCGCCGAGGGCCTGCTCGAACGCATCGACGTCGTAGATCCCCTTGCCGATGAACGAGCCCTCGCCGAACACGTCCTGGTACACGTCAGAGACGGCGCGCGTGTACGGGTCGATGCCCGCTTCGCCCGCGTGCAGGCGCGCATAGCGCGAGCGGTTCGTCCCCGGCAGGCTCGGCGCCACGCGCGGCTGCAGGATGCCGTAGCCCTCGACGACGCGCCGCCTCGCTTCGTCGTAGCGCGGGCGATTGAGCGGGTGCGCCATGGCGCCGACGAACTGCCGGGCCGCATCGCGCGGCAGCTGCGTATCGGTGTCCAGCGTAATGACGTGCTTTACCTCCGACAGGACCGCGGCGTCGCCGACAACGAGCGAAAAGCGATCTCCGGCGTCGCCGCGCAGCAGCGCGTTCAGATCCGCAAGCTTGCCGCGCTTGCGCTCGTAGCCCATCCAGAGCCGTTCCCGCGCGTTCCAGCGCCGGGGCCGATGGAACAGGAAGAAGATGTCGTCGTTGCTTCGATCCCCGCCGGCGCCGTATTTGGCGTTCAGCTCGTTTATCCTAGTTTGAGCCAGCCCCACCAGCGGCCCGTCCTCGGGGAGCGACTCCCGGTCCGCATCCCGCAGGTCGGTCAACAGCCCGAAGTGCAGGCGCGCATCGCGATTCGCCAGGAACGTGACTTCCAGGGCCTCGATCAGATCCTCGACGTTCTGCGCGCTGCCGAGCATGGTCGGGACCACCACCAGCGCGCGCCATGGCGGCGGAATGCCCGC